>JBKPOV010000001.1:0-8927 GCA_046733315.1 Actinomycetota bacterium
CCACTTCGCCGTCTTCGGGCGTGCGGGTTAGTAGCGTCGGCACTTCGGCTCCTGCACCCGCCGGCAGGAGGAAAAGCAGGGCAATGATCGTCGTAGCCGCGAGGCAAAGGAGATGGCTTCGTTGTGTGGCTGCGGTTCCCGGCATCTGATCTTGCTCTCTTTCCCGTCGTGTTCCTTGCAGGCGGTGTGGGTCGACGCTGGCCCACGAGGCCTGCTCTCCCCGTTGGACGTGGGCAGGCCTCGTGGTCCGCGGCTTCATTAGGGCGCCGTTACCGCCCAGGAGCCGGCTGCGGACCCGGTGTTCCCGAGATTGAGGAAAGCGATATAGGCGCCGGTCCTCGACGCACCATTTTGGCCATCCAACGCGCGGATTTCGTGGAAGCCTCCGACCGTCCCTCCTTGGCCGGTGTAGACGCAGAGGTGACCCGGATCGGCTTTCGGTTCGGCTGCAGTTCCACCGTTGCACCCGCTGATCGCCGAGGGGACTTCACCTTGGTTAAAGAAATGGACATGGCTTCCGTCCAGTCCTTCGGTCAACGGAATGTTGAACGAGAGAGGCACATTTGCTTCACGTGTGCCGCCGAAGCTTCCAACCCCAGGAATTTCGAGAGTGCCCAGCACAGCCCAGGCGCCGGTCTCCGTCTTGTTCGGGGGCAGGGTGCCGCCCGCGGTCCAGGGCGAGCCTTCCTTGCCGTTGCAGGCGTAGGTCTGAACTCCCGAGCCTTCGACTTCGAATTCGTTGCCGCCCGTTTCTTCGCACGGTTCGTCCAGGGGTTCGTCGTCGCCTTCGAAGGAACCGACGAGGACCGACTTGCCTGGAGCACCGTTGGTCCCGTTTATCCCGTTGGCACCGTCTTTGCCGTTGGCGCCTGCCGGGCCCTGCGGCCCTGCCGGCCCTACGGGTCCAGCCGGGCCTCTGGGTCCGCGCGGCCCTTTCTTGGCTTTCGCTGAGGCGGTCGCCTTGCCGCCGTTGTCGCTCTGTGCGGCGTAGGCGCCGCCGAACATCGCGAATACGAGGGCCATCACCGAGATGACTCCGGGGATCCCAAAGCGCGTGCGTAGCGTCGAGAACATCTGAATCTCTCTCCTTGTCCCGTGAGCCCCTCTGCCCGCCGCTTCCCTTAGCGGCTTCCGCGAGGCTCGGTTATGTCCCTGTGGTTCTCGTCCCGGAAACGCAGACATCTGCGTCTCTGGATCGTGGGGAGATTAAGACACACGGTTGTCTGATTGTCAAGACACGGGTGTCTTGCCTGCAAATCGGGGTATTTTCAGGCGCAGGCAGATGCGCCCGACCAAGTCGGGCTGGAAGAGCTCTGGAAAGCCCCGCTTAGCGCCTGGCCCTGTGCTTCTTGACCCGCACGCACTTCAACTTGCCGCGGACCTTCTTCTTCTTGAAGCCCTTGCGGCATTTGAGCGGTTTGGGCTGGGGCGAGACGATGGGCGCCGGGACTGGGCCCGCTTCGACCTGAGCGGGCGGCGCCGGTATTTCAGGCGGCGGGCAGAGCGCGGCGTTTTCCGCGCACGTTTCCGCAACTGTCGCGAAGGTTTTCTCGGCCGCTTGCGTCGTCCCCGAGTTACTGGTCGCGACGACTCGGAAGCGGTAGGACGTTCCAACGACCAGGCCGGTGACTTTCGCCGAGACCGAGTTGGCGACGTTGCCGGTGGGGGTGGCCGTGCAGGCTTTGGAGGTCGCGCCGGCGAAGCCACCGCTCTGGAATGAGGCCTCGGTCACGTACTCGAAGTGGCAGTTGGAGACCGTGCCGCCTTTCGGGTTCACCGTCCCCCCCAGGGTCGCGGTGGTCTTGGTGAGCGAGGACGCGGTCGTCGTCGTCGCTTCCGGTGGCAGCGGCGGCAGGGTCTGGAAGGACTGGCCACTCGTTTCGGCGGCGCCGCCATGGCTCGCGATCTTGACTCGGTAGTCATAGCTGGTAGACGTGTCGAGCCCTTGCACTTTCGTCGTGATCCCGGCGCTTTCGGCATCGCCCACCACCGCCGGGCACGGCGCGGTCGTGGCGTTGGCGAAGCCGTTGGCGAGAAAGTCCGCGTGGTCGGTGTATTCGAAGCCGCAGCTGGTAAGGACGTGCCCTTTCGGGTTCACCGTGGCGCGGAGGGTGGCTTCGATCTGCCCGACCGGGCTTGGCGTCGCGATTGCCGCCGTCGGCGCTGGGATCAAGGCGATGCGTTCGAAGACCCGGAGGTCGCCGCCACCTGGGTTGCTGAGATAGACCTTGTGCGTGGTCGCGTTGACGGCAAGCTGGCCGCTGACCAGGTCGATCGCCGATTTGGTGGCCTGGCCCGCCGCGAAATCATCGAACTCAACGCCGGAGGCGTCGTAGGCGACCACGTGGTAGGTCCCGCTCGTCAGCTCGCCGACGAAGACGTCGTTGTTCGAGCTGTCGACGGCAACCGCGACGGCGCCCTCACCACTCTGCAGGATCGATTCGTAGACGCCTGCGGACGAGAGCTTGACCACCCGCCCGCCGTTCGCGCTGTCAACCACGTAGATCTTGCCGGCTGAATCAAACGCGACGCTCTGCGGGGTCACGAAGGAGCCGCCCGGGCAGCCGGCGCAAGTGATCGAGCCTTCCACGGCGCCGGAGGAGCTGAAGATCTGAACGCTGCCGACAACGTGGTTGGGGAAGAAGAGGCGCCCGGTCGAGTCCGCGGCGATGGTTTCCGCCTGCGCGTTGACGGGAGAGAACGATGTGCCCAGCACGCCTGACGAAGAGAAGACGCTGACCTTGGATGCACCTTTCTGGCCCTGCGGCGTCGAGCCTTCGATCTGGTATGCGTAGATGCCATGGGTCACCGGGTTGACCGCAACCGAGACGAAGAAGTCCTGGCCGCCGGTGCCGAAGGGAGAGCTCGCCGTCGGCGTTCCGGAGGAGGTCAGCTGCTCAACCTGTCCCGGCTGGATGTTGAAGAGGTCGCGGCTCGCCTCGGCCACATAGATGACCTGGCTGCTCTGGTCGATCGCGACCCCGACCGGTACTTCGGCGCTCAGGGCAATCGATGGTTTGGCCGCGTCCAGCTGGTAGCCCGGACCCGCGCAGGCCGTACTCGCTGAAAGCGCCAGCATGGCCGCAGCCGAGAGCGCGACCGCAAGGCCCCTGCCTGCCCGCGCCAAGAGAACTCTGGACATTCCCGCCTCCCCTGCCATCGAAATACTGGGACGTTTACGGGACCAGGCCTGTCAAGGTAGCGCAAGCCTGCCGTTCGTCCTTTAAGGGTTTATGGCGTTGCTCAATCGCCGAGCTCGGCGCGCAGCGCCTTCAGCTCGCTCCGCAGCTCCGCCACCTCGCGCTCGAGGCGCGTGAGACGATCCTCCGCGGGAGCCAGCTCCGCGGCCGGAGCCATCCCCGGGGCAGGAGCAGCGTCGTCGCCCCGAGTCGGCGCTCCGGCGCTCGGGCCGAGCAGCTGCTCGTAGCGGTCCTCCTTCTGCCCTGGCCGGCGCTCGTGGCGGGCGACCTGGCCGCGCTCGACCAACCGCGCGAGCGTCTCGTGCACGGTGGTCAGGTCGGCGAAGTCGTGCAAACGCTGGCCACGCTGCTTCAGCTCGCCGGGCGTCTGCGGCCCACGCAGCATCAGCACGGCGAGCAGTGAGACCTCGGCCTGGTCGAGTCCGAACGCCTGGTCGAGCAGATGCCGGTACTTGCGAGCCCGGCTGCCGGCGCCGCTGGCGAGCCGGGTCCAGCCTCGTAAGGCGAGTCGGCGCAGCGCCTCGACCACCGTCTGCTCGTCGTAATCGACGACCGGGTCGCGGTTGGTCGACTGGTTGCAGGCGAGGCGCAGCGCGTTGAGCGAAAGTGGATAAGCATCCGGCGTAGCGCGCTGCTTCTCGATCAGGCAGCCGAGCACGCGGATCTCTACGGCGTCGGGCTCCAACTCAGTCGCGGTCGGGGCGGTCGGGGTAGATCTCGTCGATGGTCACGAGCGCCCGGTAGGGGGCCCCCGCGGCGGCTTCGATCTTCTCGCCGCCGCCGGCGAGGCGATCGACGACGGCGACCACACCGGCGACCTCGAGCCCGTGCTCGCCGATCCGTTCGATCGCCCTCGCGGTCGAGCCGCCCGTGGTGACGGTGTCCTCGACCACCAGGCAGCGGTCTCCGGGCTCGACCGCGCCCTCGACCCAGCGCTGCAAGCCGTGCTGCTTGCGCTCCCCCCGGACGAAGTAGCCAAGGAGGTCCTTCCCCGCGGGCACCGCGAGAGCCGCGCATGATGGCGGGATCGCGGCGGTCGCCGGACCGCCGACGGCGCTTGCTCCCACGTCGGCGGCGGCGGCGGCGATCAGCTCCCCCGCGGCGAGAAACCCAGCGGGCCGCAGCAGCGCCCGGCGTGCGTCGACGTAGTACTGCGCCGTCACGCCGCTGGAGAGCGTCACCTCGCCGATCACCAACGAGTGCTCGCGCAGCTCGGCGAGCAGCGTCCCCTTGGCGGCGGCGAGGTCAGTCATCCGAGCTCATCCTATGAGCCGCCTGGCCATCTGGGCTGGACGGCTATCCGCGCGCTGCTGGGTCCGCGAAGCCCTCGCGCCAGCTCGGATAGGCGGGCTGCCAGCCGAGCTCGCGCTTGGCCTTGGCGTTTGAGGCGCCGCGCATTCCCGTCGCCGAGCCGACCGCCGCCGAGCCAGCGACGAGGCGCGCGAGCCAGACGGGGACGCGGCGGGGCTTCTTCGCCCCAACCGCTTCGCAGAAGACGGGGACCCACTCGCGCATCGGCGCCGGCTCGTCGTCGGCCACGTTGTAGGTGCCGGCGGCGCCGCGTTCGACTGCCGCAACGGTCGCGGCGGCCGCGTCCTCGACCTGGATGAAGGAGAACACGCCGTCGCCCTTGCCGACGATCGGCAAACGGCGCTTCAGCGCGTCCTCGGTCTGCGAGCCGATGCGGTCGAAGAAGGTGCCGGGGCCGTAGAGCCAGCCATAGCGCAGGATAACGCCCTCGATCCCGTCGGCTTCGGCCACCTGCCGCTCGAGCTCCGCCAAAGCGGCAGCGGCCGTCCCGAACATGCCCGGTGCATCGTGGAAGAGGGGCGCCTCCTCATCCTTCACCCAATCGCCTTCGGGCGCGTAGAAGAAAGCGACGCTCTCGGCGACGAAACGCCTCGCGCCAGCTGCCTTGGCCGCGGCGAGCAGGTTGCGTGTGCCCTCGCGGCGAACCCGGTTGGTCGGCACCAGCGGATCCTGTTTGGCCTTGTAGTCGATCCGCGCCGGCAGCGCGGTCAGCTCGTGGACGACAACCTCCGGAGCGGCCTCGCTAACGACGGTCTCGAGCGCAGCTGCATCGAAGACGTCGCAGACGACCGCTGCCGCCCCCGCCTCCCGGATCTCAACCGCGCGATCCTCGCTACGCGTCATCCCCGTCACCTCGTGGCCGGCGGCGACCAGCTGGCGCACCAGCGGCCGGCCGATTACACCGCTCGCGCCCGCAATAAAGACCTTCATCCCGTTCTCCTATCTATCCGGCGTCCCAGCTTCTTTGTCGCCTGCGGCGCCCAGCCGTTCCGATACCCGCGCCAGCCAGGCGGAAGCCGCGGCCCCGAAGGCGATCGCCAGCGTGTCGCTCCAGCCCCGCGCTTCGCTCTTCGCCTCGCCCGTGTCGAAGGCGTGATTAATCGCATGGAAGCCGTACCAGAGGGCGCCGAGCCAGAGGATCGGCGCGCGCCACGAGGGCCGCACGACAGCGATCCCCACCGCCACGCCGAAGGCCAGCATGAACGCCCCT
This sequence comes from Actinomycetota bacterium, assembly GCA_046733315.1. Lineage (GTDB taxonomy): Bacteria > Actinomycetota > Thermoleophilia > Solirubrobacterales > 70-9 > VRUE01. The sequence goes on from JBKPOV010000001.1 coordinate 5,722, forward strand.
ACATCCCCCACGTAATGGGAGTTCTCGATCCCGTACCGCCCGATCTGATCGAAGAAGGTGTCGGGAGCGACCAGCGCCAGCATCCCAATGGCCACGTGGTAGGCAGCGATCATGACGAGAACCGCTTTCAGGGCTCTCTCGCCCAGGCGCGGGGCAGCGCTCACAGCTCAGTTCCCTCGTTGAGGATGTCCATGTACTCGCCGTATACGTAGGCCTTGCCACGCGATCTGCCCGTCACCTCACGCAGGATGCCGGCTTGCTCGAGTCTCGCGATCGCCCCATATACGGGTGGCTCGGACAAATCCAGCAGCTGTGCTGCCGTCGGCGCTTTCACGACAACTCGGCGCACCGCGAGATCGTGGACGCGCAGGGCCGTCGCCGTCCCCCGCCCGAAGGCATGGATTCGCTGTCTGTCCCGCTCGATCATCTCGACAATGCCCCGCGTGGTCTCTGTCGTGGACGCCGCCACCTCGATCACGCCCTCCAGGAAGAAGCGCAGCCAATCCTCCCAGGTGCCGTCCACTCGAACAGCCTGCAGGTGCTCGTAATAGGTGTCCCTGTTTCGCTTGAGATAAAGGCTTAGGTAGAGCAGAGGTCGCTTCAAGACTCCCTGGTCGACCAAGAGCAGAGTCATCAGCAGGCGCCCCACTCTGCCGTTGCCGTCAAGGAAAGGATGGACGGTCTCGAACTGGACGTGGGCCAGCGCTGCCTTGACCAGGACGGGTGACGGCGTTGGATCGTCATGGAGGAATCGCTCGAGCGCGGACATCGCCGGCTCGACCTCCTCCCAGGGCGGCGGAACGTAGCGCGCGTTACCGGGCCGCGTGCCCCCGAGCCAGTTTTGAGAGCGGCGAAACTCGCCAGGAGACTTGTCCGATCCCCGCCCGGAGCGCAGCAGCAGCGCGTGGATCTCCCTCAGCAGGCGATTGCACAGCGGCAGCCGCCCTGACTCAATCGAGCTGACCCCATGATTCATCGCTGCGATGTAATTGACCGCTTCTTCCACGTCTTCGATCGGGGCGGCGGTAGAGACCTCGTTTTCGAAGAGAAGCAGGTCCGACAAAGAAGACATGGTTCCCTCGATCTGAGACGAGAGGACGGCCTCCTTGCGAACGAACGTGTAGAGGAACTGACCGGGGTCGGGAAGCAGCAGGGTGATTCCGTCCAGCCGACCAAGGGCCTGGTTCGCCTCGTCGAGAAGTTGATGGAGGTCGACGTCCAGCTCGAGGGGCGGCTCGGGGGGAAGCGGAGTCGGGAGGAACGCCGTGTAAGCGGCCGCCCCCTCTCCCAGCTGTACGAAGCGACCTGCGCGGGTGCAAGCCTGCGCGACGGGCATCAGCGTCTCTCTCCAAAGGCTTGGTTCAGAATCCGTGGAGCTTACTAAACGATAAGCGCCTATCCCTTAGAAGGGAGCTCTGGAGCAAACCGATCGCTTAGAAGACAAAAATGCTCTCGCCGTAGTTGATCCGCTCGTAGATCTCGGGCTGGTCGGCGATGAAGGTGCGGATGCAGCCGTGGCTGGCGGGATAGTCGGGCACCGATTCGTAGCCGTGCACCGCGTAGCCGCCGTAGAAGTAGAACGAGTAGTACATGCCGTGCGAGTTGTAGCCGGGTTCTTGGCGGATGAAGGTGAAGTGGCCGGTAACGGTCGGGGTCGAGCTCTTGCCCGAGGAGACCGGGTAGACCGCGAACGGCTTGTCGCCCTTGGCGAAGACGAGGACCTGCTTGGAGAGCGGCGCCTCGACGTGTTCGCCGGCGGCCGGGTGCAGCACGTGGTATTCGCCCTTGCCGGAGAAGGCGCTCTTGACCAGTCCGGCGCCCGCCCGGTAACTGCGCGTCAGGCCGTTGACTTTGCGATAGGCGAGCACGCCGCGCGCCGTCTTGGCGCCGAAGCAACGGCCGCTGTTGGCGATGTAGCCCATCTTCCGCATCGCCTTCTTGAAGCCGACCACGACGTCACTGCACTGGCCCTGGTGCAGCGCCGGGTAGCTGACCTTCCAGCCCTTGCGCACGGTGCTGTCGCCGCCGAGGGCCGCGGTCGCCGCGTGCTTGGCGCTGACCGCGTACTTGCCACCCTCGCGGAGCAGAATGCTGGCCCTGAATTTGCCGCTGTTCCCTTTCGCCTTCTGCACCGCGACCTTGCGGCTGAGCAGTGGCTTGCCGTCCAGATAGAAGGAAACCTCGACCCGCTGCCCCGGAGCGAACGGTGCGATCGAACCGACAACCGGCACCTTGCTGTAGATCCGCGCCTTGCCGCCGTGCAGGTGGCCGACACGGATCTTCACGGTGGCCTGGGGCGGACCCGTTTCCTTGGGCGCTTTCGGCGTCGCCGCCGGCGCGGTGGCCGGGACGACAATGGCGCAGAGAAGAGCGAGGAAAGGGACGAGCCGGCGAATCACGGGCCTGGATTCTTACCGATCACCCGGTCGTGTGACGGCGACCGACTGACACTCGGAAGTTCGGGCCTATGGCCCGGATGGGGTTCGAGTCCCCCCGCCCTCCGCTGGCTATCAAAGTGCTTGATAGCCTGGTTCAACGAGTGTCAGTCGGTCAGGGGTTTACCACCCCTTCGCCCTGAAACGGCCCGCCCTGCGGGCCGTTTCTTTGCCGCTACTGGCCAATCAGGGCAACCGAGTTGTTCAGCATGTGCAGAATGATCCCCGGCACGATCGAGCCGGTCTTCTCGTAGAGGAGGGCGAGGATGAAGCCGAAGGCGATCAGTGGCGGCACGGCGCTGAGGCCGGTGACGGCATGCAGAGCGCCGAAGATCAAGCCGCTGAGCAGCGCGGCGGCGATCCGCGGCCAGCGCTCGCGCAGGCCGCCGAAGAGCATGCCGCGGAAGCAGACCTCCTCGCTGATCGGCGCCGCGATCACGATCAGCAGGATCTGCACTGGCACCGTGCCGAAGTTTTCGGCGATGTCTTTCTGCTCGGGTGCACCGAAGATCGCCGTGTAGACGATCGCGAAGAGCAGGTAAGCGCCGATTGCCGCGAACATCCACTTGATCGCGCTCGGCCGGAAACGACGTAGGCCCAACTGCGAGGCCGCTTGGCGCACCGTCGCCCCCCGCCCCGCCGCGATCGCAAACGGCACCAACAGAAACCCAAGCGCCGTGGCCAGTTGCACCAACGCATTAGCAGCGTCGCTCAGGTCCTCCCCAGCAACCGGCTTGTCGACGATCGCCACCGGCACCGAAAGCACAACCC
>JBKPOV010000002.1:0-6249 GCA_046733315.1 Actinomycetota bacterium
TCCATACGCTGATCATAAGGGCCCCTATGGCCGCCGGCCACCCCAGATTGAATCCCCTGCCGAGAGCTTCATTTATCCGTTGCCCAAGGACATTGGGTGGTTGGTCTTCGGACATCGCTCGACTTGCGAAATAACCGCTCATGTACGCCATGGCACCGCCCAGAACCGAAACTGCGGTCACCATTGCGTTGAGCAGTTCGCGTGCATCGACGGCATCGAATGGAAGCACGACGCCACGCTAGATGGATTGAGTGCACCGGTGGTGCGCAGAACGCTACGTGTTTGTGGAAATATCCGCGCGCGGAAGGGCGGCCAGTTGGACGTCGACACTTATCGAGCCGATCTCATCAGGCAGGGCCGAGAGCTGGACGTTGGAGACGAACTCCATCGGGTTGCCGAGCGGGCGGAAGAAGTTGTCGTAGTGGGTCGGCACGACGACCTTTGGGTCGAGGCGGGGAATGATCCGCTCCCAGTAGTCGTCGGTGAAGTTGCGGCCGGCGATTCCGGCGAGGAAGACGTCGACATCGCGCTCGCGCACCGTCTCGTCGATCAGGTTGGCGCTGCCCTGGTGGTAGAAGCTGACGCCGGCGACCTTGATCGAGATTCCCCAGACCTGACCGCAGCGGTAGGCGCTCGGGGTGAGCGCATCGAGGTGCTCGCATGTGAGGTCGCCGTCATAAGGGACGGCGAGACCGAGCAGCAGCTTTGAGTGGACGCTCGGCGTGAAGCTGACCTCGAATGGACCCAGGTCGTAGGTGCGGTAAGGCTCGACCTCGACCGTCTGCTCGGCAAGGCCATGCAGGCCCATCAGCGCCACCAGCGAGTCGGAGCCGTAGGCCTTGCAGCCGAAGCGCCTGGCAATCGCCGGAGCGTCCACGGCATGGTCGAAGTGGGTGTGGCCGACGAGAACGCCGGCGACCTCGCCCGGCGCCTGGGCGAAGCGGTCGAGCATCGCCGGGTCCGGCAGGGCGGATCTGCGTCGCAGCAGGTCCGCGAAGGGCACGCGCGATAGATAGGGATCGACGAAGAGGGTCTGCCCTTCGGCGCTGAGTCGGTAGCCCGAGACCCCCAGCCATTCGACCTCCAGTCCGGCGGGTAGCTCCAGCGGCCGCGCCTCGAGCTCTGCCAGCGCTTGCCCGTCCTCACGCTGCGCGCCACGCCTGCTCAGCTGGGCCTTGGCGAGGTCGCCAAGGTGTCTAAGCGGGCTTGCCACGTGGCCGCTACGCAGTCGCGAGGGTCGCGGAGAGCTCGGGGGTGCCGGCGATCGTCTGCAGCACGACGCAATAACGCTCAGTCAGCTTCAACAGCGTCTCCAATTGCCCGCTGTCGGCATCGGTATCGAGCTCAAAGGCGAGCCGAATCGATTTGAAGCCGACCGGCGCCTCGCGGTCGACGGCAAGGGTGCCGCGGAAGTCGAGCTCGCCCTCGGCCCGCACGGTCCCAGATCGCACCTCGATCCCGAGCGAGGTGGCAACCGCTCGCAGCGTCACCCCGGCGCAGGCGGCCAGTGCCTCGAGCAGCATGTCCCCCGAGCAGAGCTGGGTGCCGTCGCCACCCGATGCAGGGTGCAGGCCGGCCTCGGCGACCGCCCGGCCGGTGTTCACCGAGCAGGACACACCTTCGCCCAGCTCTCCCTCGGCCGAGAGCGTGATCACCGCCGCGTCGGGGTCCGCGCGGTAGCGCTCCTTCAGCGGCGTCTGGATTGCCTGCAACTGCTCTCGCTGCACGCAAGCAGCTTACGCGTCGCTTGCTCGCGGCGAGCCGCGTAATGTCAGTCCCGAGATGGCCATCGCGACAGCAACCACGATCGACCTCTACGCCGGCGGCAAGCTGCTCTTCGCCGATGTCTCGTTCAAGCTCGAGCCGCGTGAGCGGATGACGCTTTCGGGCCGCAACGGGGTCGGCAAGTCGACCCTGCTGCGGGTGCTGGCCGGCGAGCGGCCGCCGGACTCGGGCAGCATCTCCCTGCAGAAAGGGGCGCGGGTGGCGCTGCACGACCAGCGCCCGCCGCGCGACGCGGCGGTCTCGCTCGGCGACTACGTCTTCTCCGGCCGCGTCGACATGGAGGAGACCGAGGCCGAGCTGGCCCGCTTGGAGGCGGCGATGGCCGCGGGCGAGCCCGACGAGGAGACGATGCGCGCCTACTCGGCGGCGCAGCAGCGGCTCGAAGCGGGCGGCGGCTACCGCTGGCGCGACGACGTCCTCGCCGTGCTTAACGGGCTTGGCTTCGACGAGGAGGCCGCCGCGCGGCAGCTCTCGACCTTCTCCGGTGGGGAGCTGACCCGCGCCTCGCTCGCTCGCGCCCTTGCCACGCGTCCCGACCTGCTGCTGCTCGACGAGCCGACGAACCACCTCGACATCCCCTCGCTGGAATGGCTCGAGCGCTACCTGGTCGACCTTGATGCCGCGGTCGTCCTCGTCGCCCATGACCGCTGGTTCCTCGAGGCGGTCGGCACCTCGGTGCTGGAGCTCGAGGCCCAGCGGGGCCGCTTCTTCGCCGGCCCCTGGCACGCCTGGCGCAAGGAACAGGCGGCGCGCGAGATCGCTCGCGGCAAGGCGATCGAGCGCCAGCAGGCGGAGATCGAGCGGATGGAGCGTTTCGTCGAGCGCTTCCGCTACAAGGCGACCAAGGCCAAACAGGCGCAGTCGCGGCTGAAGCAGATCGAGAAAATTAAGCGCGACGGGGTCAAGGCCGAGGCCCGCGACCGTCGCAACCTGCGCTTCTCCTTCGTCACCCCGGAGCGGCCCGGCCGGGTCGTGCTGAAACTGGTCAACGCGACGATCGAGGTGCCGGGCCGGACGCTGCTGGCCGGCGCCAACCTCGAAGTCGAACGGGGCGAACACACCGTCCTCGTCGGTCCCAACGGGGCGGGCAAGACGACCCTGATCGCGACCCTCGCCGGTCAGCGGGAGCCGGCGGCCGGCTCGGTCCGTACCGGCCACAACGTCAGGATCGGCTACCTCTCCCAGCACGCCGAGACGGCCGCGGGCGAGGGCACGGTTCTTGACGCGGCGCAGCGCGAAACCGGCCTCAGCGGCCAGAAGGCCCGCGACCTACTCGGCGGCTTCCTCTTCTCGGGGGCCGACGTGGAGAAGTCGCTCGACGACATCTCCGGCGGCGAGCAGCGCCGCCTCTCGCTGGCGATCCTCGTCGCCTCCGGCGCCAACGTCCTGATCCTCGACGAGCCGACCAACCATCTCGACATCGAGAGCCGCGAGGCGCTCGAGGACGCACTGCTGGCCTTCCAAGGCGCCGTCATCCTCGTTTCCCACGACCGCGCTCTGCTCGAGGCGGTTGGCAGCCGCACGCTCGTCTGCGAGGACGGCGAGCTGCTCAGCCATCCGAGTGGTTGGGCCGCGTACCAGCGGCGCCGCGAGGAAGACGAGGAAGCTGCGTCGGCGTCCGCTGCGGCGGCAAAGCGATCGAGCAAAGCGAGCAAGCGCCGCAGTCCAGGCACGATCTCGAAAAAAGCCGCGCGCAAGGCGAGTCGCCTGGCGGAAAAGATCGAGGCCGCCGAGGCCGAGCTGGCCCAAGTCGAGGAGGAGCTTGCGGATCCCGCCGCCTGGTCGACGCCGGACAAGGTTGAGCGGGCGAGCGAGCGCCACGAGGCCGCGAAAAGCAAGCTGGCGGAGCTCTACGAGCGCTGGGAGGAGGCCGAGCAGGCGGTCAGCGCAGCGGGCGATCCAGCTTGACCAGCGTGCCCTTGCCCGGTGCGAGGGTGATGTTGCGGACCTTGACCGCCTCTGGCTTGCCGCTCGGAGCGCTGAGGTCGGCGCGCTCGACGAACTCGCGCAGGACGATTCGCATCTCGTATTCGGCAAAGGCGGCGCCGATGCACCGCCGCACGCCGCCGCCGAAGGGAATCCAGGCGTAGTTGTCGGTCTTTTCCTCGAGGAAGCGCTCGGGGCGGAACTCCTCCGGGTTCGGGAAGAGGTCCTCGCGGTAGTGCAGTGCGGCGATTGCCGCCATCACGAAGCTTCCCTTGGGCAGCTCGTAGCCGCCGATCTCTGCCGGCGCTGTGAGGCGGCGGGCGACGTCGACGATCACCGGCCGGGCCCGCAGCGTCTCCTTGACCGTCGCTTCGAGGTAGCCGTCCTCGCCGGCGGTGATCGACTCGCGCAGCTTCGCCAGCACGCGCGGTGTGCGGAGCAGCCGCTCCATCGCCCAGGCCAGGCCGGTCGCGGTCGTCTCGTGACCGGCGCCGAGCACTGTGACGAGCTCGTCGCGCAGCTCTTCGTCGCTCATCGGGCTGCCGTCGTCGTGGCGGGCCTGCAGCAGCAGCGAGAGCACGTCGTCGTGACCCTCCTCGCCAGCTTCGACCTCCTTGCGCCGCAGCCCGATCTCCTCGTAGATGAACTCGTCGAGCGCGGCGCGCGAACGCAGGAAGCGCGACCAGGGGCTCCAGGGTCCGAGCTTGCGTCGCAGGGCGGGGATGGTGGTGACCAGGCCGACCCGCTTGCTGAAGTCGTCGATCAGGACCTCGAAGCGGGCCAGGCGATCTTCGTCGTGGACGCCGAAGACGGCGCGCATGATCACCGCCAGGGTGATCCGCTGGGTGTGGGGCCGCAGCGCGAATGGCTCGCCGACCGGCCAGCTCTCCATCTGCTTGCGGGTCGTTTCGCGGATCAACTCGCCGTAGCCGCGGACCCGCTCGCCGTGGAAGGGGGGGAGGAGCAGCTTGCGCTGCTGCATGTGGGGCGCATCGTCAAGGGTGAGGACCGAGTTGGGCCCGAGCGCCGGCTCGAGCACCGTTGCATTGGCCTCGCCGGCGTGGAACTGCTCCGGCGAGCCGGTGAACAGGGCTTTGACCAGCGTCGGGTCGGCGACGTAGTAGAGCCGGCCGAAGAAGGGGAATGAGAGGCTGAAGATGTCCCCATAGCGACGCTGCAACTTGATCAGGAAGCCAAGCGGATCACGCGCGTAGCGCAGCGCCTGCAGCAGCGATGGGGCTGTCGAGCCCGGCGGCGGGCCACGGCGGACGCTCACAGTGGTCGGCGCGTGCGGAATCGTTGCCTGCTCCATCGGCCCTCACCATAGAACATCGACTGGCTGACCAGCCAGTTCCCTCGTGCACCGCGGTCAGAAGATGATGGTGCGCGGGCCGTCGAGGAGGACGCGATCGTCGAGGTGGGCCTGAACCGCGCGGGCGAGCACGAGCCGCTCGATGTCGCGGCCGATCCGCTCGAGGTCGATGACCTCGTCGCGGTGGCTGACCCTGGTCACGTCCTGGTCGATGATCGGTCCCGCGTCGAGCTCCTCGGTCACGTAATGGGCGGTGGCGCCGATCAACTTGACACCTCGCTCGTGGGCGCGCCGGTATGGATCGGCGCCGACGAAGGCGGGCAGAAAGCTGTGGTGGATGTTGATCGCCGGGACGCCGAGGCGAGCCAGGAACTCGCCCGAGAGAATCTGCATGTACCGGGCGAGGACGAGCAGGTCGATGCCGGCGAGCAGATCGAGGAGGCGCGCCTCCGCTTCCTCCTTTGCGCTCGCTTCGACGGGGACGTGATGAAAGGGGAGACCGAGCGAGGCGACCTGGTCGGCGTGCTCGGGATGGTTGGAGACGACGGCGACAACCTCGGCGCCCAGCTCGCCGCTGCGCCAGCGCCAGAGCAGGTCGGAGAGGCAGTGGTCTTCGCGCGAGACCATGATCGCCAGGCGCTTGCGCTCGCTCGACTCGGCGAAGCGGAAGTCCATCTCGAAGCGCTTGGCGATCTCCGCCTCGAAGCGCCCGTAGACGTCTCCGCGCTCCCCCTCCGGCACCGCGTCAAAGACCATCCGCATGAAGAAGCGCCCCTCGTTGCTGGAGTGCTGATCGGCGTCGACGATGTTGAGCCCTGCTTCGGTGAGAAAGCCGCTGACAGCGGCGATCAGCCCCGGGCGATCCGGGCAAGCGAGCAGCAGGCGCGATGTCGGCGTTTCCACGATGCGCCCATCATCGCCCGTCCCGCTCCAAGCTGCATCAAGTCTGCCCCTCCGGCAACCGTCTAGGCCGGCCGAGCTTCACCTTCTGCTGCAGGATCTCTTCCAGCCATCGAAGTGGCAGAGCGCACATCGTGCCTGAGTTTGTTTCAAACGGCACGACTATGTGAGCAGTGTGAGCGCGATCACCTTCCGATGCCGCAATTACCGGCACGGTCCCGCGCTTGCTCACAAAACGCACATATTTTGTTCCCGTCCTCGTCCTCTGCCTCGCCTTTCCGGCGATCGCCCTCGCCGGCGGCCAGGGCGGTGGCGCTCAGCGCGGG
>JBKPOV010000003.1:0-6717 GCA_046733315.1 Actinomycetota bacterium
GGAGCAGCTGCGCCGCCGGGCGGCCAACCGCTCGCGTGCCCGCCGCATCCACCGGAGCGAGCAGAACAGCAAGGTGCGCTTCAGCGTCCTCGCCGTCTGTCTCACGGTCACGGTTGTTGTTGTCGTCGTCTCGATGTTCGAGGCGCTTGCCTTCCTGATGGCTTAGAGACGACTGTGCTTACGACCGCCCCGGTTGAATAGACTCGCCCGCCGATGGCACGACGCTCTCTGAAGCCACAGCTAAACCAGATCCGCGCCTGGGTGCGGCAGGGTCGCACCGACGCCTGGATCGCCCATCAGCTCGAAGTCAGCACCTCCGAGCTACGCGAGTTCCGCAAACAGCACGGCTTTACTCCCGACGAGGAGGACTCGGCCTCGGGCGAACTCGATCTTCGCGATGAGATCGAGGCCGAGATCGAGGCGGCCACCGCCGAGGAGGCGGAGGCCGAAGACGAGGAGGAGCCTGAGGTCGTCGAGGAGGACGAGGAGAAGGCGGACGGAGAGCGCCAGCCGTCAGGCGATGGCGAGCGGCCGAAACGGCGCCGACGTCGCGGTCGCCGCGGCGGGCGCGGCCGCCGCAAAGATCTTGAGGCGACTTTTGACCACGGTGAGACCGACGGCTACGGCCTTTGGCTCGATCCAGCGGTCAAGGACAACCCGGTGTACGCCGAGCATTGGGCGGGCAAACGCGAGGTTACGGTTCGCATCGACGCCGATCAGATTGTGATTCGGCGGGTTGGCGCTCCTGAGCCTGAGTCTGAGTCCGACGACTCGGGCGACTGAGCCCCGATCTCAGTAGGTCTCCGCTTAACTTTTTCGGTGGAGACGTCGTAGCTGGCGCCGCAAGGTATTGCCGAAAAAGTACAAGACGCTCCGACCTACTGAGATCGGGGCTGAGGCGTGTCTGGGATGCGGCGCAGGGGAGCGTTGACCGGACCACAGGCTGATGGGTCGAGGCTCTCGTTTAGCTTCCAGATGGTGACGGGGCCGTCGTGGTGGATGGGGACCGCTGCTTGGTCGCCGCGGAGCCAGGTGGCCTCGGGGGATGGGACGGGGTTGCTGGTGTGGAGGAAGTTGAGGAAGGGGGTCGTTACTAGGTAGTCGAGGTTGGCTCGGTTGACGGCGACGCGGAAGGCTTGGCAGGTTGGGATTGCGTTGAAGGCGCCGTGAGGGCCCTTCTGGCCTAGGTAGAGGACGTGGTTGGAGAGGTCGGTGCCGAAGAAGCCGTAGTTGAGGAAGCCGGCGGTGGTGCCCGCGAGGCCGATACGGGAGTCGGTCTTGCTGCGGGCCCATTGGTAGGCGCTGTCGAGACGTAGGCCCGGGACTCCTGATTCGGGGCCGAAGCGGTCGCTTAGGTAGTCGCGCTGGAGGGGATAGCCGATTGCGAGGATCACGAGGGCTAGGGCGATGAAGCCGCTGATGGCGAGGGACAAGCGCCGTGGGCCGGCGGGTCCTGTCGCCGCAGGGGACCCCCCACCCCCTGCGGTCGCTAAAGCGTCCTCGGGGGCGGGCCCCCCTACGGCGCCACCCCCCGGCAGGGGCGGACTCGCCGGACCTGCCTTGGCACGGTTGAGCCAGATCAAACCGGCAGGCACAGCTACGAGCAGGAGAGCAAGTGTGATCGCGAAGACGCGGGATGGGTCGCGGAGGACGGCGTCGGATCGGTTGGTGAGTGCGAGGACGGCTAGTAGGGCTGCGAGCAGAGTCCACTCGCGCCAGCCCTGGAGGCGACGGGGGGCTAGTGGCAGCAGGGTCAGGCCGAGGAGGAGGGGTGGGATCGCGTAGCGGATGTTGATCCCGAAGCCGACGGGTTCGCCCTCGGCGCCGGCGGCGCTGAGAGGGGTGAAGATGTAGGCGAGGAGGCCGAGGAGCGCCACTCCCCCAGCCCAGCGGATGATTGTGTCCCTGCCACGCAGCAGGGCCAGCAGGCCGCCCGCCGCCGCCGCGACGATCACCAGCGGCCAGAGCGCGCCGAAGGCCTGATGCAGGCCGGGCTCGAAGTAGTCTCGCCAGACGCCGGTATCAGTCGCGTAGTGGACGATGCTGAAGTCAGGGCGCCCCTCCTGCAGCCGATCCGGGTGCGGCAAGGAGATCGGCCCGATGCCGGTTGCCTGCGGCAGCGGATTGCCGGCCACGATCAGGTTGCGCAGGTACCAGTAGCCGCCGCCGAGCAGGGCCGGGATGAACCACCAGCCGGCGGCTACCCAGCGCCGTCCGGTGGGTGCCATAACGACTACTGCGAGCGTCAGTGCGGCTGCCATGGCTACGGCCGTTGACTTCGTTCCCACAGCGAGTCCCGTTGCCAGCCCGGCAGCGGCGACCGGCCAGGCAAGGGGGTCCGGGTCGGCGGGTCCTGTCACCGCAGGGGACCCCCCACCCCCTGCGGTCGCTAAAGCGTCCTCGGGGGCGGGCCCCCCTACGGCGCCACCCCCCGGCAGGAGCGCCTCCTCCTGACGATGGCGGCTCCAGGCGCTAACGAGGATCGCAACAGCAGCAAGTAGGAGGGCAGCAGCAACGAGATCGTTCTTGGCCGCTCCCGGCTCCCGGACAACCAGCGTGTGACACTCGAGCACGATCGCGGCGGCCACCACCGTCAGGTGTCCGCGTCCGTAGGGACGGCCGATGCACCAGGCGGCGAGGAATGCGAGGCCGAGGAAGCTGAAGTTCAGGAAGAGGGACAGCGTGTCCCGGTGGGTCAGCAGGATCCCCGTTGCGTGGAGCAGCTCCGAGTTCTGCGGGTAGAACCAGTTCGTGAAGACCGTCTCGGTGTAGTGCAGCCCCGTGACGGAATGGCTTTGGACCATGTCCACCGCGAAGGGCATGTGGTACCAGAGCGAGTCGAAGTTGAAGATCCCCCGATCCAGCGCATCCTTTGTTGTCAGCCCCCAGTGCGCGAAGACCAGCGCGATCACGCCCACGGTTACAAGCCAGGCGAAGGGGGTCGGGCCGGCGGGTCCTGTCACCGCAGGGGACCCCCCACCCCCTGCGGTCGCTAAAGCGTCCTCGGGGGCGGGCCCCCCTACGGCGCCACCCCCCGGCAGGAGCGCCCGTGCCGAGACAGCCACTAGAAGCGACGCGGTGACGCAGGCCCAGTCATAGAAGAGCCCAAACGTCCCGAGGATCTCGCCTAGCCAGATCAGCAGGGCGATGGCCACGACGCTCTCGACGAGCCGAGCTGGGGCGCCATCCCAATCCCGGAGGAGCTTCCGGCGCAGCCGAAAGGCCGTGAAGCCGATCGAAAGGCCGACCACGAGCAGCGCTAGGGCACTGACGAGGTACGTCCCAGCGCTAACCATCGCTCCTCTCCGTTCCGGTGCGCTTTATGTGGCTATAGGACGCAAAAGGCGCACCGGAAGCAACGGCCGGGGCTAGAGGCCGCGGACGACTATCGGCGTCTCGTCGGGGGCGACCATGCCCTGCGCCCTTGCCTTGGCGTTGAGCACGACCGGGTCGTCGGCGTGTTGGACGCGCCAATGCAGGCGGGTGTTTTCGTGCTGGGCCTCGTGCAGCTGGATCCTTGCCTTGGTCGTCGCCGTGTAGGTCTTGACGAAATCGATCACCGGGTTGAGGTAGGAGTAGAGAACGGCGAAGAGGACCAGGGTCAGGGCGACGCGACCGACGCGGTCCCAATGGATCCTGCTGGCGCCGCGGCGTGCAGCGGGTTTGCGGCGCGCGGCTGGTTTCCGACGGGGTGGGGAACGTTTGGCTGCGGTCGCCGGCCTCGTCCTCGCCTGGGCGCGTGCTGCCATGCCCGCTCCTACGCGGCCGGGCGCCGCATTCCTTCACTAACTCGACCGTTGGTGGAACGCCTGCAAGCCTGGAAAGCGTGCCGCTGAGCCCAATTCCTCCTCGATCCGCAGCAGCCGGTTGTACTTGGCGACGCGGTCGGAGCGCGAGGGAGCGCCGGTCTTGATCTGGCCGGCGCCGGTGGCGACGGCCAGGTCGGCGATCGTGGTGTCCTCGGTCTCCCCGGAGCGGTGCGAGATCACCGCTGTGTAGCCGGCCTCGGAGGCGATCCGGATCGCCTCCAGGGTCTCGCTGAGGGTGCCGATCTGGTTGACCTTGACCAGGATCGAGTTGCCGACGCCGAGCTCGATGCCGCGGCGCAGGCGCTCCGGGTTGGTGACGAAGAGGTCGTCGCCGACCAGCTGCACACGCTCGCCGAGCTTCTCGGTGAGCAGCTTCCAACCGTCCCAGTCCTCCTCGTCCATGCCGTCCTCGATCGAGACGATCGGGTAGCGCGAGCAGGCGTCCTCCCAGTAGCTCGCCATTTCCTCGGGCGAGAGCGAGCGCCCCTCGCGCTCGAGCACGTAGGCGCCGCCGTCGAAGACCTCGCTGGTCGCCGGATCGAGGGCGATGAAAACGTCTTTGCCGGGCTCATAGCCGGCGGCCTCGACACCGGCGAGAACCGCCTGCAGGGCGGCCTCGTTTGACTCGAGGTTCGGCGCAAAACCGCCCTCGTCGCCGACCGCCGTGGCGTGACCGGCGGCCGCAAGGCTCTTCTTCAGCGCATGAAAGACCTCCGTTCCCATCCGCAGGCAGTCCGAGAAGCTGCCGGCTCCCGCCGGCACAACCATGAACTCCTGAAAGTCGACCGAGTTGTCGGCGTGGGCGCCACCGTTGAGGACGTTCATCATCGGCACCGGCAGCAGGGTTGGCTCGCCGGTTCCGTAGAGCTTCGCCAGGTAGCGGAAGAGCGGCTCGCCGGCCAGCATCGCCGAGGCCTTGGCGGCGGCCAGCGAGACGCCGAGGATCGCGTTGGCGCCCAGTCGTCCCTTGTTCGGCGTGCCGTCCAGCTCGATCATCTTCGCGTCGAGCGCGGCCTGATCGGCGGCGTCGGCGCCCTCCAGCGCCGCGGCGATCTCGCCGTTGACGTTGGCGACCGCGCCCGAGACTCCCTTGCCTGCCCAGGCGTCGCCACCGTCGCGCAGCTCGACCGCCTCGAACTCCCCGGTAGAGGCTCCGGATGGCACCGCCGCCAGGCCGCGGGCGCCGGACTCGAGGCTGACTTCGACCTCGATTGTCGGATTGCCCCTCGAATCGAGGATCTGCCGGGCGTGGATGAAGGAGATCGCGCTCACGGGCGCGCCAGTCTATTCAGCGGGGCGGCAGAGGTCATTCGCGCAGCGTCCGCCGCCGCCAGGCACGCGTGGAAAGCTCTCGGCCGACCCCTTATTCGCCGGTGGCGCCGGGCACGACTCCACCCGGGACTTCGCCTTCAGGGGCTGCCGCTTCGAGTTTCGAAGGCCGCGGTCGCTGGGCCAGTTTCTGGCCTTCGCGATTGAGCGGGCTGATCGTGCCAGGCTGAGCCGGTTTGACCTGCGGGATGGGAGCAGGGCAGGCTTCTGCTGGCGTTTTCGGGTCCGCTTCGAAGCAGGCTTCGTTGGCTTCGGGCGGACGTCCGTTGCTCTTGAAGTTGGCGCAACGCGCAATCGTGAAGTCCGAGGCGCAGAAGGTGCGCGACTGCCACTTGGTGCCGTAGTGCTGCACGAATGAAGCGAAATTCTGTTGCTTGGCCTGTTCGTCGAGCTGAGCGCTGATCTGCGACTTGACTTCGTCGAGAGATTGCACTTTTTCCGGAGTGATCTTCATCACCTCGAAGATCGTGTAGGTCCCCGATTCGCTCAGCGGGCCTTCCAGCTCGCCCTGAGGGGCGGCGAAGACTTCGGCGTCGAGCGGTTCGCTCAGCGCGCCCGCGGTAACTGCCGACTGCAGACCGCCGGTGGCTTTGGTGGTGTCGGTCGAGTACTTCTTGGCGACTTTTTCCCAGCTTTTGTTCGAATCGTCTTTTTCGAGCGCGCCCTTTGCTTCTTCGACTTTCGCTTTGTCTTTGTTCTTGATCACGCGGATGTCGCGTGATTCCGGCGTCGTGTACTGGCTCGCCTTGGCGGCCTCGTAGTAATCGTCGATTTCAGTCTTGCTCGACACGGCCGCTTCTTCGGTGACCTGGTTCTGGATCTGTTCGCTGAGGATCTGGGTGGTCACCCGCTGGTCGACGTCCGCCTGGGTGTAATTGGCTTCCTTGAGGAATTCCTTGTACTGCTTGTCAGTTTTGAAAGCCTGTTTCTTCAGTTTTTTGAGTTCGTCGGCGACTTCTTTCTTTGTCACCGAGATGCCCATTTCCTCGGCCTGGCCCTGGATCCAGATCGCGTCGAGGACTTCGCCGAGGGCCGTTTCCTTCAGTTCGTCATATTTTTTGTCGCCCGGTTTGGGGACCGGAGTGACTTTCGCCTGCGCCGCCGCCTGGTCCAGGGCGTGCTGGAACTCGTCCTTGGTGACGGTGCCGAGGTCATCCGGAGCGTCCTCGACCACGGCAACGGCGTCCGAGGGCACGCTGGGATTGCGGATCCCCTGGGCGACCGCGAAGATGACGAAGAGGAGAATGAGGACGGCCCCAAAGGCAAGCAGGGCAAGCCGCTGCAACCCGGCCGACTTCCTCCCTTGCCCCTTATTCGATGCCACCGATCGGGCAGCATAAATCAAATGCTCCGAGAGGGGCTCGCGCTCAGCTCGAAAGAGCTGCCTCGGCAGCGTCGAGCTGCGCCTGCTTGGCGTCGCGAATTGCCTCCGCCATCGCCAGAACAGCTCCCAGCCTGGCTTCTGGCTCGTCCGGCACCCGCACCGCCGCGGTCTGCTCACGCCACTCGTATACGGCGCCCTCGAGCTTGGCGCTGAGCACGCCGGCCGCCTCGGAGTCGAGTTCGACCCCGGTGACGC
>JBKPOV010000004.1:0-3425 GCA_046733315.1 Actinomycetota bacterium
CAGCCGCTCGACCGCGCCGCAGAAGGCCTCCATCTGGAAGAAGTAGGAGACGTAGTCCATCCGCTCGACGAAGGGGATGACCTTCCAGTAGCTCTTGTCCTCGCAGGACTTTTCGATCCCCGTGTGGACGTAGCCGATGATCGGCTTGAGGTCCTTGACCACCTCGCCTTCGAGATCCACGACCAAGCGCAGCACGCCGTGCGTAGCCGGGTGGTGAGGGCCGATGTTTACCGTCATCACCTCGGACGTCTGGCCCGCGGGTCCTGTCGCCGCAGGGGACCCACCGCCCCTTGCGGTCGCTAAAGCGTCCTCAGGGGCGGTCCCCCCTGCGCCGCCACCCGCGGGAGAGACGCCTGCTGCTGTCGCTTTGATGCCGGCCTCAGCCATAGTTACGTTCGTTGTAGGTGAAGGTCACGGGCTCTCCGCCGACGGGGAAGTCGCGGCGCTGGGGCCAACCCACGTAGTCGTCGGGCATCAGGATCCTGCGCAGGTCGGGGTGGCCCCGGAAGACGATTCCGAAGAAGTCGAAGACTTCACGCTCCTGGAACTCGGCAGTCGGAAACAGCTCGACACAAGAGTCGACTTCAGGAAGCGGCTGTCCCTCATTCCCGCCGCTCTGCGGACGATGTGGAGTCGGGGGGGCCGAGAACGGAGCCGCTGCACCGCCCGCAGGCCCCCCCGACTCCGCAGTGGTCGCAGCCGAAGAGGTTTGTCCCTCAGCCGGGTCAGCCAACAGCGCCTTGACCCTGATCCGCTCCACCCTGTCGCGGTTCAGCAACTCGTAGTGGACCGCAAAGCGCGGCTCGGCCGGCAGGTAGTCGGCCGCGTGCAGGCTGGAGAGGAAGCGGTATTCGTGGCCGGGTGAGTCGCGCAGCCAGGCGAGCACGGCGAGCGCCTGCTCAGGGGCGATCGCGAGGCTGGCGCAACCGTGCTCGAAGCCGGTGTCGAGGACGGCGCCGGGGTGGTCCTGCTCGATCTCGCCGCGGATCAGCTCGAGTCCGGGAGCGTCAGGCACGGATCAGCTCTCTGGCGGTCGCGTAAGCCTCTGCCGCTTCGCCACTGGGCGCGCTGCGGGGACCGCCGCGCGCCCACTCCTCGCTGCCCTCGGCCTGGTAGCGCGCCCGCCAGCCCTGGTCCGGGTTGCCCTGGATCTTGCGCTGCAGCTTGGTGAAGCCGTAGAGGACCGCCTCCGGGCGCGGCGGGCAGCCGGGGATGTGCAGGTCGATTGGCATGAACTTGTCGGCGCCCTGGACGACGGCGTAGTTGGAGAACATGCCGCCGCTGGAGGAGCAGGCGCCCATCGAGACCGCCCACTTCGGCTCCAGCATCTGGTCGTAGAGGCGGCGGACGACCGGCGCCATCTTGATCGAGACCCGGCCCGAGAGGATGATCATGTCCGCCTGGCGCGGCGAGGCCCGCAGCGCCTCGGCGCCAAAGCGGGCGAGGTCGTAGCGGGCGGTGACCAGCGAGATCGGCGCCTCGATCGCGCAGCAGGCGAGGCCGAAGGTGAGCGGGAAGATCGAGTTCGAGCGCGCCCAGCCGAGCATTTTCTCGAAGTTGGTCATCACGACCTTCTCCTCGACGTAGCGCTCGAGCTCCTCACCCTCGAGGTCGCCCCGCAACATGTGGCGGGCGCGCAGCTGGCGCTCGCGCATCGTCTGCCGTTCTACTTCCAATCCAGTGCCCCCTTGCGCCAGACGTAGACGAAGGCGACGAGCAGCAGGGCGATGAAGGTGACCAGCTCGCCCAGCACGAAGAGGCTGTCAGCGTCCTTGAGGATGACCCCGATCGGATAGAGGAAGACGACCTCGATATCGAAGAGGATGAAAAGCATCGCAATCAGGTAGAAGCTGATTCCGAAGCGCAGGCCGTGCGAGGGCTCGACCGGTATCCCCGACTCGTACGGCTCGGACTGCCGTAGGCTCGCCGCCGTCCCCTGCTTCGGCCGCTTCGGCCCGATCAGGTGATTGAGCATCGCGAAAGCCCCCCCAACGGTGACGCCGAGGAAGGCGAAGACGAGAATCGGCAGGTAGCTCTTCAGCACTGGTAAGTCGGGTCGGGCGAGCGGCTTGCGGGGCGCTATCCACCTTCGCCTCACCGCCTGCACGGCGAGTTATATACCTACCTTGTAACACATTGCTACATAGTGCTTTTTCGCATCAGCAAGCCGAATCCCGACCCTCTTGGGAGGAAATAGATCCGTGGCAGCGGTACACCTCGTAGTCGGCTGCGCCGTCATCGCCCTCAACCTCATCGCCTTCGCCGTCGGGGGGATCGCCTGGCTGCGCGATCGCTCCTCCGTCCCCTTCTGGTTGCTGCTCCGCGGGGCCCAAGCCGCCGTCTTCGTACAGGTGATGCTCGGTGGTCTACTCGTCTTCACCGGCCACGAACCCGACGACGAACTGCACTACCTCTACGGCATTCTGCCCCTGGTCGTCTCGCTGATCGCCGAGGGCGCCCGCGCCGGCGCCGCCGAGCGCGAGCTGGGCGACGTCGACTTCGAAGCCCTATCCGCCGATTCCCAGCAGTCCCTGGTCCTGGCGATCGTCCGCCGCGAGATGGGGATCATGGCCGTCAGCTGCGGCGTAATCCTCTTCCTGGCCTTGCGGGCGGCGGGTACCAGCGGCGCGTTCTGACTCGTCTTTGCGAAGGGAGGGCCGGGTGCTCCTCCCAAAACGCTCGGCAGGAGCCTCGCTGGAGTGTTTTGGGAGGAGCACCCGGCCCTCCCAGCGTGAGCGGCGAAATCCGAACGGCTACTGGTGTCTCTGGGCGATTCGCGCGAGAACGAGCCTTGGCCCGCTAGCTGCGATCCAGGCCGAGCTGGGTCGCGGCGACGATGGCGAAGAGGGCGCCTGTAGTTAGGTGCAAAATGGCGTCCGCGTCGTTGTGGGGGAAGGTGAAGACGCCCGCCGGGCTGGTCGACCAGATCGCCCAGAGGCCGGTGAGGATCAGGGCGATGGCAACGTAGATCGCGTAGAGCACCGCCCAGCGCGGCTTGAGGGCGAAGAAGAAGGCGGGGCCGAAGAGCAGGAAGCCGGAAAGGGCGTGGACGCCGTTGAAGTCGACGCCGAGCACGCGCTCTGTCGGCGCCCCGTCGCCGAAGTGGAAGCTCGGTTCGGCGATCAGACCCGCTACGGCCCAGGTGAGCTGCACCACGGCGAGGACGACGATGCCCCACTGGGCGAACGTCCACTGCGAGCGAGAGACCGCTGCCGCCTCCATCGAGGGGAAGGCTACTCCTGGGGGAGAGAGCCTTTGGCTCTGGCACTTAGGGACCGGTGGCTAGCCGAGCATTGGATACCATATGGCCGATGGCGCGGCCCGATGACGAGCGAACCCAGACTCTGGTTCAGCTTTCTCGCTCTTTGTTGAACCGCCTCGACGAGCGTGCAGCACGGGAAGGGCGCTCCCGCTCGGCCCTGATC
>JBKPOV010000005.1:0-9910 GCA_046733315.1 Actinomycetota bacterium
CGGCCGGCGTCGCCCTCGGCTCCCTCACATACCACTTCCCCAGTCAGGTCGACCTGCTGCGCGAGAGCCTGCTGCTTTTCGTCGGCGAGGAGGTGGCGCGCCAGGAGGAGATCGCTGCGGACCTGCGCCGCGGTCACCCGAGCGTCGAGCAGGTCGCCGCCGAAGTCGAGCGCGTGGTCGAGGAGTCCAGCAACCGGATCCAGCAGCTCGCCGAGATCGAGCTCCACCTCCAGGCGGCGCGCGATCCGGCCCTGCGCGAGGCGTCGGTGCGTTGCTTTGAGGCCTACGAAGGGGTCGCGGCCGCGGCGCTGGAGATGCTCGAGGTGCCCGATCCCGAGCTCCACGCACGCACGATCGTGGCGCTGATGTACGGCATGGGCCTACGGCGGCTCGGCACCGGCGGCAAAGATGCAACTGGCGTGGCGGAGGGCCTGCTGACGGTGGTGCGCGGGGTGGCCCGCTGATCCTCGCGATCGACCAGGGGACGACGGGCACGACCTGCCTCGTCTTCGACGAGCAGGGGCAGATCGCCGGGCGCGCCTACTCGGAGTTCGAGCAGTACTTTCCGCGGCCGGGCTGGGTCGAGCACGACGCCGGGGAAATTTGGGACGTGACCCGGCGCGTCGCCGCGGAGGCGATCGCCGATGCCGGTATCCAGGGAGCCGAGCTGGAGGCGATCGGGATCACTAACCAGCGCGAGACGGTAGTCGGCTGGAACCCCGACAGCGGGGAGCCGATTCAGCGAGCGCTGGTCTGGCAGGACCGGCGCACGGCCGAGCGTTGCGAGGAGCTGCGCGCCGCCGGCCACGAGCCGCTGGTGCGCGAGCGCACCGGGCTGGTCATCGACCCCTACTTCTCGGCGACCAAGATCGAGTGGCTGCTGGGCAACGCCGAGGGGGCGGAGCGGGCCGTCTTCGGCACGGTCGATTCCTGGTTGCTCTTCAAGCTCACCGGCCGCCACGCCACCGACCACACCAACGCCTCGCGCACGATGCTCTTCGACATCGAGCGCCGGGCTTGGGACGAGGAGCTCTGCGCTCTGCTGGGGATCGATCCGACCAGCCTGCCGGAGGCGCTGCCCTCGGCTCACGTCTATGGCACCACGTCGGAGCTCGGCGGCGAGGTGCCGGTCGCCGGCATCGCTGGCGACCAGCAGGCGGCCCTCTTCGGCCAGGCTTGCCACCGGGCCGGCACGGCGAAGAACACCTACGGAACCGGCAGCTTCGTCTTGCTCAACACCGGGCCGGCGGCCCCCGATCCCGCCGCCGGCCTGCTCTCGACGATCGCCTGCGGGACCGACGAGCGCGCCGCCTACGCGCTCGAGGCCTCGATCTTCGTCACCGGCGCCGCCGTACAGTGGCTACGCGACGGCCTCGGGCTGATCGAGCGGGCCGAGGAGAGCGAGGCCCTCGCCGCCTCGCTCGACGGCAACGATGGCGTCTACTTCGTTCCGGCCCTGACCGGTCTCGGTTCCCCGCACTGGGATCCCTATGCCCGCGGCACGATCGTCGGCCTCACCCGCGGCAGCGGCCGTGCGCACCTGGCGCGGGCCGCCCTGGAGGCGATCGCCTTCCAAACCGTGGATGCGGTGCGGGCCCAGGAGGCCGTCGCTGGCGAGCGGCTGACGGCGCTCAAGGCCGACGGCGGCGCGGTCGCAAACCGCTGGCTGATGCAGTTCCAGGCTGATGTGCTCGGCTGTCCGGTGATCGTCCCCGAGATCGCCGAGACGACAGCGCTCGGCGCCGCCTATCTGGCGGGGATCGCGACGGGTCGCTGGAGCCTGGACCAGGTGGGGGAGATGTGGCGGGAGGCGGCCCGCTATGAGCCCACGATGGGGGAGGACGAGTGCGAGACGCTCTTGGCCGAGTGGCGCCGGGCGCTTGACCGCGCCAAGGACTGGGCTTCGCCCGAGCCTGGCGAAGAGGCGCCGTAACCGCCGCAGCGGGCGGGGGTACCGCGTAGCGACGGCCAGCGGTCGTCGCGCGCCCATGGCCGACATGAAGCCACAGATCTATAAGGACGACCGCCCGGCGGAGTACTTCGACCAGTTCCACGCGGCGGCGCGCGAGGGGGTGGGCTGGACCTACACCCTCGTCCGCCTGCTCATCTCCCTGCCGACGCTGCTGACCTACCGCGTGCGGGCGATCGGGGTCGAGAACGTGCCCAGGGACGGCGCCCTGATCCTCGCCCCCAACCATTTCAGCCAGATGGACCACTTTTTCATCGGCCTCTACCTGCGGCGCAAGGTGCGCTTCATGGCGAAGTCGCAGATGTTCGGCCCGCCCGTGCTCACTTACATCTACAAGCACGGCGGCGTCTTCCCGGTGCGCCGCGGCCATCACGACGAGGAGGCGATGAAGACGGCCTTCACCATCCTCAGCCAGGGCGAGATGCTGCTTGTCTACGCCGAGGGCGGGCGCTCGCGCAGTGGCAAGCTAAAAGAGGTGAAGCCGGGGATCGGCCGCATCGCGCTCGAATCCGGCGCGCCCGTGGTGCCGGTAGCGATCCAGGGCTCGGAGAGGGTGCGCCGCTGGAAGCGGCTCAGCTTCCCCAAGGTGACCGTGCAGTTCGGCGAGCCGCTTAGCTTCCCCATCGAGGAGGCGCCTAGTCGCGAGCGCCAACTCGAAGTAGCGGAGCAGATATTCGCCCCGGTGCGGGCGATGCACGAGGGCCAAGCTACTCGTAGCGGGCGCTGAGACCGGCGAAAAACTCCTGGTCGTGGCCCGGGGTGACGATCGCGTCGGGGTACTCGCGCTTGAACAGCTTCAGCTCCTGCAGAGAACAGCGGTAGTTGTGAGCGTCGAACGGTCGCGGCGCGAGCGGAGCATTGCCGTCGAGTAGGGCCTGCGTGTAGGTCGCGTCGCCGCCGATCACGAAGTCGCGTTTGCTCAGGTGGCAGATCACCGACATATGGCCGGCGCTGTGGCCCGGCGTGTAGGCGAGCCGGATGGCGCCGTCGCCGAAGAGGTCGAAGGTGCGGCCGAAGGTCGCGTAGGAGTCGATCTGGCCGCGATCGAAGTCGACCGTGCGGTAGTCGAAGGCGTAGTCGAAGTGGGCGCGGCGGTAGCCGTTGAGCAAAGGGCGGGGGCCACCGGCGGCAGCCTCCCACTCCTTTTCACTGACCACGAAGGTCGAGCTGGGGAACTCGGAGATCGCCGAGGTGTGGTCGATGTGCATGTGGGTCATCACCACGATCGGGATCTCACCGGGGTCGAGGCCAAGCTTCCGCAGTTGCGCGGGCACGTCTTCACCGGCCTCCAAGGAGGGGTGGCCGAAGCGGGTGGCGAGGCCGCCGAAGTTCTCCGTGCCGTCGGTGGCGATCGAGGGGTGCAGCCCGGTGTCGACGAGGATTATGCCGGCGCTCGGGTGGCGGATCAGGAAGGTCGGGCAGGGCACGGTCGCCGCTGGGTTGCCGCTGAGCAGGGCACGCAGCAGCTTCAGGGTCTCGAAGCGGCCCCCGGGTCGTTCCATCATCGTGGCGGGCCAGGTGACGTGGCCGGCGACGATCGGTTCTACCGTGACGGTGGCGCCCGGGGTGCCACCCGCCAGCGGCTCGTGCAGCGGTTTCGGCTCTACGCTCACCTTCATTGCCGCTGAGGTTACGGTGAGCGCCCGTCTATAGGCTTGCGGCCAGATGGCTGAAAGTCCGCATTCGCGCATCTTCAGAGAGGGGTTGCTCGACGGGCAGGTCTGCGTCGTCTCCGGCGCCGGCAGCGGCCTGGGGCGCGAGACGGCCCTGGAGCTGGTCCGCCTCGGCGCCACCGTAGTGGGCTGCGGCCGGCGCGAGGAGCCGCTCGCGGAGACCGCCGAGCTGGCGGCCGCCCTCGCCGGCCGCTTCGAGCACGCCCCGCTGGACATCCGTGACGAAGAGGCGATCGACGGCTTCTTCGACGGGGTGCTGGGCGACCACGAGCGGATCGACGTGCTGGTCAACAACGCCGGCGGCCAGTTCCTTGCCCCCGCCGAGTCGATCACTCCGAAGGGGTTCCGGACCGTGATCGAGCTGAACGTCCAGGGCACTTGGCTGATGACCCATGCCGCGGCGACCAAGGCCTTCATCCCGCAGGGCGCTGGCAAGGTGCTCAGCGTCACCCTCTCGCCGCACAACGGCATGCCGGGCATGGTCCACTCCGGGGCCGCCCGCGCTGCAGTCGAGAACATGATGCGCACGCTTGCGATCGAGTGGGCACGCTTTGGGATAAAGACCTGCGCCCTGGCCGCCGGCCAGTTCGCAACCGAGACGCTGCTGGCCAAGTATCCGCAGGTGGTTGTCGACAACCTCGAGCGCTCGATCCCGATCGGCCGTGCCGGGCGCGCGGAGGAGATGGCGTGGCTGGTGGCCTACTTGGCTTCGCCGGCCGGTGACTTCTTCTCCGGCACGACGATCACGCTCGACGGCGCCCGCGACAACTGGGCCGGCCCTTGGCCCCCACAAGCGATCGCCAGCGAGTCCGGCGACCCGGTCGCCGAGGAGCGCAGGCCAAAGTAGGGGTACGGCGCCCCTCTCGCAGAGACCGTTGCGCAGCAGGTCGCTGGCTTGATTCGGAGCGTGGTCTCTGAGCCTCTGCGAGAGGGGCGCCGTACCCCTAAGCGTCGCGCAGCTCGAGAATTACGAGGGGGATTTCACGGCCCTTGCTGCGCGCCTGGTAGTCCTCGTAGCCTCGGTAGGCCCTCACCGCCAGCGCCCAGAGGCGCTCGCGCTCCTCGGGTTTGGCGACGCGGGCGTGGACCCGGCGATGCTCGGAGCCGATCTGAACCGTCGTGTCGGGATTGGCGATCAGGTTGTGGTACCAGGCAGGGTGCTTTGGGAAGCCGCCCTTGGACGCAACCACCACGACGTCCTCGCCATCTTCGACGTAGAGCAGCGGCGAGGTCCGCTTTGTACCGCTCTTCGCCCCGACGTGGTCGAGCAGGAGCATCTTGCCTGGCACACCAGGAAGGGTGTGTCCGAGGCGCCCGCCGCTGGCCTTGTAGAGCGCGGTGTGAAGCCCCATGAAGCGATGGGTGGCAGGCCAAATTCTGTCCGCGAGGTCGAGGTAACGCGGAGGACGCCTGCCACCTGTCGCCTGGGAGCTCAGGTGTACATCCCCCCGAACATGCCGCCGGTGACGTTGAGCACCTGGCCGTGCACGTAGTTCGCCAGGGGCGAAGCGAGGAAGAGCACCGGGCCGGAAGCCTCCTCCGGGGTGGCGGGACGGCCGAGCGGGATGATCGCCGAAGCCATCGCCCGCATCTGCTCGGGAATGCCCAACTCGATCTTCTCGCCGCCCGGGGCGGTCATCTCTTCGCCCTCCTCCTTGGCGGCGGTGAGGCGCGTTTCGACGAAGCCGAAGGCGACCGCGTTGACGTTGATCTTGAACTGACCCCACTCCTTGGCGAGGGTTTTGGTCAGGCCGACGACTGCCATCTTCGCCGCCGAGTAGTTGACCTGGCCGGCGTTGCCCATCGTGCCGGAGGTCGAGGAGACGTTGATCAGCTTGCGGAAGACCTCTTTGTCTTCGCCGCGCTCGGTCTTGGCCGCCTCGCGCCAGTGGGGCGCAAGCGCCCGGGCGACACGGAAGGGCACGATCGTGTGGATGTCGATCATCGCCTGGAACTGCTCGTCGGTCATCTTGTGGGCGACGCCGTCCCAGGTGTAGCCGGCGTTGTTGACGACGATGTCGACCGCCCCGAAGGCGTCGACCCCGGCGGCGACGAGCTTGTCGGCTGCCTCCGGCTGGGTCAGATCGCCCGCGTGGACCGCGGTTTCGCCGTTGATCTCGCCCGCGGCCTGCTCGGCGACGTCGGCGTCGAGGTCGTTGATCAGCACCTTGGCGCCCTCACCGGCGAATAGTTCGGCGGTCGCCCGGCCGATACCCCGCGCCGATCCCGTAACGATCGCCGCCTTGCCATCAAGAAGTCCCATCAGTCTGCTCTCTCCTTCTCGGATTCGAAAGTCGGCCCGGGAGGCTACAAGGATCGATGCGGCCTGGTTGACCGGCCAATCGGGAGCCGCCGGACCGCAACAGGCCCCGTTCCAAAAGTTGTCGCGGGGGCTTGTTCGAAGGTTGAGACGGGAGGATGAAGTTCGTACCGATCAGGCAACAATTTGGTACTTACACATATTTCAGCGATATAGATATTCCTCATGGACCGTAGAAATAGAGCGCATGCGCTCACACGGACGGCCCTCGCCCTCCTCTCGGGCCTGCTTCTGGTCACACTCCTGGCGCCGACATCCGCCCATTCGGCAACGGCGAAGGCCGATCATGGCCGCACCCTGACTGGCACGCTCGCCATCTCCATCAAGGGTCTTCCCCGGGGGGAGAGAGGACTCCTCAACATCGTGGGACCACGCCAATCGCGCCAATCGAAGGCGCGATTCCACCGTGAGATATCTCGACTCGGCACGATCCGGCTGCGCGGCCTTCGCGTTGGTAGGTACAAGGTGACGGTCAGTCGGGTAACGCTCCGACACCGTCACGGCGCGGTCAGGCGCAACGCAACGGCTTTCCCCGTGAGGCGGCGTCTGCGGGTGAAGGTCGAGCAGCGAGGCTCACGGCGCGTCACCGTTCGCTACGGGACGATCCGCAACCCGGGCGTACAGGTGCTCAGGACGCGGGTGTTGAAGGTGGTCGGCAGCGCGCGTCGGCCTCGTGGTCTGATCCTTCGGGGCAATGCTCCCTACCGCCGGGGCACGATTCTCTCGGCCCCCCCGGGGCCTCGGTTTCCTCGAGGGCTGCTCAGCAGGATCAAGGCCGTCCGGCACGAACGGCTCAGGACCAGACTGGTAGTGCGTCCCGCCGGCATCTACGAGGTCGCTCCCAACATGAGGTTCAAAACGCGCCTCTCGGTCCGGCAATTGGCACTGACGAGCGATTTGAGCTGCCAGGGAGGATCGGGGGTGACGCCCTTTGTTCGAATCTCGGACGTGTGGGCGGATGGCGGCTGGACGACTTCGAGGGTCTGGCCGTTTGGCGAGATCAAGACCGGCGCCAGAGTCAACCTCGACTTCGACGTCGGCACCGGCCTCGACATCGCGACCGTGGTCGGTGTGTCCTGCTCCGTTTCCCTCCCAGGATTTGTCGTGCAGGGGTTTGCCGCGGGCATCCCCATCTACGGATCGATAGGGCCGGTGGTCACCGGGTCAGTCGGCGCGGGGGCAAGAATGAAAGCCGAGGCAAAGGTCAGGGTCAACTCCGGTGCCCGAATCGGCGGGGTCCCGCCGGGCGCGGCACCGACGGTCAGCTTTGGCTCGCCCAAATTTGAGTTCAGTGATGAGGTCTTTGCCGAGGCCAAGCTGGGCGTCGGTGTCAACGCGCAGGTTGGCATCGGGGTGGCCGACGCCGCAAATCTGCACGTCAATTTCGGCAACAGCCTCGACTTCAGCGTCGGCGGCGGCGCGTGCAGTTGGGACCTGAGGCTCGGAACCTTCTCTGCGGCTGGGCAGCTGGGACGGTTGAAGTTCTCGACCCCCAGCACGCCGGTGCTCTACGAACAGAATCTTTGGCGAGCGGTTTGTAGCCCGCCACCGTTGGTCGTTCCGCTCGTGCGGGCGCAGATGGCGTGGGCGACCGACGCCGACGTCGACCTGTACGCCTGGGACGAGGCCGGGAACCTCGCCTATTTCGGCGAACGCGACGGAATTCAGGGCTCGGAACTTGCCAAAGACGTCATTCCCGACGAAGGGGAAACAACCCACGAGCCCGAGCTGTTCGTCGAGAACCAAGCTCCCGGGCGTCGCTATACATTCGGCGTCTGCCTGTTCCGGGGCGATGCCAGCAACGTGACCTTGACCGTGCCCTCCGTGCCCGATCCCCGGGGCGCCCCCCAAATCTTTCAGATTCCCCTCAACGCGGTGGGGGACGGCACCGTCGTCACGACCAGCCCGGAAGGCCCCGGCTACAGTCCCCCGCCGGGCTGGTGCCAATCGATCGGTTAAAGGATCAGTCGGGTCCGCTGTCTCAGGGCTGTGGGGACATCAGGAGCCGGTAATCGAAGGCGGTCTCATAGCCCAGCTTGGTGTAGATCGGCTTGCCCATCGGCGATGCCTGCAGGGAGGCGAACTTGGCGCCGAGGGCGAGGCCGGCGTTCGTCGCTGCGACGGTGACGGCTCGGCCGAGGCCCAGCCCGCGCGCCTGATCGATGCTGCCCACCCAGTAGATGCCCGCTATGCCGTGGCTGACGATCGTCATCGCGATGCTTGCCGGTTCCTCGTTCAGGCGGACGATGAAGGCGACGACGTTCTCGGCAAGCAGGCCGGAATGATCGGTGTAACCGGCGAAGACTTCGGCTGGGAAGCCATTGCTCGCGTAAGCCACCTTTGCCACCTCCCAGAAGTCGGCGGCTTCGCCGGGGTCGCTCAGCTGGCGCAGCTCAGCCCCGGCGGGCAGCGGATCCGTCGCGAGCTCCTTGCCGAGAAGCATCTCCGGCATCTCGTAAACGGCTTGGAAACCCGCCGCCTCGGCAGCGGCGGCGAGGTCGCTGTCCACCGCTTGGCCCGCCCTGACCCAGATGCTGAACCGTCGCTCTCGCCTGGCGAAGAACTCGGCGGCACGGGCGAGGAAGTCCTCGGCGCCGACGCTGTCGTCACGGCGAAACGCGGCGTTCGAGATCACCGGGTGGGCGGCGCTTCCGGCGCCAAAGAGCCACCCCGGCGTGGCCTCTATCGCTGCCGCGGGATCGAGTTCGAAGAACCGACGCGAGCTGTCGATCAGATTGAGGTGCGCCCCTGCGAGCTCGCTATCGGCCAAGTTCGACGCCGCCATCATCGGTGATCGTCCAGTGCGGGTTGTGGGCGACCTCCCAGGGGTGGCCGTCGGGATCGATGAAGAGCCCGCTGTAGCCACCCCAGAAGGTCTCCGCCGGCTCGCGGCCGATCGTCGCCCCAGCGCGGCGTGCTTCCTCAACGACGGCGTCCACTTCCTCTGACGAGGCAAAGTTGAGCGCCAGCGTCACGCCGCCCCAGCCGCCACTGTCCTCCACGCAGCTGTCCTCGGCGAGCCGCGCCCGGTCCCAGAGAGCGACGATCATGTCGCCCGCCTGGAAGAAGACGACGTCGTCCTCGGGCTTCGCTCCGGTAGTCCAGCCGAGCGCTTCGTAGAAGCGGCGCGCCCGCCCGAGATCTCCCATGCCGAGGGTGACCAGGCTGACGCGCTGCTTCATGGCTGGATCAGGCTGGGGGTCCCGCTGGCGGCGGACCGCCGCTCGGCGGCTCGGCGCTCTGCGGCTGCTCGGGCAGCGGCGGTGGGAGCGGATCGGCTGGCGCCGGCGGCGCCAGTTCGCCCTCGGCGGGATCCGCTTCGGCTTCCCAGACCTTGTTGAGCTCGACCTGGATATAGGCCCAGAGCGCAGGCGCGAGGAGCAAGTAGAGGATGATCGCGATCCAGCCGTTGAGCGGCTCCTTGCCGGCAAGGCGGGAGGCGCCCATGACGCGCTTGGTGCCGCGCCAGTAGGTGATCAGTGCCGGCACGATGATCAGCCCGCCGGGGAACAGAGCCAGTACGGAGTTGGTCGGGTTCTGACCAAGGTCGTAACCCTTCGCTTTGCCGTAGTCGCGCAGCTCGCGGTTGATCCGGTACCACCAAACCAGGTGGTAGATGCCGAGCGTGATGATCGGCAGCAGCGCCGCGGCCCAGGGGCTGCGCACCTTCACCCTGTCTTGGCTCCCCCGGATCTGCATTTCGTACGCCATCTAACCCCTCGTTTCTCCCTGCATCGGATAGGTCGCAAAGACACTACTCGACACTTCGCGCGAAATCACTCACTCGATCGAGCGACGAACACCTCGGACTAGTAGGCATTGGCGAAACCCGCACGCACGTCTGGCGGCGGCGGACACTGCGCGGTACGGCGTCCTCAGTCGGCCAAATAGCGCTGCTATTCGGCCTCCCTGCGTCCTTGTCCCGCTTGGTCCGGCGCTCGCCAGTCC
>JBKPOV010000006.1:0-24888 GCA_046733315.1 Actinomycetota bacterium
TCGCCGCCGCGCAATGCTGCCGCCGCCAGGTGCATCGCCACCAGCGAGGAGGAGCAGGCGGTGTCGACCGTGATCGCCGGTCCCTCGAGGCCGAGCGCGTAGGAGATGCGGCCGGAGGCGACGCTGGCGGCGTTGCCGGTCAGTCGATAGCCCTCGACCAGATCCCCCGCGGCGCGCAGCCCAGCGCTGTAGTCCTGAGAGCTGATGCCGGCAAAGACGCCCACTGGAGTACCCCGAAGCGTGTATGGATCGATGCCGGCGCTCTCGCAGGCCTCCCAGGAAGCTTCCAGCAGCAGCCTCTGCTGCGGGTCCATCGCCAGCGCCTCCCGTGGCGAGATGCCGAAGAACTCGGCGTCGAAGTTACCGGCGTCCGCGAGGAAGCCGCCGCGGCAGGCATAAGTCGTGTTCGGGGCAGTTGAGCCGGGGTCATAGAGACGCTCCCGATCCCAACCGCGATCGACCGGGAACTCGGAGGTGGCATCGACAGAGTCCGCCAGCAGCCGCCAGAGCTCCAGCACTGATGAGGCGCCGGGGAAACGGCCGGCCATGCCGACGATCGCAATCGGCTCGTCGGCCGCAGCGGGCCGGACCATGACCTCACCCGTCCTCCCTGGCTGAGACTCACCGCCCGCTAAGGCGACCAGGTGCCGCGCCAGAGCGCTCGAGGTCGGGTGATCGAAGACCGCCGTCGAGCCGATCCTCAGGCCACTCGCGACCCGCAGCCGCTTGCGCAGCTCGGCCGCCGCGGCGGAATCGAAGCCGAGATCCTTAAAGGCGCGATCGGGCTCGACCAGGGCGGCGGAGTCCTGCCCGAGCACCTTCGCCACCTCACCCCGGACCAGGGCAAGCATGCGGCTCTGCTGCTCCACGGCCGGCAGGCCCAGCAGCTCCGTGGCGACGCCTTCCGCGGGCAGAGCGGTGGCTGGGCGTCGATCGCGGCCTGCATCGCTCGGCTCGACGAGCTCACCCGACGCCACGTCGACCCGATCGTCCAGCCAGTAGCTCTGCCGCTGGAAGGCGTAGGTGGGCAGCTTGACGCGTTTACCGCCGTCGAAATGCCTGCCCCAGTCGACCCTGGCGCCGGCGACGTGCGCCTCTGCGAGCGAGCGGGCGAAATGTTCGGCCCCGCCCTGATCGCGGCGCAGGGTCGCCAGCACGGTCGCCTCCTCCGGCTGCCCGAGGGCAGCCTCGATCGTTTCTTCGAGCGGGATCGCAAAGACGGGGTGAGCGCTGATCTCGACGAAGAGGCGCTCTCCCTGGTCGACCAGCTGCCGGGTCACCTGTGCGAAGCGAACCGGCTGGCGCAGGTTGCGATACCAGTACCCCGCATCGAGCTCACAAGTGTCGAGCGGCCCGCCGGTGACGGTCGAGTGGAAGGGGATGTCGCCGCTGCGCGGCGAGAGCCCAGCCAGCGCCTCGATCAGCTCCTCGCGCATCGGCTCGACGAACCGCGAGTGCGAGGCGAAGATGCCACCGGCAAGGTCCCTGGCCCGGATCTCGCGCTCCGCGCAGGTCTCGAGCAGCTGCTCAAGCGCCCGGCGGTCCCCGGAGACGATCGTCGCGCCGGGGCCGTTTTCAGCCGCCAGCGAGAGGCGATCGCCGAAGGGAGCCAAGAGCTCCTCCAGCGAGGCGGCAGCAGCGGCAACCGAGACCATGCCTCCCTGGCCGGCCCGTTCCTGGATCAGGCGACTGCGCACCGCGGCCACCAGGGCGGCGTCCTCGAGCGAGAGACCGCCGGCGATGTAAGCGGCGGCGACCTCGCCCTGTGAATGCCCGACCACGGCGGTCGGCGTTACCCCGCAGCGGCGCCAGAAGCGCGCCAGCGAGACCATCACCGCGAACAGCGCCGGCTGGATCACATCGACCCGATCGAGCGAAGCCCGACCTTCCGCTCCCGCCAGCGCCTCCCTGACCGAGAAGTCGAGATGGGGCGCGAGTGCTTCTTCGCACTCCTCCAGATAACCGCGGAAGACCGCGGAAGCCTCGGCCAGCTCGACTCCCATCCCGACCCATTGCGAGCCCTGACCCGGAAACAGGAAAACCGGCGGATGCTCGCCTCGCGCGACGCCGGTGAGGAAGCCGGAACTCTGTCCGTTCGCCGCCAGCTCGCCGAGGTCCCCCAGCAGCCGCGCCCGGTCAGTCGCGATCGCCGCCGCCCGATGCCGGAGGTGCGAACGCGTCGTGGCGAGCGAGAAACCGACGTCAGCGAGAGTGAGCTCGGGATTCCGCTCCCAGTGGGCCTTGAGCCGTTCCGCCTGGGCCAGCAGCCCCGGCGGCGACCCGGCCGATAGGACCAGCGGGACCGCCCCGGCCAGCGGCGCCATCTCGTCTGACTTCGCATCGCCAGAAGTATTTTTCGGTTTGTTGAGTTCCTTCTGATTACCTACAACCGGCTCCGAGAGGACGACGTGGCAGTTGGTCCCCCCGACCCCGAAGGAGCTGACGCCGGCTAGGCGCGGGCGGTCGGCCTGCGGCCACTGCCCCGGCTCCTCCTGGACCCGGAGCCCAAGCTGCTCGAGGGGGATCGCCGGGTGGGGTGCCTCGAAGTTGAGGCTCGCCGGGATCTCGTCGCGATCGATCGCCAGGGCCACCTTGATCAGCCCGGCGATCCCCGCCGCACCCTCGAGGTGGCCGAGGTTGGTCTTCGCCGAGCCCACCGGCAGCGGCCCGCTGCTAGCTCGGCCGCTGCCCAGCACCGCGCCGAGCGCTGCGGCCTCAACCGGGTCCCCTGCCGGCGTGCCGCTGCCGTGCAGCTCGACGTACTGCACGTCGGACCGTTTGACCTTGGCGCGCCTGTAGGCGGCCTTGAGAACGGCTTCTTGAGCCGCCTGGCTCGGCGAGGTCAGGCTCGGGCCGCCGCCGTCATTGTTAACCGCGCTGCCCCGGATCAGGCAGTAGACGTGATCGCCGTCGGCCCTGGCGCGCGCCAACGACTTGAGCACGACAACCCCGCCTCCCTCTCCCCTGACGAAGCCGTTAGCCCGCGCGTCGAAGGTGAAGCAACGGCCATCCGGAGAAAGGCCACCTATCCGCGCCGCGCCAAGGGCACCGCGCGGATCGAGGTTGAGATGCACCCCTCCGGCCAGGGCAAGATCGCTCTCGCCGCGCCGCAGGCTCTCGCAGGCCAGGTGCACCGCCACCAGCGAGGCGGACTGGGCCGCGTCGACGGTGATGCTCGGGCCGCCCAGGCCGAGCACATAGGAGATTCGGTTGGCGATGATGCTGCGATACAGCCCGATGGCGGTGTGCCGGCCGATCGCCTCGCTCCCCCGTCGATCGACCAGGCTCGCGTAGTCGCTGCCGATCGCGCCGAGAAAGACCCCGGCTGCTTCGCCGCGGAGGGCGCCCGGCGGGATGCCGCCGTCTTCGAGCGCTTCCCAGGCCAGCTCAAGTGCGAGTCGCTGCTGCGGATCCATCGCCACCGCCTCGCGCGGGGAGATGCCGAAGAAGGCGGGGTCGAAGCGATCGACGCCCTCCACGAAGCCGCCAAATCGCGTCCCAGGCTCTTCGACAAGCGCCTGATCAGGCGCTTCGCCGGCAAGCTCCCAGCGCTCTTCGGGCAACTCGGAAATCGCCTCGCGACCGCTCGCCAGCAGTTGCCAGTAGGCATCCGCGTCGAGCGCGTGCGGAAGCCGGCAAGACATGCCGACAACCGCGATAAGCGAGCCATCCCCCGAGGCCCTCATCATCAAACCCTCCCTAGGCTGATCCACAGGTGCAGCGAAAACACCTTAGTTCGCAGAGCCGTGCGAACCCAAAAACCGTTAGAGCGTCGAAACGGCGATCGCGCTGAAAAGCAGCCCGTCCGCGGCAATCCAGCTGCCCGAAAAGCCGTCGAGCTTTCGCCCGTGCAGAGTCGGCCCGGGAACCAGCAGATGGGCCTCGAAGGCTCCCCCGACTGGGTCGATCGCAACGCTGGCATCCTCGAAGCCAAGCCAGCTCCGGGTCAACGGGAACCAGGCCTTGTAGATCGACTCCTTGATGCTGAAGAGCAGGCGGTCCCAGCTGAGCGCTGGATCGATCGCCGCCGCCTCCTGCAGCCAGCGTTGCTCCTCCGGCAGGGCGACGTCGCCGACCACGCCGTCTGGGAGCGGATCGTCGACCTCGGCGTCGACCCCGATCGTGAGCAGCTCGCTGGCCGGCGCGACCGCGCACGCCCGGTAGCCGGCGCAGTGCGTGATGCTGCCGACCACCCCAGCCGGCCAGATTGGCTCGCCGCGGGCGCCGGCTGGGATCGGCTGCGCGGGCAGCCCCAGTTGGGCGAGCGCCTCGCGAGCGCAGGCGCGGCCGGTGACGAACTCGCGGCGACGCTTGGCGACCGCGTTGCCCACCGCCGTCTCCTCCTCGGCGAACAGCTCGACATCGCGGTCCTCGGCGGTGGCGACGACGGTAGTTGCGGCTGGAAGGATTCGCTCAAGCACGGCTGGCCCCCGGCAAGATCTGCCGCGGCTGGGCAACCCATCCCGGCCAGCGCGCCCGCTCGCGCGGGTAGCCGAGCGAGACCTCCTCGAAGCGCACGCCGTCGTGCCAGGTCGTGCGCGGGATGTGCAGGTGCCCGTAGACGACCGCCTTGGCTCGAAAGCGACGGTGCCAGTCCGCCGTCTCGACCGTCCCGCACCACTGAGCGAACTCGGGATGGCGGAGCACCTTGGTCGGCTCGACGATCAGCGGGAAGTGGTTGACCAGCACCGTCGGCAGGGCAGGGTCGGTGGCCTCGAGCCGCCGTTCGGTCTCGGCCACCCTGGCGGCGCACCATGCCTCGCGGCTGGGAAATGGGTCCGGGTGGAGGAGGTACTCGTCGACGCAGACAACGCCGGCCTCGTGCGCGCGCCGCAGGGACTCCTGCTTGGACGCCCCGACGTTGCGGCCGAAGGAGTAGTCGTAGAGCAGGAAGAGGGGCGCCAGGAGGGCCGGGCCGCCGGCTCCTTCCCAGAGCGGAAACGGGTCCTCGGGGGTGAGTACGCCGATCTTTCGACAGAGCTCGACCAGGTGCAGATAGCGCCGCGCGCCGCGCAGCCCCAGTGGATCGTCGCCGTAGGTCAGCAGCTCATGGTTGCCCGGTACCCAGATCACCTGCTCATAGCGCTCGGCCAGCACTCCCAGCGCCCACTCGACCCCGGCATGATCATCGGCGACGTCGCCGCAGACGATCAGCCAATCTTGGGGCGACTGGGGATACATGCGCTGGAGGAGCTCGCGGTTCTCGGCGTGGTCGACATGCAGATCGCTGACCGCGAAGAGACCGGGGCTCACCCGCGCCCCGAGGCGCCGTCCGCTAGCCGTCCGCGTCGCTCAGCTTGTGCCCGCAGTGCGGACATACATCTACCCCCCGCTCCTGTCCCTGGTCGTCTGCAACCCCCTTCTCGCCACGGCTGCCGTAACCGCTGGCGCGTAGCTCGAGCCGCAGGTCGGCGACCGAGAGTCGTTCGCTGATCGCGCGCTCTATCCAGACCGGCTGCTCATCCGCCGTCAGCGGCGCCAACAGGACGTGATGGCTCCAGCTGAGCTTGTCACTACGTAGTGACGAATCGAACTGAGCCGCCACCCAGGCCATGTTCCTCAAACTGGCCACGTCGTAGCCGGTGACGCGAGCCGCCTCGGCGTACTTCTCCCCCCAGCGTGAGTTCCCGTATCGGATCCAGTCGCCGATCCACCACTGGCTGCAGCGCCCGATCACTCCCAGCTTACGCCCGGCGGCAAACCACTCGGCCTGCTTGAGATCCCTTTGCGGGGCCCAGGCAACCTTGGAGATCGCGCTTGCCGGGCGCCGAACAGCCTTGCGCTGCTCGAGCCGCGCCGGCGGCGGATCGTCCGCGCCATAGGACGCGGACGGCGGAACTGTTTGGACGACTTCTGGGGACCCTGGCATCGCCTGCCTCGCCGAATTGGTGGAGTTGCGCGCTGGTGCTCCCAGACTGGAAATCACGCCTCCCCGCTGACACATTCATGTGTACCACCGAAAGTTGCAGTGGCGCTGCACCAATGTGGTGCGCGGGTGCAGGTCGGCCTCGCCAAAGTGTCCCATTTGGGGGCCAAAATGCCCGTACTACCCCTCACCGACCGCGCGCAGGTTCGGCTGGGCCGGCTCCTCCTCCAGTTCCTCCAGCACCAGGGCGACGTCGATCTCGGCGTGGCAGGTGTGAAGCAGCCGGCCCAATGCCTCCTCGGCCTTACGCAGCCGGCGCTGCACCGTATGACGATCGACGCCCAGCACTGCCGCCGCCGTAGCGGCGTTGAAGCCGGCGTCTATGTAGGCGCGCAGGGTCTCACGCAAGCCGACACCGGCGTCGCCCTGGTTGTCCAGAGGGGCGACGTAGGTCTCCCGCAGTGACTTAGCGAGCAGCTCGTCGCGTAGCACCGCCGCCAGCAGCACCACCTCGCTCGCCTGGATCAGCGGCTGCGGGTGGCGCAACATCACCTGTTGGGCAGCCCTCGCCTCGTGATGGGTGAGGCGCCAGCCTTCGAGACCGCGGCGCGGCTCGCCGACCGCGAGTTTGATGTCGCCGAGCACGCCGGCACCGAGGTAGCGCTCGACCGCGCTGACGGCGAGCCGCTGGCGGCCACCGAGCCACGCCCAGGCGTTGTCCTGGCCACGGGAAACGACCAGCGGCTGGCAGTTGAGGCCGGCCGCCAAGGTGCGCGCGGCGACGTCGGGGCGCGACCCCGTCACCACCAGGCCGAGGTGCCAAGCGTCGAATTCGTAGTCGAGCCCGGCCGCATCGAGCGAGGCGTTGCCGTCGAGCAGGCGCTGGACCCGTTCGGCGACGCGCTGCGCGGGCGAGCGGCGGATCCGCTCCAGCTCCTCCATGTAGATCGCCGAGACGCCGGCCATCATGCGGTCAATGTGGGGACCCTGGCTGCGCAGCAGCAGGCGCATCGCCTCGTTGGGTAGCTGGGCGGCCTCGTCGAGAATGAACTCGCCGACCAGCCGGTCGCCGGCCGCGTAGCGGCGCAGCACGGTGTCGAGTTTGACCCCGCTGCGGGCGGCGCGGCGCGCCTGCGCCGCGGCGGCGTCCGGTATCGGTCCTTCCCACTCCTCACCACGCTCGATCCCCAGCAGCGCGTAGTCGACCCCCTCGGCCACGGTCGCCCGCAAGCCGGCTCTGTACTCGGGGTCGTCGCCTTCCGCCGACTCGCTGAGCTGCCGTACGCGATTGAAAATCGTGTCTTCGATCTCGGCGGATCGCGCCCGCAGCCTGCCAACGAGCTCAGCTCGGATCTCCTGCAGCGCCTCTAACTGCATTTGCCCCCTTCTCCCGTACACAAGCTAGTACGCAATCTTCCGGGATGTCAACTCATAGCTCTGTCCGCCCGCAGCGGGGGCGATCCCGGCGACGGTCATCTAGGCTGCGCGGCGATGAGCGTCATCGACGAGCTGTTCGCGAAAAACCAAGACTTCGCCACGGCGATGCCCGACAAGCACCTCGACGTGCAGCCGAGCCGGCAGCTGGCGATCGTCACCTGCATGGACTCGCGGCTCGACGTCTTCGCCGCCCTGGGGCTGGCCGATGGCGAGGCGCACGTGCTGCGCAATGCCGGCGGGGTGATCACCGACGACGTGATTCGCTCGCTGGCGATCTCACAGCGGCGACTCGGCACCCGCGAGGTGATGCTGATCCACCACACCGACTGCGGCATGCAGAAGATCACCGACGACGGTTTTCGTTCGGAGCTGCAGGAGCAGACCGGCGTCGCCCCGGCCTTCGCGATCGAGTCCTTCGCCGACGTCGAGGCCGACGTGCGCCAATCGATCCTACGCGTGCGTCGCAACGCCTTCCTCCCCCATCGCGACTCGGTGCGGGGCTTCGTCTACGACGTCGACAGCCACCGCCTGCGCGAGATCAAGCCCTGAGCTCCTTCAGCTGTGCCGTAGCCCTGACATCAATGGCAAGGGCACAGCGGAAGGGCTCTAGCCGCCGAGGCGGTAGGCGACTATCTGCGGAGTCTGTCCTTCTGCCGCCGCCACGCCGGCCGGCGCGATCAGCATGTCGTCAGCGACGGTGACGCCGCTATTGGTGCCGGCGGGGAGTTTTTCCCGCCAGAGCACGGTGCCGCTTTTGGCGTCGAAGGCGCTCACCGTGCCGTCGTAGGTGGTGGAGAAGACCAGGTCGTTGACCGCGGTCATGTAGCCGAAGGCGGGCGTCGCCGTTTCTTCTTTCCACTTGACCTTGCCGGTCGCCACGTCGAGCGCGACCACTTCGCCGTTGCCGGGTCCGCCTTCTGACTTTTCGGTCTGGCTGGAGATGGTCAGCGAAGAGTTCACCACCGGCACGAAGACGGTCGAGCCGTCCGTTGCCATCGGCGCGATCACGCCGCCGAGTGAACCGGGCATCAGCGTGACCGGCACTTTCGGCTCCTTGCCCTGCATCGCTTCAAGGCCGATGTCGTCGTGCCCGTTGTGGAGGCCGACCGGACGTTTCCAGAGCAGTTTTCCGCTCTTGCGATCGAGTGCGATCACGATGCCGGACTTGCCCGCGCCGATCACCATGTCCTTGCCGCCGGACTTGACCAGGATCGGCGGGTCCTGCAGATCCCAATCGTTGATGTCGTGCGGGGTGAGCTGGAAGTACCAGTCCATCTTGCCGGTCTTCGCGTCGAGCTTGACGATCGAATCGGTGTAGAGGTTGGGGCCGGGACGGCTCGAGCCCCAGGGATATTTTTCGGTGCCGGGGATCGGCCCGGGGTTGCCCACCGCGATGTACATCGCGCCTTGCTCGTCGAAGGCGGGCGGGTACCAGAGGCCGCCTCCCGAGTTGAGGTTCCTCGTCGCCGTGCTGTTGGTCCAGAGATCGTCGGGCACCGTGTTGAAGTGCCAAACTTTTTTGCCCGTCTTGCCGTCGAGCGCCCAGAGGATTCCGACTCCGTCGCCGCCGTAGAATTCTTCGACGTTGACCGGCACGGTCGAGACGTAGACGAGGCCGTCGCGGAAGCCCGGCGCCATGTCGATGCCCTCTTTTGAGTTGCGAGCAAGTTTGACCGACCATTCCTGCTGCCCCGTTTTCTGATCGAGGGCAAAGGCTTCCGTCGGAGTCGCGCCGAAGACGAGGCCTTCCGCCACGACGACGCCGTTGGGACCGTGGTCGGGCTGTTCGAAAGTCGCGGTCCAGAGCACCTCACCGCTCTGGACGTCGATCGCTTGGACGTTGGAGGCGAGGTCCTGCGAATACATCACACCCTCACTGATGATCGGCGTGGAGGCATAGCTTCCGAAAGCGCTGGTCGCGTGCAGCGGCAGTTTCCAGGCCACCTGCAGATTGCTGACCGTGGTGCTGTCGATCGGGCCGCCACTGGTGTAGCGCGTGTTGGCAACGTCACCGTTGGGCACACCCGAGCCGGTGAAGCTGGCCGCTTCGCCATCGCCGGCGGAAGATGAGGACCCGCATCCGGCGATCACGGCGGCCGTGACCACCATTGCCACCAGCACTCCAAGCGTCCGCGCGACCCTCGACATCCTGCTCAGGTTCCTCATCTACTCCCTGCCTCCCTCGTCGTCGCCGCGACCCTATGCGACCGATTTATAACTGTCAAGTATTTCGCTATTTGCGATCATAAGTGGTTGCAGAACGCGGTTGGAGAGCAGGCCGAGTGCTCCCAAATTGGCGAAGCCGGGACCCTGGCTGAGGCCGGCAAGACCGGGGATATGCAGCCACGGCCGCATTCGCCGCAGCTCGAGGTTGCGGCCAATCGGAACTTCGCTGCCCGCGGGCTGGTCCCAGATCGGTCCGCTGCGGCGCTCGATCTCCTCCCGCACCGTCGCCGGAAAGAGGGTGCGCAGCTGGGCCAGCAGGTCAAAGCCGGTGCAGTTGGCGACGAAGTCGTGCTCGCTGCCCGCTTGCCCTTCCGGCGACTCGTACTCGAGCCGCACGCCTTCGCCGCCCTCGATTGCAGCGACGTCGGTTACGCGGCCGGTGACGAAGCGGCAGCGCTCGTCGTAGGCGATCGCCGCAAGGCTCGGCGGATCGAAGACACCGCGGTCGGAGTGCTTGACGAAGTCCCGCCTGGTCTGCTGATCGAGCGACTCCCATTCAACCGTGTCGGGATTGGAGAAGACGCGGTTCTCGAGGAAGCTCTCGCCGCGGCTCATCGGCAGCATCGGCGTGTAGATCGTGAAGCGGCAGTCCGGTCGCATGCCGCGCAGGAACATCGTCGCGCTGAGGGCACTCTCACCGCCGCCGACGATCGCCACGTCGCAGCGGCTGTCCTCCGGGATGCGGGCGAACTCCTCGCGCCGGCTGTCGCAGTGGAAGACGCGGTCGGCAACGGCGGGCTCGTGCGGGAAGGCGCGGTGAATGCCCGGGCCGGTCAGCGCCAGGGCGCCGCCGGCGTGCCGGGTCTTCCCGCCGTCTGCTTCGGCTTCGACCACCCAGCGCTCGCCGGCCTCATCGAGCGCAACCTGGGTAACGCGCGCCGACAGGTGCTCCACCCCCTCCGTCGCCCGCGAGAGCACCCAGGTCAGGTACTCGCCGTAGTCGCGATGGCGCACCTGGGGCGAGCCGGCGTCGACCCAGCGGGCGTAGCGGCGCTTGCTGATCATGTGCTGCTGCCAGGTGAACTGGGCGAGCGCCGCGTCGATCGCCTCGCCGGCCTCGCCGAACTCGATGTGGCTCTGATAGGGGAAGCCGACGTCCTTGATCGGCGTCACCGCCAACGGCTCCTCGCCGGAGGTCATCCCGTTGCGGCCCTTCCACGATGCGGCGACCTCGGTGCCCTCGATCACCAGGATCGAGAGCTCGGCGAGGCCGAGACTGTTGACGATGTGGACCTTCGTCGCAATCCCTGCGGCCTTGGCGCCGGCGCCGACGATAATCAGGTCGTAATCAGGCATAGGCGTGCGTTCGGGGTTTGGCGACGACGAGGCCGTGCTGGGCGGGGCTGAAGGCGATCGCGCCGCGCGTGATGCGCTCAGAGCCCGACTCGACCGGCTCCAGCTCGACCTCCTCGAGCACGGTGCGCAGCACGCGCTTCATCTCCTGTTCGGCATAGCTGGCGGCGAGGCAGCGGCGGGCGCCGCCGCCGAAGGGGATCCAGGTCGGCACCGCAGCGCGCTGGGTGAGGAAGCGCTCGGGGATGAACTCGCCGGGCTCCTCGTAGACGTCCTCCCGGTGGTGGATCAGGTAAACGCAGGGGGCGATCAGGGTGTTGGCTGGAAGCTCGTGGCCGCCGAGCGTCGCCGGCTTGAGCAGGCGCCGCACGACGACCGAGACCGGCGGCCGCAGGCGCAGCGTCTCCTTGATCACCGCATCCAGGTAGGCCTCCCCCTCCCCAGCCAGCAGTTCGGACTGCAGCCGCGCCAACTTCTCGGGGTGGCGGAGGAGGCGCTCGAAGACCCAGGCCAGCGAGCTCGAGGTCGGACCGTCGGTGAGCAGCGTCAGCAGTTCGTCGCGAAGGTCCTTCTCGCTGAGCGGCGAGCCGTCCTCGTTGCGCGCCTCGATCAGAATCGAGACGGCGTCGCGGCGGCCACTCTCCCCCTCGGCGCGGCGGCGCCGGACCTCGGCGAGCACGGCCGCTTCGACCGGCGTCATCGCTTCGCGCCAGCCGCGGCTGCGTTCGAGCCAGCGCGGACCGAAGAGGGCGAGCTTGCGCAACCGTCCTTCGTCGTTGACAGCCGCGGTCAGGTTGGTGAGGAGGGCTCGAAGCTGGTCGAGTCGCCCACCGTCGTCGCCGAAGACGGCGCGCATCACGACCTCCTGGGTCAGCGCCTGCATCCGCGGCCAGAGCCTGAACGGCTCGCCGATCGGCCAGGAGCGCACTTCCTGCCGCGCCAGCTCGGTCATCATCCCGGCGTCCTCGCGCATCCGCTCACCGTGGAAGCGCGGCAGCATCAGCTTGCGGCGCGCCATGTGCTCGGGCTCCTCGCTCAGCATTACCGAGTGGGCGCCGAGCACCGGCCTGAGAGCGAGATTCGGAACTCCCACGCCGAGGTCGTTGGTGTCGGTGGAGAAGACCCGTTTGACGTCCTCGGGATCGGAGAGCACGACCCAGGTGCCGAGGTGGCGCAGGCGCAGGGTGAAGGTGTCGCCGTAGCGCTCGCGGCACTGCTCGAGCAAGGGCAGCGGCTCGCGCGACCAGCGGATCGACTGCAGCAGCCGGGGCATGCGGGGGCCGGGAGGAAGCTTGGCGCTCATCGTTCCTTCGCGCGAGCCGCGTGGGCCGGCTGGCCGTCCGAGTCCTCGGCGACCCCCTCCATCAGCTCGTCCTCCAGCTTGCAGGTCGCCCCGATCAGCAGCTCGAAGAGCGCAGCCGTGAAGTCCTCCGGCAGGTCGACCGCAGCGCCGCGGGCGAGGTAGCGCGCCCGCACCTCGGCGACCCGCTCGGGCTGCATCATCGGGATCTCGTGCTCGCTCTTGTACTCGGCGACTTCGCGGCAGATCTGAAAGCGCTCGCCGAGCAGCCGTGCGATCTCCGCATCGATCGGATCAAGCCGCTCGCGGAACCTGACCAGCCCGTTATCGCTCATCGCACCCCCTCCGCGGCTTGCCCCGTTCCGGTGCGCTTTATGTGGTCATGGGACGCAAAAGGCGCACCGGAAGCCACTCGGGGACCATCGAGTAGGCCCGTGGCGAAGGCCTCGCTGCATTCCGCCAGTGAGTCCAGGGCGTAGCCGCCCTCTTGAATTACGCAGACGGGACGGCCGCAGGCGGCGAGCAGGGCGCCGATCTCGGTGAAGATCTGCGGTTCGAAGCTCCAGGAGCCGTGTGGGTCTCCGGCGACGATGTCGTAGCCGAGCGAGACGACCAGGGCGGCCGAGTCGGCGGCGAGCGCTTCAACCGAAGCGGCAACCGCCTCAAGGTAGGTCTCGACATCTGGACTGTCGGCGAACTCGACCACGTGTTCGCGCTCGCTGCTCGGCTGCACGGTGCCGGCGGCGACGTTGGTGACCGGCGAGGCGTGCAGCGAGTGCAGGCTGGCATCGGCCATCGTCGCGACGATCGCGGCGGTGCCGTTGGGGTAGTGCAGGTCGATGTCGAGGATGCCGACCGGGCTCATGCCCGCGTGGCGCAGGACCTGCACCGCCGCGGCCGCGGTGTTGAGGTAGCAGTAGCCGGCGAACCAGGCCGGGCCGGCGTGGTGGCCTGGCGGTCGGCAGAGGGCGTAGGTGAAGCGGGCGCCGTCGACCAACCGCTCGGCCGCGCTCATCGCCGTGCGCACCCCCTCGCGCGCCGCCCCGACCAGGCCGGCGCTGACCGGGATGTCCGGCGGCAGCCCCGGCGGCGTCAGCTCCGGCATCACCACCGGCTCTACCGAGACCTCGGCGAGCGCTTCCAGGTAGTCGGGCTCGTGCAGAACGCTTAGCGTTTGCTCGACGTCTTCGCTGTC
Organism: Actinomycetota bacterium; assembly: GCA_046733315.1. Classification (GTDB taxonomy): domain Bacteria; phylum Actinomycetota; class Thermoleophilia; order Solirubrobacterales; family 70-9; genus VRUE01. The sequence goes on from JBKPOV010000006.1 coordinate 13,318, forward strand.
GGCGTCGGCGGCTGCGGCGTGGACACCCGAGTGGCTCAACAGACCCCGCCGCAGCTCCTCCATGCGTCGGTTGTCGTCGACGCCGGGCAGGATGCGACCGCCTTCGAGGATCCAGTGCGCGCTGTCGTCCTCGCCGCCGGGACGCTGTTCGACAAGGAGAAGCTCGCTCACCGTTTCCCCCCATCCGACATTGACCCCGCCAGGGGGTGGTCAATGTCGGCTGCGCGGCCGTGCTCCTCGCTCATAGCTTTCTCCGCATGCGGGGGCCGAGGTGCTCGAAGCCGTTGGCCCGGTAGAAGGCCTCGGTGGCGCCGATCCGCTCGAAGTCCTCGCGCGGCAGCCCGACTTCGATCCTCTTGGCGCCGGTCTCCCGAGCTAGCTCGCAATAGGCCTCGACCAGCTCGCGGCCGATCGCCTTGCTGCGCCAGTCCGGGTGCACCCAGAGGTCCTGGATCGTGCCGTAGCGTCCGGGCACGTGGATCGCGTGCTGCCAGCTGGCGGCGAGGACGCCCACGAGCCCATCCTCGCCCCCTACCTCCGCCACTAGCAGGGCACCCGCCCCCCCGTCCCTGGCCAGTTCTCGCGTCGCCTGCTCGAGCTCGGTAACGGCCGGCCCGCCGCCACTCAGCTCGACCAGCAGTTCCGCCACCGCGCTCGCCACCGCAGGCGCGTCCTCCTCGGTCGCTTGGCGCACATCGCAGGCGGTCTTCGCTTCGCTGGTCACCTCGGTCACGCCGCCTCCGCCCTCGCTCGGGCCGGCTCCAGCTCGACGCTCCAGGAATCGGGCGCGTCGCTGCCGGTGACGGTGCGCGCGATCGCCGCCATCGGCGCTTTCGCCTTGAGCAGGATCTCGTCGAACTCGTCGACCGGGTCGGACTGCATCACGATCGCGCCGCCGGCGCCGATCGTCATCCGCCCCGGACGCAGGACGATCGTGCGGATCACGATGCTCAGGTCCATCACCCCGTCGAGGCCGAAGTAGCCGATCGCACCGGAGTAGACGCCGCGTGCCTCGGCCTCGATGTCGTCGATGATCTCCATCGTACGCAGCTTCGGCGCGCCGGTCATCGAACCACCGGGGAAGCAGGCGCGGGCGCACTCGACGGCGCTGCGCTCGGCCGGCAGCCTTCCCTCGACCGTCGAGATCAACTGGTGCACGGTGGCGTAGTCCTCGACCACCATCAGCTCGGGGACGGCGACGCTGCCGACCTCGCAGACGATGCCGAGGTCGTTGCGCAGCAGGTCGACGATCATCAGGTGCTCGGCGTAGGTCTTTTCGTCGTTGGTCAGCTCCGCCTTCAGCGCCGCGTCCTCGGCCGGATCCGCCGAGCGCGACGTCGTCCCCTTGATCGGGCGCGCCTCGACGCGGCGCTCGCGGTCGACCGAGAGGAAGCGCTCCGGCGAGGAGCTGACCACGGCGACCTCGCCGAGCTTCAGGTAGGCGGCGAAGGGCGCCGGGTTGCTGCGGCGCAGGTTGCGGTAGAGGTCGAACGGATCGGGTTCGGCTGTGGTTGAGATCTGGTCGGTGAGGCAGACCTCATAGGACTCGCCGGCGGCAAGTTCGGCCTGTGAGCGAGCGATGTCAGCGAGGTACTGCTCGCGGCCACGACCGCACTCGAAGCGCACTTGGGTGTCACTGGGCTCACCGAAGGCCGGGTCCGTGCGGCTCGGCTGTTCCGGCGGGTTGGCGAGCAGATCCCGGGCCACGGTCTCTGCCTCGTCCAGCCAGCGCTCCGCCTCGTCCTCTTCGCCGGCCGGGCAGATCGCCAGGACGTCGGTGCGGTGCTGGACGTGGTCGACCGCGACGATGCGGTTGGCCAGCATCAGCACCGCGTCGGGCACGTCGGAGCTGTGCACGTTCGTCGCGCCGGCATCCCCCTTGCACTCGTAGCCGAGGTAGCCGACGAAGCCACCAAGGAGGTTGGGCGAGACACCGGCCGGCGTCTCGATCGTGCGCACGGCTACCTCGCGGTCGAGCACATCGAAGATCGAACTGCGCTCGATCGCGGTCTCCCCCGCCCGCTGGACCTGAACGACGCCCTCGTCGACGTCGTAGATGAGCACGCAGCGCTCGGCGCCGGCGCTGGTGCCGAGGTAGGAGCTCTGCGCGAGCCGCGTCGGCGCGTCGGCGCTGTCGAGCCAAAAGGCGTGCTCCTCAGCCGCGAAGAGCCGTTCGAAGAGCGTCTCGGTCGGGGCCTCTCCGGGAATCGAGCGCAGCAGCAGGCGGGTATCTGAGACGGCCGGCCTGCTGCCGCCGGCGCGGCGGGGGGCGTTCGACGGCCGCTTGGTCGCCCGCACCGGCGGCTCTTTGCGCTGCCGGGCAAGGTTGTAGAAGTTCTCGACCAACCTGGCGCCGTGGTCGGTGGCGATCGACTCCGGGTGGAACTGGACGCCCCACATCGGCCGGCTGCGGTGTTCGATCCCCATCACGACGCCGTCGTCGGCCCAGGCGCAGACGTTGCCGTCGGGACCCATGCCGGTGATCGCCAGCGAGTGGTAGCGGACGACCGGAAAGCCCTGTGGGATGCCGTCGAAGAGGTTGGCGCCTTCGTGGAAGATGCGGCTGAGCCGGCCGTGCATCGCCTCCGGGGCGCTGCTCACCTGGCCTTCGAGCAGGCTGCCGAGCCCCTGGTGGCCGAGGCAGATGCCGAGCACCGGGATCTCGCTGAAGCGGAGGATGTCGTCGCAGACGCAGAAGTCGTGCCAGCGCCGCGGCGTTCCCGGCCCGGGCGAGAGTACGATCGCGTCGAAGTCCCAGCGCTCCAGCGCCCGCCAGGAAACGGCGTCGTTGTCGACGACGATCGGCTCCTCGCCGGAGACGCCGGCCAGCAGGTGGAAGACGTTGTAGGTGTAGGAGTCGTGGTTGTCGACCAGCAGCGTCCTCATCGGACCGTCTCCAGTCCCAGGCCGCGGGCGCCCTGGGCGAGGGCCGCCTGGATCGCCTCCTGCACGTGCGGCTCGCGGTCCTCCTCGACGTACCAGCGCGAGAGGTGGGCGACGTACTTGGCGAGCGGGCTGACGTCGAGCCGCTCGACCGCCTGCTGCAGGTGGCGCCGGTACATCTCCGACTGCACCACGGCGAAGCGGTAGTCGGGGTCCTGGGCCGGCTCGACCGGCACCGAGCCCCCCAGGCCGTTGCCGTTGTGGGCGCGGGCGCGGGCCAGGTCCCAGCCGAGGCTCTGCTCCTCGCGCAGCAGCTTCTCCGGTTCGAAGTCGAGCGGTTTGGTGTTGGTGTGCATGAGGAAGTAGCCGAGCGCGACCTGGGGCACGATCGCTTCGGCGGCGGGGTGGCGCTGGCGCACGCCGGCCCGCGCTTCCTCGCCTTCGAGCGCGGTGTCGATCCATTCCGCCAGCTCGTCGATCAGCAGGGCGTTTTCCTTGCTCGAGGAGACCGACTCGCTCTGTTTGGAGACCATGCCGTGGAAGACGTCGTGGGCGGGGTGGTTGATGTCGGCGCCGGCTCCCTTCGCCATCATCAGGTCCATCAGCTGGCGGCGACAGGTGACGTGGGCGACCCACTCGAGGCCGCAAACCTGGATCGAGGTCGTGCCTTCGAGGCCCGGCGCAGCCATCCAGTAGGCAAGCGCCCGCATGTGCTGGGTGGGCAGGCCGTCGGCGCGCAGCAGCGGCATTTCCTCTAGCTCCTCGCGGTCGGTGAGGTAGATCACCGCGCCGTCGGGCCGCCGCTGCAGCATGCCGTGCTCGAGCCCGAGGTTGGAGAGTTCGGCGACCTCTGGCAGGAAGTCGGACTCGAAGAAGACCCGGTCGAAGGAGATGCCGAGCCGGGCGAGGGTCTTGCGCTGGCCGGAGATCACCCAGGCGCGCGTCTTCGACCAGAGCTCGATCGCTGCTTGATCGCCGTCGAGGACGCGCTGCAGCAGCTCATCGGCGCTGTCTTCGTGGACGTCGAGCTCGCGGGTGAGGGAGCTAGCCGGATTGTCGTCGCGGCCGTTGAGCGAGGGGCCCGACTTGACGTACTCGGCGTAACAGGCGCCGACGAAGTGGTCGCTCTTCTCGCTGCCGTCGAGCGAGGACTGAGTGTGGCGGCCGCTCTTGACGACACCGGCCATTGCCTCGCCCATGCTGCGGCCGACGTCGCAGATGATGCTGCGCCGCTCTACTTTGCCACCGGCCTCGGCCAGCGCCGAGCCGAGCGCGTTGCCGAGCGCCAGGTTGCGCAGGTGACCGATGTGCAGCGCCTTGGTCGAGTTGGCGTCCCAGAAGTTGAGCGCGTAGCGGCGCCCGGCGGCAAGGTCGGCGTGGGGCGAGCCACCGGCCTCACCCGAGGTGAGCGCGGCGCCCGTGGCCTCGATCCAGTCGCTGGAGAGGACGGCCCGAACCTGCTTGCCGTCGCGGTCGATGCTCTCGATCCAGGGCTCGCGCTCGACCCGCTCGAGCGCCTCGAGCGCGGCGGCATCCTCCTGCCAACCCTTGACCCGCGGCACCAGCATCAGGTCATAGTCGGCCTGCGGTTGGTACGGCGCTCGCGCCGCCCAGAGCGGACGTTCCTGCTCGCCGCCCGTTGAGATTTCGTCTAGCTGATCAAAGAGATTGTTCGCCATAGCCGGTCACCGGTTTCTTTCGTTTCCGATGCACCAGCCGGGGCTCGAACCCGGATCTCCGGCTTTTAAGGCCGGCCCTTTGACCGATTAAGGCACTGGTGCGCTATGGGTCGGGCTCCTCCCTTGAAGCCCGTGAGGTCCCTCTCCCAGGGTCCCCCTCAATCTCTCTGATCGCTCCAGATTTCTCGGGCATCCTAGCAACTCCGGGCGTACCGGAAGGCGGACGTTGGGAAGTCTTTTCAGCGCACGGCTGTAACGGAAGTCGATTTCGGCCTACGCTCAGCGCGCTTTGATCAAACGAGCGAGGGGATCGCGGCGATGGATTACTGGAGACTGAAGAGTGACCTCAGCGAGGCCGAACTGCAGCGCACCGTCCCCCGCCTGAAAGCCCTGCGCGGCCAGCTCAGCGACGCGATACCGGCCAAGGACGCGGAAGACAACCTGCTGCTGGCGAGCTGGAACATCCGCGACCTCGGCGATCCGAAAGGCGGCTTCGGCCACGGCGAACGGCTGCCCGAATCGTTCTTCTACATCGCCGAGATCCTCTCGCGCTTCGACTTCGTCGCGGTCCAGGAGGTCAACAACCTCCCTCCCTGGGAAAAGGTGATGGACATCCTCGGGCCGCAGTGGGGATTCATCGCTTCTGACGTGACCGAAGGGGCCAGCGGCAACGACGAGCGGCTGATCTACCTCTTCGACAGGCGCAAGATCAGCTTTCGCAACGTCGCTGGCGAGATCGTCCTGCAGCCCGCGGGGCTGATCGAGAAAGACGCCAAAGGCGGCAAGCAGTTCGCCCGCTCCCCCTACTTCGCCTCCTTCCAGGCGGGCTGGCGCAAATTCGACATCTGCACCGTCCACATCTACTACGGCGAGGATCGCGGGCCGGGGCTCAAACGCCGGGTCGAAGAGATCCACGAGATCGCCGAGCTGCTCGGCAAGCGCGCCGACCTGGCAAACGAGAAAGGCAAGGCCCTGATCCTGCTCGGCGACTTCAACATCGTCGGCCTCGAGCACGAAACCATGGAGGCCCTGCTCAGTAACGGCTTCACCGTGCCGCCGGCAATTCAGGAACCCCCCGGACAGCAGCGCAACAACTACTACGACCAGATCGCCTTCAAGACCGCCCCCGACGCAATCGTCTTCCCCAAAGGAGAGAAAGAAGAGGCCGGCAGCCTGCGGATCTACGAGAGCGCCTTCAGGCTCGACCAGATCGACGACTACCGCGAGCACTTCGAAGCCGACCGCGAAAAGAACAACGAGGAGAAGCGCAAAAAGGCCGCGGCCAAAGGCAAAGAGCCGAAATTAACCACGCCTGAGGAAGCCTTCGAAGACTGGCGCACCTGGGAGCTCTCCGACCACCAGCCACTCTGGGTGCGGCTGAAAGCAAACGACAGCGACAACTACCTCAAACGGCTTCTAGAAAAACCGTGAGCTCGCCGGTTAGGCGCTGCGGGCTGATCCGCCACTCGAGGATCGAGCTGGCCTCGACGAGGCGGGCGTTGGGTAGCTCTTCGGCGAGCATGCCGGAGTCACTGAAGGGGTGAAGCGGGTCGCGGGGGTGGCCGACGATCAGGGTCGGCTGCTCGATCCCGAGGCGTTTCTCGCGGTGCGGGGCGGTCTCGCCCAGGAGCAGTCCCTCCAGTACGGCTCCCGAGGGACCGGGGCGCTGGCGCACCCAGTCGAGCCCGATATCGAGGAGGAAGTTCGTGCGGGGGACGAGCGAGGTGACGCGCGAAGTCAGCTCGAAGATAGGCCTGCCGTAGCGCAGGCCGAGCAGTACGGGGGTGAAGGCGCCGGCGACCGCCGGTAGGGCGTTGTCGAGCACCGGCATCTCGATGAAGAGCCCGCGGGCCCGTTGCGGATAGGCAACCGCCAGCTCGAGGCCGACGTTGGCGCCGAGCGAAGTCCCTCCCACCACCGCGGAATCCAGCTCGAGATGGTCGAGCAGCGCCACGACCTGCCGAGCGAAGAGCGGCATCGAGTAGAGCCGCAGGTCCTCGGGCCGGTCTGAGCGTCCATGGCCGAGCAGGTCGAGGCAGATCACGCGGGTGCCCTGGCGAGCCAGCTCTGGCGCCAGCCGCTCGTACATGCGGCGATTCATCAGCAGCCCGTGCACGAGCACGAGCACCCGCTCGCCCTCCCCGTAGGAGTCGTATTCGAGCCGGTGCCCTTCGTAGCGGAACTCGCCCATCCCGGAATCTCTACACGACTCCGAGCTCGGCCTCCCGTTGGCGCAACGCTTTACGTCGCTAGGAGAGCGTCATTGTGTTGCACCTCGACGTGCCGCTGCCCAGCCGGTCACGGCGCCGAGCCCGCCCCCGACTGCAAGCAAGGTGGTGGTGCGCACAGGGTTGCGCTTCAGCTTCGAGGCGGTGCCGTGGGCGGTGTGCTTGGCGGCTGCCTTGGCGGCCTTGCGGACGACTGTGCTTTTCAGTGATGAGTTGGCCATGCCCCCTTCTACCCGAATAGGTCCAGGGATCACCCCCTTGCAGAGGCCTCGCTACAATTAACGATATGGACAGCATTTCGGGAGCGGACCTGGCGCGTGAGCTCGACACGTCGGTGCCCCGAATTAGTCGGACCGTGCAGCGGTTGGGGATACAGGCCCGACAAGCGAATGGACGCCTGGCCCTCAGTCCCTCGCAGGCAGACCACATACGTAAAGAGCTTGGTCTAACTCCCCGGATTGCCGGCATGAGCCACTCCGAGGTGCAGGCGCTGGCCGCCCTTCGCAATGCGCCGCTGGGATTGGTCTCGGCACGGGCGGTAGCGCGACGGAGCGGCCTCTCACCCACCGCTGCGGCCGCCGCACTTCGCTCACTTCTCGAGAAGGGACTGGTAACGCGGCGGCGGGAAACCATCGCGGCCGGTCGCGCGCGCGAGGAGCAGATCTGGCATGCGAACCGTGCCAATAGCCACTGGGCCGCCCTTGATCCCGCCCTCGGCAAGACCCGTCGGCCACAGCGCCAGAAGCCGACCTCGACCCCTGGGCGGGTGCCCTCTTATTTGCTGCACCTGTTCTGGAATACGGCTGACGCTCAGCTGGACGTCGGCACAGCCGGTCCCTACATAGCCAGGCGCCTGCTTCGGACCATGGACCTGCAGGGCCTGGCCTGGGGCGCCATTGCACTCAGTCCGCAGGACTGGCGCGCGGGATCGCGTGCGCGTGGCCTTGATCCCAGCGTCAAGCAACTGGCGCGTAATCTGGCTGGAGCCGCGAGATCCCTCGCGGGCGTTTTCAGCGCGACCAAGATCGAGATTTTCGACGCGTCGGACCTGCGCCTGCTGGCGAAACCGGTACTCGTCGCCGGCCTTCGGATCTCCAGCCTTCAAGACCTGATGGCAATGAAGCTCAAGGTGATGGCAGAGCGGGGAGAAATGAGGGACTACTTCGACGTTAAGACGATTGACGAGGCCGGCGACGTCTCGGTCGAGGAGGGAGTCGACCTTTATATGGCGCGCTACGGCATCAGTCCCCAAAGTGAAGCCATCCCTCACCTCTTCCGCGCCATGGGCGACCTGAGCGACGTGGATGCCGACGAATCGGTACCGATATCCAAGCGCAGCCTGCAGAAGTGGTGGAGTCAGCGCCAAGTCGAGGTAATCCGAAACTCGAATCGCTTTGCCTAGGGCAAACGAAAAAGAGCTGATTCGAGGCTTGGCGCTCGCCTCGATCGCCGGGCAGCTGATCTGGCTCGCGATCGTGATCGTCGGCGGGCTCATCGAGCCCGGCTACAGCGAGGTCCGCGACGCAGTCAGTGTGCTCGGCGCCCGCGACGCGGCGCATCCGTGGCTCTTTGACATCGGCGTGGCGATCTGGGGGACCTCCTTCATCCTCGCCGCGGTGGCGCTGGTCCTCGATGGTCCTCGCGGCCTGCGCGGCTGGCTCGGGCCCTCGCTGATCGCGCTCACGGGATTGGCCCAGATCCTCGATGGCTTCCCCTTTCCCGCCGATTGCCAGCTGACGATCGACGCTTCCTGTCGGGCGCGTGAACTCGCAGGCGAACTCTCCTGGCGCGACGCCGCCCACGGCTGGACCTACTCTGTCGGCGCGATCTCCCTGCAGCTCTCGGTCTTCGCGATGGCCTGGCGCCTGCACGGCGACGAGCGCTGGGGCCGTTTCGACCTCTTCGCCCTGCTTGCCGGATTCGGAGGACTGATCATCTTCGGTGGCCTCTTCTTCGCCACCGGCAACGACCCCGGCGGCCACTACGGCCTGGTCCAGCGCTTCGCCCTCGCCGCCGGCGGCTTCTGGGTGCTGCTCCTCACTGCGGGCCTACTCTTCGTCCGACGCTCGCCCAAGGCGGGAGGCAGAACTAACGCAGGAGGACGCGGCAGCGTTTCAGCAACTCGTCCAGCGTCTTCGGACGCAGGCTTCCGAGACGCCGGCTGAGCCGCTCGTGCGAGATCGCCCGCATCTGCTCGGGCATCGCGAAGCCGTTCTCGCTCAAGCCAGCCTCCGGCGAAGAAATCGGCAGGTGAAGGGCGCTGCCGAAATCGGTGCGGGTGAGAGGCACGGCGAGAGACAGACCCAGGCTTGCCTGGTTCAGTTGATCGACGGAAACGATCGCGAAAGGCCGTGGCTTGGCCTGCTCGGTCCCACGCGTCGGGTCGGGGTCGGCCCAGTACACGTCCCCCTGCTGGGGGCGAGCATCTACCACTCAGGGGTCGCCGGATCGAAGGCGGACTCGATCTCGCGACTCTCCGCCCGATAGGCAGCAAGGGCAGCCGGGTCTCCAACGAGCTTCTCGAAGCCAGCTGCGATCTCGGTCAACATCGCCTCCTCGTCAGCCGCGTTGACGAGCTTCGCGACGACCTCGCCGGCGGACTCGCCGCGGCGACTGGCCAGGACCTTCAACCGGTCGCGAGTGCGGGCCGAAACGCGGATGGTCGTCGTGTCGTTGACTGCCATGTAGATAAGAAGTCTACATGCTTGCCTGCGCGCCTCGTGAGGCGAGCCGCGGGTGCGGCGGAAGGCAGTCGGGCCACATGGAAGGCTGAGGAGCTTCTTGTACACCGCGTACAAGAAAAGTAAATCTGTCTACCGAATACGACTAAAGCTTTCGTCCCTTCGTCGCCGATACCCCTGCACTGCGGAGCCCGTTCGCTCCATCCAATTCGTCAATTGCAAGGGGAAAGACATGAGCAGGATCACCGGGAAGCGGGCGTCGATTGCGCTCGGAAGCACGATCGCGATTGTGGCGGCCGGCGTCGCCTTCGCCTACTTCACCTCGAGCGGCTCCGGCACGGGGTCGGCCTCGGTCGGATCGAGCTCGGCCGTGACGCTTCACGCCTCGATCTCCTCCAATCTCTTCCCGGGCTCCTCCTCGCCGGTGACGCTGACGGTTGACAATCCCTCCTCCGGCGTTCAGCGGGTCGGCACGGTCAGCCTCTCGAGCATCACGGTCGACGCAGGGCACTCGAGCTGCGCCACCACGATCAGCGGCGGCAACCCCGACTTCACGATGGCCGCGGTTCCCGTCAACCAGGTCTTCCCTCCGGGCAACGGCCAGAGCGTCGCCGCCACCGGGACGTTGGCGATGAACGAAACCGGGGTCAACCAGGACGGCTGCCAGGGCGCGACCCTGACGCTGCACCTGACCAATAACTAGTCCCCTGGCGTTGACCTGCCCATGCGTAGGACACGCGGAGCGTTGGCCCTTGTCGGCATAGCCGGCTGCTTCGCGGCCGCGGCCTACGCGGCAACGCCTGAGGGACTCGAGCGTCCCGCTTCCGACCGAGGGCGGGACAGCGGCAACGGCTCGTTGCCGAAGCCGTCGATAACCCAACATCCCGACAAGCTGGCGACCTCGGCAAGTGCCAGGTTCAGCTTTAGCGCGCGGGGGCGCAATCTGCACTTTCAGTGCCGCTTGGATGACAGACGCTGGAGCGCCTGCCGGGCCCCCGTCGTCCTCGGCAAGCTGAGCGCCGGCAGGCACAGCTTCTCGGTACGAACGGTGGGCAGCGGCGACCGGCGGAGCCCGGCAGCCCAGTTCCGCTGGCGGGTGCTCGAGCCGAAGGACTTCTCGATCACGCCGCAGCTGTCGGGGCTGAGCGCCCTGTATCCCGGTGCGCCCCCGGTCACGCTGCCGCTGACGGTCGTCAACCCCAACCCAGTGCCGATCCTCGTCACGCGCCTGTGGGCGACCGCTACCGCCGATCCACCTGGGTGTACCAGCGCCGAGAACCTGGCGCTGATCGAGTCCAGCGCCTCGAGCTCGGCGCCGCTCAAAGTTCCCCCCGGGGGATCGCTGACTCTGCCTGCCGCGGGCGTCTCGCCGCCGGCGATTCAGCTCCGCGAGCTATCGCGCAACCAGGACGCCTGCCAAAGCGCCCAGTTCCCGTTGGCCTTCTCCGGAACGGCGCGCGGATGAGACGGTTCTCACAGGCAGGGGCCACCGGCATCGCCTTGCTCGTCGGCCTCACCGCGCTGGTCTCCGGCTCGGCTTTTGCGTACTTCACGACGACCGGCGTCGGCGACGCCTCTGCCGGGGTCTCGCAGCTGCCCGCCCCTTCGATTACCGCTGCCACGCCAGCCGCGGGAGGAACGGTGGCGCTCAGCTGGAGCGCCGTCACCCCGCCTGGCCTCGGGACCGTCACCTACTCGGTCAGCCGCGACGGCGGCCAGGCCGCTGGGAACTGCCCGAGCGCCGCTTCTCCTACGGTCGCAACGAGCTGCGCCGATAGCGGCCTCAACGTCGGCACTCACACCTACGTGGTGACCGCCCGCTGGCGCTCCTGGACGGCGAGCAGCTCGACGAGCAGCGCAAAAATCACGATCGGGCCAGCACACCACTTTGTCCTTGCCGCGGCTTCCCCCTCCCCCACCGCGGGCGCCGCGGACAACCTGACGATCACGGCAAAGGATCAAAACGGCGGCACCGTCACCACCTACACCGGGGCCCATAACCTCACTTTCGGCGGAGCCGCGACAAGTCCCAACGGGACCAAACCCACGGTCGCCGATAGCGCCGGTACCGCCACGAGCTTCGGGACCGCAACCGCGATC
>JBKPOV010000007.1:0-1819 GCA_046733315.1 Actinomycetota bacterium
TCGCCAGCATGGCGCCGAAGGCGTATAGGCCGGCGAGCATCTTGACGTCTGTCGGCAAGACCAGCCCGAGCGCGATGACTCCGGAGATCGCGATCGCGACGTGCGGCGTCGCGTGGCGACTGTTGAGCTTGCCGAGCCAACTGGGGATCTGGCGGTTGATCGCCAGCGTGTAGATGTGGCGGGAGACGCCGAGCAGCGAGGTTGTCACGGCCCAGAAGAGGACAGGAGTGGCGACGAGAGCGACGATCCACCGCATCGCATCGGAGACCCAGAGCGGGTGGTAGGCGGAGACGACGCCGAGCACGGGCGCCTCGACGAATTCGTTGCCGAGGGCTGTTTCGGGGCCCGTTGGGCCTGCTACGACTGGCACGGCCATCAGCGCGATCGCCGCCATGCCCGCGTAGACGAGTGGGACCGCCAGGGCGCCGACCGAGACGATTCGCTTCAGGTCGCGCCGGGAGACATTGATGTCCGGAGCGAGGTCCGAGGCAGCCTCGATCCCCGCATAAGCGAGCATCGCCACGACCGAGGCATAGACGATGTCGTGGAAGTCGGGACTGGCGAAGAGGTCGAGCTGGTCGGTGAGGCGATCCGGGTGCAGGACGGCGAGCACGCCGACGACGATCACCGCCAGCTGCAGGGCGATGTCGGCAAGAGCGAGAATCGCCAGCGGGCGCTCCCGACCGCGACCGGTGATGTTGAGCACATTGAGGACACAGGCGGCCGCGATTACGGCGCCGGCAATGCCGATCTCCCAGCCAGCCTTGGAGAGGTCGGCGGAGATCGGCTCCAGATAGTGAGGCACCGAGATCGCCGCCAGGGCGGCAACGATCAGGTAGTCGATCAGGATCGCCCAGCCCGCGATGAAGGCGATCAGCTCGTTGAAGGCGTGGCGAGCAAAGCTCGAGGAGCCACCCCGCTCCCGCAGCATCGCCCCCCCCTCAACGTAGCTGAGCGTGGTGACGACGAAGAGCAGGCCGGCGGCGAGGAAGATCAGCGGCGTGAGGCCGAGCCCGCGGTCGGCGACCACGCCGAGCGCGAAGTAGATCGAGAAGCCGACGGCGGAGTAGACGGCGACGAAGAGCCCGGGGACACCGGTGGCCCGCTGGAGCAGGGGCTCCAGGCGTGGTTTGGACGATTGCTCGACTCGCTCGGGCGTGCTCACGTACGAGAAGCTATCCAGAGCCGCCCCGCCCCGACGACGAGGAAGGCGAGGCCGAGCAGGGTGCCGACCGAGAGCGGTCCGCCCCCGTTGGCCAACGTGGTGACCAGGATCAGCAGACCAAGGCCCAAGAAGATGATCGAGAAGGTGCGAACGAGGCTCTGATAGGTGCCCTGTGGCGAGACCACAATCCAGCGATTCTATGGGTTGTTCGCGATCGGCGTTAGTCCAGGGAGTACTGCCCGACAAGGACTGGCGTCGAGCTGCTCAAAGAAGCGGCTCGACGCCAACCGATAATACCTGCCTATTCCGGCACTCACTCTGTCGAAACTTCTATGCGGGTGTTCCCGCCCATTCCAGACCTGCATGCACACCGGAGAGTTCGAGTACGCCTATGCCGATTACTTCTGCCGGCTGGCCGCCAGCTTTCAGTTCTTTGATCGGTCCCTGCTGAACTGAGTGAGTTTTCTTCAACGTGCTAAATTCGTTTTTGGCGTCTTCGATGCTGTTTTTGCCGCTGACCACGCATGATTCGCCGATAGAGCATAGTTCACTGAACCCAATGGTGAGGAATGTAGTTCCCGATACGGGTTCGAAGAGAACTACGGCTTTTCCGCCACTTAACATCAATGAGCCTTTCAGTGATTCGGATATAAG
>JBKPOV010000008.1:0-10761 GCA_046733315.1 Actinomycetota bacterium
GGGCAATGTCGTGTCGTCGATTAGCACCTGTCCCTGCGGGTCGAGCAAGCGGTAGTGAGCGGCCACGATGGTCCCCGGCGGATTGGTCCAGCGCAGCGCGAACTGTCGCCCGGCGTGCCAGCTGTCCTCACCCCCGTCGACGCGCAGGTCGAGCGGCTGTAGCGCGGCCTGGGCCGGGGTCTCGGCCAAAGCAATCACGAACACCAGCGCTAACGAGATCGCCCCCAGCATCGAGGTGCAACGTCTTTTGGCTCCCGTAGGACCGAAAAACGTTGCACCTGACCTGACTGGGGCGCTCACGGGCCGAACTCTCCGGCGGGGGAGCCAGTTGAACCCGGCGCGGCGGCGCTTTCCGCGGCTGACGGTGCAGGAGCGGGTTCGGGCGCCGGTGCTTCGTATTCGATCGCGCCGGCCGTGGACTCGCTCGGCTCCGCCGGGACTGCCGGTGCCTTTTCCGCTCGCGTCTCCTCGGGCTTGGGCGTGACTGGTCCCGGCGGCGCCGGCTCGTAATTCACCGCCTCGTCCCGAACATCCTCGAGAACGCTCGCTGCTGGTCGCTCGATCGCCGGCGGCGCCTGGTGCTTGGGCATGAGGACCGGCGCCGGCAGTACGCCGGTTGCCACGCAGGCCGCCGCTCCACCGGCCGCTCCCGCGCAGAGGGTCAGCAGCTTGGCGACCGCGGTCAGGCCGGCGCCGCGCGAGCCCCCGGCCGCGGCGGCCTGGCTCAGTGCCGTTTCGCTACTGCCAAACCCTGGAACGCGGGAGCCGATCTGCGCCGCGAGCTCGTGGGCTCGCGCCAGCAATGAGCGAGAGGGGGGAAGAAGGGGGACCAGCGCCGCGGCGATTCGCGGCGCGGCGCGGTAGGTCCGCATCGTCGCCCGGCAGCGGGCGCAGGCGCGAAGGTGCTCGCGCACCGCCCCCGCCGCACGAGGACTGGCTTCCCCGTCGCAGAAGGATGAGAGCAGCGGCTGCAGATCGCGACAGCGGCCGCCGTCCTCGCTGCGGGCAACCAGGCCGCGGAAGCGTGCGCGTCCCTCGGCGAGCAAACGGTTCACTTTGGTCTGGCTGAAGCCGGTTCGCGCGCCGATCTCGGCGTAGGAATAGCCCTCGGCGAGCAGGCTCAGCGCCTGCAGCTCGGCGGGCTTCAACGCCTGCAGGGCCTCGCGGCTGCGGGCGACATCCTCGCGCCGTTCAACCAGTTCCTCGGGGCCGTCGCCGCGGGCCGGGATGAGGGCGACCGGATCCTGTGCGATGCCGTCGTGCTGTCGCTGGTAGCCGAGCAGCTTCTCCCTGCTCTGGCGGACGGCGAGCGCCTCGTGCTTGGTGACGGTCTGCGTCCAGCGGATCAGTTCTCGTAAGTCCGTCGTCGGGGCTTTTGTGAGCGCGATCTCGAGCGCCCGCTGGTAAGCGTCCTCCGCGTCTTCGGCGTCCAGGGAGTAGCGCCGGGCGGTTCGCCTCAGCGCCGCCTCGTACCTGGCGATCATTTCGACCGCGGCGCGCTTGCGGGCGGCCTCGCTCGTCGTTGTTGCCTGCGTTCCCTGGCTCATTCCCCGTGAGCTCCCCTGCACCGGTTCGGATCGACCGCCAAAAACATGGCAAGCGAAATCCACAGCGGATCCCGGTTCGCCCCCCTGCTGGACGGGTTACCGGCCGCGGTCTCCGCAAATTGCACAAAACTCCCCGGTGCGGCTTCCTCGCCCGCCGGCCGATAGCATCAGCGGCGATGAGCACCTGTGTGGTCACCGGCGGCGCCGGATTCCTCGGCTCCCACCTTTGCGAGTACCTGCTGGGTGAGGGGCACCGGGTGATCTGCATCGACAACCTCGAGACCGGCTCGCTGCAGAACATCGAGCACATCCGCGACCCGGCCTTCGATTTCCGCCATGTCGACATCATCGAGTACGTCGACATCCCCGAGGACGTCGATTTCGTCTACCACCTCGCCTCGCCGGCGAGTCCGATCGATTACCTGCGGCTGCCGCTGCACACGCTCAAGGTTGGCTCGCACGGCACCCATCACATGCTTGGTGTCGCCAAGTTCAAGCGCGCTCGCTTCCTGATCGCCTCGACCAGCGAGGTCTACGGCGACCCCCAGGTGCACCCGCAGACCGAGGAGTACTGGGGCCACGTCAATCCGATCGGGCCACGCGGCGTCTACGACGAGGCAAAGCGCTACGCCGAGGCGATGACGATGGCTTACCACCGCCAGCAGGGGGTCGACACCTCGATCGTGCGCATCTTCAACACTTACGGCCCGCGCATGCGCGCCCACGACGGGCGGGCGATCCCGACCTTCCTGCGCCAGGCGCTGGAGGACCGGCCGCTGACCGTCTTCGGCGAAGGTGAGCAGACGCGCAGCTTCTGTTACGTCGACGACCTGATCCGCGGCATCGTCGCCCTGGCCGAGTCCGACGTTCACATGCCGGTCAACATCGGCAACCCGAACGAGTTCACGCTGTTGGAGCTGGCGAAAACGGTGATCGAGGTGACCGAGTCGCGCTCGGAGATCATCTTCGAGCCCCTGCCCGTTGACGATCCGCAACAGCGGCGCCCGGACATCAGCCGCGCCCGCGACCTGCTCGGCTGGGAGCCGTCGATTGATCTGAGGGATGGGTTGCGGATGACGATTGAGAAGTCCGGGGTCGAGCGCTTGGCGGGCGCTTCGGATTAGGGGTGGGTCTCTCAGTTTCGGGCCCCCTTAAGGAGCCCCCCTTAAGGAGCTGGTTCGGGGCCCCTAGAAAGCTAGGCCGGGACGGGGACTTCGTCGTCGGCGGTTACGTCGCTTGTGCGGTAGAAGGCGATTGACGTGGGGACGTTGGTTAGCTCTTTGCGCATCGCGTTCCAGGTGCGCATCGCTGCGGTCTCGGTCGGCCAGCCGTAGCGGGCCAGGAGGGCTTCGGAGCCGCGCTCGTCGGGGGCGCCCACGGTTGCGTCGGTGAGGGCGCTGGCGAGCGCCGCCATACCGCGGCAGAAGTCCTCCTCGTTCCAGGTGATCCGGCCGGCGCCGTCGATCTCGACGAAGCCGTTCTCGGCGAGGAAGCTGAGTTCAACGTAGGCGGCACCGGGGTCGCCGTAGTACTTGGGGCCGCGGCGCATGTAGTGGAGCAGCTCGGCGATGTGCGTCGCGCACATCTCGAGGCGGCTGACCCCGGTGATGCCAAGCCAGGCATCCGAGATCGTCATCAGGAAGCCATAGACGTCGGCAATTGCCTCCTGCAGTGCCATGAACGGCTCGATCCCGAGCGTCTCCATCCACTCGTCGTAACAAGTGGCCGGCACGACGACGTTATGGCCGTGATCATGACCGCGGATCCACGGCATCAGCGTCTCGGAAACCGGCACATCGGCCGCCCGCATCGGACCGCTCAGCAGCGTTTCCGCAAGCGGAATCGTGATCTCCGAGTAGCGCGCCAGATGGACGTTGCGCATGTAGAGGGTCCGCTGTTCCTCGATCGGCAGGCCGTCGACCCATTCGTCCTCGGGCATGAAGTAGGCGAAGTGCTTGGGATGGCCGGCCGCCTCGCCCGCCGAGATCAGCAGGTTGGTGACGTTCATCGGCAGCTTGTAGGGGACGCTCATTCCGCTCGCTCCGATTTCGGCTTCGACCGACGCCAGGGCCTGCTCAAGCGTGTCGTCGAGTTCGTCGAGCAGCTTCTGCTGGACCTCGTCGCGGGCGGCAGCGAGGAAGGAGTGCAGCCCGACGCGCGTCTTCATCCGCCAGGTGCAGAGCGGTCCGCAGACGATCTCCAAGGCGGGCGGAGGGCCGCTGCGGGCGATCTCAAGCGTCATCTCGCGGTGCTCGATGCCGCCAGCGAGCCCCTTGGCACGCAGACGGACCGCCTCAGCACTCTCGCTGTCGATCAGGTCGGCGAGTTCGCGCATCGCTTCGGCCATCTCGCCGCGCAAGACAGAGGCGGCGCTCTCGGAGAGGGCCTCGCCCTCGGCGCTCTGCAGGCTGCGCATCGCGTCGCTCTGGGCGGCAAGCTTGAGTAGCAGCGGCATCACCTCTGCAGCGTTGGTGGGCGGCTCGCCCTCCAGGCGCACGTGGCCGACGCCGTGCTGGTCGTCGATCGGCCAGAACGGCGGCAGAAGCTGCGGAGCCCTGCGACTGGCCAGATGCGACATCTCGCTCCCCTTTCCCCTCCTGCATGGCTCGGCGCCATGCGCGCTTTGAGTCCACGAACCGGAACCGCTTACTTACCTCTCCGGTACGGGCGAAGGTACAGAAGGGAACACGCAAATGCAACTTAAACAATTGAGCAAACTAGACCAGAGGGCGGCGGTGCGGCAGCGGTTGGCGCCGCGGGCAGAGCGACAGCGACCGTGCCTGACCGCGATGCGGCGCGCCCACATATCCTGTCGGCATGGCTACCGAAGAGACCCACCGCACGATCGCCCCCGTCGTGGGGCCGGATGACGAGCGCGTCTTCACCGATTCCGGCATCGAGATAGAGCGTGTCTATGACGCCGATGACGTCGGGCCCGGCCTCGAGGAGCGCCTCGGCGAGCCGGGAGCACCACCCTTCACGCGCGGGATCCACGACGGGATGTACCGCGACCGGCTCTGGACGATGCGCCAGTACGCAGGCTTCGCCACTCCCGAGGACACCAACGAGCGCTACCGCTACCTGATCGAGCACGGCTCGACCGGTCTCTCGATGGCCTTCGACCTGCCGACCCAGCTCGGCCGCGACTCCGACGATCCGCTCTGTCAGGGGGAGGTCGGTCGCACCGGCGTCCCGATCGACACGATCGAGGACATGCGGATCTGCTTCGACCAGATTCCGCTCGACAGCGTCTCGACCTCGATGACGATCAATGCGCCGGCGGCGATCCTGCTGCTGCTCTACGAGCTGGTCGGCGAGGAACAGGGCGTCCCCTCCGAGAAGCTGCGCGGGACCGTCCAGAACGACGTGCTCAAGGAGTACATGGCGCGCGGCAACTACATCTACCCGCCGGTGCCGACCATGCGCCTGACCACCGACATCTTCGAGTACTGCCGCGAAAACGTGCCGAAGTGGAACACGATCTCGATCTCCGGGTACCACATCCGCGAGAAGGGCTGCTCGGCAGTGCAGGAGGTCGCGTTCACGCTCTCCAACGCGATCGCCTACGTCGAAGCGGCGCTGGAGCGAGGCCTCAAGATCGACGAGTTCGCCCCCCGGCTGGCCTTCTTCTTCAACGGCCACAACAACGTCTTCCAGGAGATCGCCAAGTTCCGCGCCGTGCGACGGATGTGGGCCAAGATCGTCGGCGAGCGCTTCGGGGCCCAGGACCCCAACTCGATGAAGATCCGCTTCCACACCCAGACCGGTGGGGTGACGCTGCAGGCTCAGCAGCCGGAGGTCAACATCATCCGCGTCGCCCTGCAGGGCTTCGCCGCCGTCTGCGGCGGCACCCAGAGCCTGCACACCAACGGCTTCGACGAGGCGCTGGCGCTGCCCACCGAGCGCTCGGCCCGGATCGCCCTGCGCACCCAACAGGTACTTGCGCATGAGTCCGGCGCCGCCGACACCGTCGACCCCTTCGCCGGCTCCTACTTCGTCGAGTCGCTCACCGACGAGGTCGAAGCGCGCTCCTGGGAGCTGATGGAGAAGGTCGAAGAGCTAGGCGGCTCGGTCGAGGCGCTGGAGTTCATGCAGCGCGAGATCGAGGAGTCCGCGCACAGCTACCACGAGCGCTACCGCAGCGGCCAGGACATCATCGTCGGCGTCAACAAGTACGTCACTGACCAGATCGATGACGTAGACATCCTCCGCGTCGATCCCGAGGCCGAGCAGAGCCAGCTCGCGCGCCTCAAGGCGTTCAAGGAGGGCCGCGACCAGGCCGCCGTGGACGCGAAGCTGGACGCTCTACGCGACGTAGCCCGCGGCGAGGGCAACCTGCTGCACCCGATCCGCGCCGCCCTCGCCGCCGACGCCTCGATCGGCGAGGTCTGCGGCGCGATGCGCGACGTCTTCGGCGAATACAAGGGCGGGGCGTTCTTCTAGACCAGCCCTGGTCTAGACACGCGCATCCGACATCGACCCCGCTCAGGTGTGGTCGATGTCGGATGCGCGTGTCAGGTGGGTGGCGATGCGGTTGAGCTCCGCTCGGACTCGGGAAGGCTCGTGCTTGATCTCGTAGTGGGTGAAGCGGAGCGGGGTCATGCCGGCGAGCGTGTGGGCGCGGTCGCGACGGGCGTCCCGTGTCTGCGTCGAGGCCGTTCGGTGGTAGCGCAGGCCGTCGGTCTCGACGACCAAGCCCAAGTCGGGGAAGAGGAAGTCGACTTCGAAGCCGTTCACGACCTGTTTGGTGAGTGGGAGAGGGAGCCCCGCCGCAGCCGCAACGGGACGAAAGAGGATCTCCAGATCTGAGTCGGAGAGTCTGAACGTGCGCTTGTCGAGAACCTTACGCAGGATCTTGACGCCACGCTCGCCGGCGTAGTCGTCAAGGGCGGAGCGCAAAGCCTCAGGATCGATGAGATCACGCTTGTCGGCCTCGTTGACCGCTCGCTCTATGCCCCGCGGGCGAAGTTCTGTGGCGAGGTCGACCAGGGTGCGTACCGGCGCTGTCACAGGAATGCCGTCTCGGACCACGACGTCCTCGGCGGGAAGGCTCGGGCGCCCTCGAACTCGCAGGCCCGGCCGTCTCAGTTCGCAGCGCCGCCTCACGCTGACGTCTATCACGCCCGGCTTCTCAGTCCCGATCCCCCATAGCGCGGCGGCGCTTCGGTGGCTCAAGGCTACGTCGTCCCCGCACGCCAAGACGGCTGCCATCCACCTCCGCTTCTGCGCGAGCTTTGGCCACCCCACGGCGTAGACGCCATGGGCGACGACATGCAGGCGACCACGTTCAACCCGATGCTCGATCGCCCTCTTGCTGAACCCCAGCCCCAGCAACTGCCGCCGCGCCACGATCCCATGCTGCCGCCCCGCCAGCTCCCAGGCCCGCCTACTCCGTTCGTAGTTACGCGCATCCGACATTGACCACACCTGAGCGGGGTTAATGTCGGATGCGCGCACTTTCTCCCCCTGAACGGACCCGCCCAGGCGTCCAAAGTGGGGAGGAACCGCGGGCTGAGGGTGGAAGCGGGCCGCATGATTGAGGCCTCACGAACGTTGATGAAGTCCGAACCGGAGCTGGCGGAGCTGATCGCCGAGGTCGACGGTGTCGAGGTGACGATGGCCGAGAAGGGGTTTGGCATGCGGGTTCAGCTGCGCGCCGGTGAGCATTCTGGACTCGCTGAGGCCGACCTCGAGCGCGTACTCGACCAGCTCGCCGAACCACAGAAGCAGCCGTTCGGCAGCGCCTGAGACGGTCAGCCTGCTGATTTTCCGCGTCGCTGCCGCAGCGCCTCGCGGGTGGCGTACAGCGCCGGCAGCGCGGCGATGTCCTTAGGTCTGCCGAGCTCCTCCTTCGAGGCGATCACCTCGTCGATCGTGATCACCCGCACCGAGAGATCACCCAAGGCAAGCGCTATCGTCGCGACGTCTTCGAACCCACCGATGGCGGCGGCGTGCGGGACGACATCAAGCGGGCCGGCTGCGGTCTCAAACCGCTGCGTCTGCCAGCCGAGGAAGTCGGCGCCCTCCAGTTCCAGCCGCGTCTTGCTGCCCGGGGCGCGAGCGCCGAGCGAGTTGAGTGCGACGGCGAGCCGCTCGGCATTGTCCAGGTCGCGTCGTGGCATCACGTCGAGGTCGAGCGTGACTGCGGGGCTCCCCTGTAGCCAGGCGGCCAGCGCGCCGATCACGCAGAACTCGACCTCGTGCTCGACGAGGGTTCGTAGCAGTCGCTCCGGGTCCAGCTCGGTCATGTTCGCTCCGATGCCAGCTCGCGCAGGTGGGCATAGCGTGAAAGGGCACGAAGGCGCTGCAAGGGGGTGAGCTCCAACAGCTGTGCCGCCAGCTCGATGTCGTGCGCATCGGCAACCACCTCGGCGCTGAGCCGAAGGCGCCGCCCACACGCTGCCAGCAGTCGTTGCAGCGTCTCCCAGGATGGCGTCGCGACGCCGCGCTCGTAGCGGGCGATCGCGGGCTGCGAGGTTCCAGCTCGTCGGGCCAGGGCACGCTGCGAGAGTCCGGCCGCGAGCCGCGCATCCCGCACCAGTGCGTCGAGTGAGTCCACCACCACGTTATGATACCTGATTAGGTATCGACTTGATTCGGAATACCGACGGGCATCTTTCGGGAGCGTGGATAAATAGACTCCCGCGCCCGATGCGCGAACGCAATCCGGTTACCCACGACGAGAAGCTCGCTTACCTGCGCGAGCTTCGCGACGCCGCGGTCAACTCGGCTTCCGAGGAGGCGGTCGAGAAGCAGCACGCCCGCGGCAAGTTAACCGCGCGCGAGCGGGTCGAGAAGCTGCTCGACCCCGGTTCTTTCGAGGAGCTCGATACCTTCGTCCGCCACCGGACCTACGACTTCGAGATGCAGAAGAAACGGCCCTGGGGTGACGCCGTCGTCACCGGCCACGGAACGATCGAAAGCCGCACGGTCTTCGTCTTCTCGCAGGACTTCACCGTCTTCGGCGGCAGTCTCGGCGAGGTGATGGCCGAGAAGATGTGCAAGGTGATGGACCTCGCCGCCCAGGTCGGCGCGCCGGTGATCGGCATCAACGACTCGGGCGGCGCCCGAATCCAGGAGGGCGTCGTCTCGCTCGGCGCCTACGGCGACGTCTTCGTCCGCAACGTCAAATGCTCTGGCGTGATCCCGCAGATCAGCCTGATCATGGGGCCCTGCGCCGGCGGCGCCGTCTACTCGCCGGCGATGACCGACTTCATCTTCATGGTCAAGGAGACCTCGCACATGTTCATCACCGGGCCGGAAGTGATCAAGACTGTGACCGGGGAGGAGGTCGAGTTCGAGGAGCTGGGCGGGGCGATGAGCCACAACTCGAAGTCCGGCGTCGCCCATTTCGCCTCCGAGGACGAGGAAAGCTGCCTCGAGGACGCGCGCTACCTGCTCAGCTTCCTGCCCTCCAACAACCTCGAGGCGCCGCCGCGCTTTGCGCCTTCCGACGATCCCGAGCGCGAAGACGAGGACCTCGACACACTCGTTCCCGACGATCCCTCCAAGCCCTACGACATGCGCGAGGTGATCTCCCGCGTCGTCGACGATGGCGAGTTCTTCGAGGTCCACGAACACTTCGCCAAGAACATCGTCTGCGGCTTTTCGCGGCTCGACGGCTTCCCGATCGGCATCGTCGGCAACCAGCCGGCCTTCCTCGCCGGCGTGCTCGACATTGAGGCCTCCGAGAAGGCGGCACGCTTCGTCCGCACCTGCGATGCCTACAACGTCCCGATCGTCACCTTCACCGACGTGCCGGGCTTCTTGCCTGGCACCGACCAGGAGTGGAACGGGATCATCCGTCACGGCGCCAAGCTGCTCTACGCCTTCACCGAGGCCACCGTGCCCAAGCTCACCGTGGTCACCCGCAAGGCCTACGGCGGCGCCTACGACGTGATGAACTCAAAGCACATGCTGG
Organism: Actinomycetota bacterium; assembly: GCA_046733315.1. Taxonomy (GTDB): domain Bacteria; phylum Actinomycetota; class Thermoleophilia; order Solirubrobacterales; family 70-9; genus VRUE01. Next base: position 9,469 of record JBKPOV010000008.1, read on the forward strand.
CCGACTACAACGTCGCCTGGCCCACCGCCGAGGTCGCCGTGATGGGGCCCGAGGGCGCCGTCAACGTCATCTACCGCAGGGACATCGCGGCCTCGCCGACGCCCGACGAGCGCCGCCAGAAGCTGATCGATGACTACAAGGCCCACTTCGCCAACCCTTACTCGGCCGCCGAGCGCGGCTACATCGACGACGTGATCGAGCCCCGCGAGACCCGGCCGAAGCTGATCAAGGCGCTGCGCATGCTGCAGTCCAAGCGGGTCGAGCAGCCGAAGCGCAAGCACGGCAACATTCCGCTCTAACGTCCTAAGCGCGGCGGGTCCTGTCGCCGTTTTGGTGCCACCATCCCTGCGGGGGCGGCTGCGCCGCCTCCTCAGGACGGTCCCCCAAAACCGCGCCACCCGCCGCGAGAGACGTGACAGGCGAGTGCCCCTGGGCTTCACCAGAGGTTCGAGCCCAGAGAAGCTGCCGCGCCAAGCGAAAGAGCTGACCGCCCCCACGCCTGGTACCGGGCCACGCCGCGCGACTCCGCTTCGAGCTGTGCAGTTCGTCCGCCGGGATGGTTTCTCGCGGGGGGTGGCGCCGAATGGGGGGACCAGCCCCGAGGAAGCCTTAGCTACCGCAGGGGCTGGTGGGCCCCATTCGGCGACAGGACCCGCCGCGCTACGACCCCTGGTCCCTACTAGTAGGGAAGCTGCGCAGCCGCGCCGCGCCGTGAGTGCCAGGTGGCCACGGAGGCGGCGGTGAGCTCTTCCCAGGCGGCGTCCTCGCCGAAGTACTGCATGACGACGAAGTAGAGCAGGCCGGGGAGCATCTCGGGGGCGCCGGCGGCGTCGCCGTCCATCAACTTGGCGCACACGAGAGTGTCGATAGCCCCTACCATGAAGGTCGACGTAACTGGAGGTGGAGCTTGGCGAGAGGGAATCTCGCGGCGCGCGCTGTCAAGGGCGCGGGAGAGGCGCTCCATCAGATCGCGCCGCTGGGCGAGTGCCCGCTCGCCCGCCGCATGGACCTCGACGAAGATCGCTTTGGCGATCGCCGGCTGGTTGGCGCAGAACTCGAGCAGCTCGGCCATTCCCGCGCGCAGTCCCTCTCTCCAGGTCGGCTGCCGCTTGGCGGCGCCAAGCAGGCGCTGGTAAAGCCAGTCGGTGGCATCGCGGTGGGCCTGCGCGAAGCAGTCCTCGCGATCCTGGAAGTACTTGTAGAAAGTCGCCCGGCTGGCTCGGGCCCGCTCGATCACGTGTTTGACCGCGACCTGCTCGTACCCGAGCTCGCCGCTGACCATCAGGATCGCCT
>JBKPOV010000009.1:0-4504 GCA_046733315.1 Actinomycetota bacterium
CGTCTACGGCCTGCGAGTTGGCGAAGCGGACTTCCGCGTCGAGGTCAACGCCGGCAAGCTGGGCCTCAGGCGCGCCGTCGCCGCCGATCCCGACGTCTTCCTCACCTTCCCCGACGCCCCCACGACGGCCGCCGTCCTCACCGGCCAGATCGACTTCGACGAGGCCCTCGCCTCCAGCGCCCTCCAGATCGACGGCTCCAAGCAGGCCGCCAAGCGCTTCCTCCGCCTCTTCCCGATGCCCGAGCCCAGCGTCGGCACGGGTGTCGAGCCGACCCCCTGGCAGGTCGCCTAAGAAGAAGAGCCGTTGAGCCGATCGAGCATGCTGAGCACGGCCTGCGTGTTCGCCCGCAGCTGCTTTATGCCTTCCTCCATCTCGGCGATCAAACTCGTATAGACCTTCTCGTTGCGAAGCAGGATCTCGCGGTTGAACTCCCGGTTTTCCTCTGCCCGAGCCTCAGCTTTCTCGCGAAGCTCCTCGTCCCTTTCGCGCAGGCGCCTGAGCTCTGCCCAATGCTCGCGAGCTTCCTCGTCGCGCTTGCGGTCGTCCTCGTCCCGGCGTTCGAGGTAGCGAGTGAACTTGGTCGCGAACATGGAATGCATTGTCGCAGGGGTTTTCGCACGAGTGGTGCATGAAATCACACGAATGGTTCACCTTCGACGCCCGAAGCTGTGACCAGCGGGAGCAACGGCGCGGAGCTCGACTATGGCGCGTTCGCGGATGCGGCGGCGGGGCGGGTTCTGGCGCGTTCGTGCTGGAGCAGGGGGCGACTTCCCCTCGGGAGCTTTTCGCGGCTTGGGGCGATCGAGCTCCACGACCTCCGAGACGACGACGTTGGTGGTGCCTTCGTGGCGCTCGAGCCGACCCTCGGCGCGGACCACCGTGGCGGCGCGGACGGCGGCGCGGCAGCGCTCGTAGACGGGCGGCGGGACGACGAGGTTGACGGTGCCGCTCTCGTCCTCGAGCAGCATGAAGACGATGCCGTTGGCGGTCTCGGGACGCTGGCGGGCGACGACCATGCCGGCAACCTCGACCGTGTCGCCGTTCTCGGCTTTCTCCAGGTCCGAGCTGCGCAGGATCCCCGCCTCGAGGTCCTCGCGCATCAAGCCCATCGGGTGCTCGTCGAGGGTCATCCCGATCGAGCGGTAGTCGGCGATCGCCCGTTCCCACTGGTCCAGCGGCTCCAGCTCGGGCGCCCGAGGCGGCTCCAGCGGCAGCGCCATCTGCAAGTCCTCGCCATGGCGCCCAGCGCCCCCCACCTCCCACAACGCCTCCCGCCGCCCCGGCAGCACCGCCGATGGGCCTGAAAGTCGAGATATAGATCGCTTTGAGTCCCGTCGGCCCACTAGGTCGTCGAGGGCGCCGGCCCAGGCTAGGCGCTCCAAGGCGTCGCGGGACGCTCCCGAGCGGGAGGCTAGATCCGCGATCCCGGCGTAGTCGCCGCTGCGCTCTCGCTCCGCGACCAAGCTCTCCATCTCCCCCTCGCGCACGCCCTTGACGTAGCCGAGGCCGATCCGCACGGTGAGCTCGCCTTCGATCCATTCGGTGTGGCAGAGGACGCGGCTGCGGTTGGCGTCGGGACCGGCCAGGTGGACCTTTCGCCGCTGCGCCTCGTGGACGAGCGCGTCGGGCGGGTAGAAGCCCATCGGCTGCTCGTTGAGCAGGGCGCAGAGGAACTCAGGAGGTCGGTGGACTCGCAACCAGGCTGACTGGTAGGCGAGCAGGCCGAAGGCGGCCGAGTGCGCTTTGGGGAAACCGAAGCCGGAGAAGCCCTGGATCTGGGCCCAGACTTTCTCCGCCACACCCCGCGGCACGCCCTTCTCCGCGGCTCCGGAGATGAAGCGCTCGTAGTGCTTGCGGATCGCCGCCTCGGAGCGCTTGCGGCTCATCGCTCGCCGCAGGGAGTCCGCCTGCGGCGCGCTGAAACCCGCCAGCGCGATCGCCACTTCGATCACCTGCTCCTGGAAGACGATCGTGCCCAGCGTGTCGGCAAGAACGGGCTCGAGCAGCGGGTGCTCGTAGGGAATCTCGAAGCTCGGGTCCTCCCGCAAGCGCTTGCGTCGCTCTATGTATGGATGCACGGCGCCGCCCTGGATCGGCCCCGGGCGGACCAGCGCCACCTGCACGGTGAGATCGTCGAGGTCCCGCGGCAGGGTGCGGGGCAGCATCTGCATCTGGGCGCGGCTCTCGATCTGGAAGACGCCGGTCGTCTCGGCGGCGCGAATCGCCTCGAAGGTCTTGGGATCGTCGAAGGGGATGCGCGAGAGGTCGAGGGGCTCCCCCCGCGTCTCCCCCACTTCCGCGACGCAGCGCTCGACCGCGGAGAGCATCCCCAGGCCGAGCAGGTCGATCTTGAGGAAGCCGGCGTCGCCGCAGGAGTCCTTGTCCCACTGGATGATCTGCCGGCCCTCCATCGCCGCTGGCACGACCGGGCAGACATCGATCAGCGGGCTGGTCGAGATCACCATCCCGCCGGGATGCTGGGAGGCGTGACGGGGTAGGCCCATCGCCTCAGGGCAGAGCTCGAGCAGCTGCCGCCAGCGCGGCGTCGACGCCCGCTCGCGTCCGATCGCGGCGACGACGTCCTTCTCGATGTCCCCCCTGCGCTCGTGAAAGCCGACCATCTTCGCTACGCGGTCGATCTCCTCCGGCGGCAGGCCCAGCGCCTTGCCGAGGTCGCGCACCGCGCCACGCGGTCGATAGGTGGGGAAGGCGGCGACCAGGGCCGAGTGCTCGATCCCGTAGCGCTCGTGGACGCGCGGGATCAGCTTCTCGCGGATGTCGCGGGGGAAGTCGAGGTCGATGTCGGGCATCGTCGCGCCGACCCCCTTGCCCACCTCGGCGTTGAGAAAGCGGCTGGAGTTGAGCCCGTTCTCGACCGGGTCGATGTGGGAGAGGCCGGTGAGGTAGCAGACGATCGAGCTGACGCTGGAGCCGCGGCCGCGGCCGGGAGGGAGGATCGAGCGGGCCGAGTCACGGCCACGCACCTCAACAGCGACTTCGCGCGCGAGCACGAGCAGGTCGTGGTGGAGGAGGAAGAAGCCGGAGAGGCCGAGGGCGCGGATCGTCTCCAGCTCGTCCTCGAGCTGCCCCTCGGCTTTGCGCCGGTGGGAGGAGCCGGCGTAGCGCTCCGCCAGCAGCGCCCGGCAGAGCTCGGCCAGCTTGCGGTCAACGCCGGGCTCCCCTTCGCGCGGGTAGCGGTAGCCGAGCTCCCTGCTCAGGTCGAACTCGAGCCGCTCGGCCAGCCGCAGGGTCTCGGCGACGGCATCGGGATGCTCGCCGAAGCGCGCCGCCATCGCCTGCGGTGAGGCCAGCGCCGAGCTCGCGTTCCCCCGCCGCAACGGCTCGGACTCCTCCAGCGTCATCCCCAGCCTGATCGCGACGAAGGCGTCCTGCAGGTGGGCGCGACGCTTAGCGTGCGAGTGAACGTTGCCGGTGGCGACGGCGGCCACCCCCAACCGCTCCGCAAGACCGGCCAGCCAGTGATTGCGACTGCGGTCCCGTCGCCAGTAGGGCCGCTGCAGCTCGATCCTGAAGCGATCCCGGCCGAAGACGCCGAGCAAGCGGCGTGCCATCTCTGCCCCCGCCGCAACCTCACCCCCCTCCCAAGCGGAAGCAACTACTCCCGCCCCCGCGCACCCCGACAAGCAAACCAACCCCGCGGCGTACTCTTCGACCTGCTCCAAGCTCACCCAAGGCTGCTCGGCCGACCGTGCCGTGCTGTCGCGCGTATGGGAGTAGGCCGCCGTCAACAGTCGGCAGAGGTTCCGATATCCAGCTGCGTCCTGGACCAGAAGTGTCAAGTGGACGTACCTGCCGGCGGGTGGCGCCGTAGGGGGAACCGCCCCCGAGGACGCTTTAGCGACCGCAGGGGGCGGTGGGTCCCCTGCGGCGACAGGCCCCGCCGGCCCAACACCCACCGTCAACTCCGCCCCAGTAATCCCCCTGATCCCGAACCCCTTGCACGCGTGAACCCACTCCATCGACCCCCACACCCCATCGTGGTCCGTCAACGCGAATGCCGGATAACCAAGCTCCGCCGCAGCCCCCGCCAGCTCCATCGGCGTCGAGGCCCCGTCAAGAAACGAGAAGGCCGAATGAGCATGCAGCTCGACGTACGGGACCGCAACAGCCATCAGCCACGCTGCCGGTACCAGCGTTTGCTGACGATGCCGCGGAAGACGACCAGATTCCGCCCGTCGACAAGCACCAGCTCGAAGTAGTGACGGCCCAGCGGGTGCGGCGTCCACCAGCGATCTTCGGCCACCCACTCCTCCCGCACCGCCTCGACCGCGATCCCGTCGACCCTGACAGGCTTCCCCGCGGAGTCGGCCTCAACCTTCGCCGGCCGCGGCACGTACAGCCGCCGCAAGCCGGGGCTCATCGGCCTGCTGCGGGGGTCAGCATCGCCCAGCGCTCGGGGAAGCGCGAGGCGGAATCGAGCGGCACCACGGTGAGCAGCGAGTCGCCGCCCTGGGCGGCGCGGACCTCGCGGATCGCTTCGCC
>JBKPOV010000010.1:0-6393 GCA_046733315.1 Actinomycetota bacterium
GTCGTGATCAGCCACAACCTGGTCGACGTCTTCGAGGTCGCCGACCGGATCTTCGTCCTCCGCCTCGGCCAGGCGGCGGGCGAATTCGAGGCGGAAGCGACCACCGAGGAGAACGTCGTCGCCGCGATCACCGGGGTCGGCGAAGGTCGTGAGGAGAAGGACGGATGAGCGAGGCCGGTCAGACCGCGGCAGCGGCGGACCAGAGCGAGAGGAGCGCCTCGAGGCTGAGCGGCGAGGCGTTTCGCCGCCTCCTGCAGGGCGAACTGGGCTCGCTGCGGGTGGTCGTCGGGCTGGCGGTGATCTGGATCATCTTCCAGTCCCAGAACGACCGCTTCCTCACCGCCGAGAACCTGACCAACCTGATGCTGCAGATCACCGCGATCGGGCTGATCTCGGTCGGTGTCGTCTTCGTCCTGCTGCTCGGCGAGATCGACCTCTCTGTCGGCGCGGTCAGCGGCCTCTGCGCCGCGATCATGGCCGTCCTCAACGTCCAGCATGGCTGGAGCCCCTACCTGGCGATCGCCGCCGCGATCGCCGCCGGGCTGACGATCGGGCTGCTCCAGGGAACGCTCTTCAGCCGCTTCGGGGTGCCGTCCTTCGTCGTCACCCTGGCGGGGCTGCTGGCCTGGCAGGGAGCGCTGCTGCAGGTCCTCGGCTCGACCGGCTCGATCAACATCAACGATCCGAAGATCACCGGCCTGGCCAACACTTTCTACTCGGACGCCGTCGGTTGGATCTTCGCCGCGGTCGTCATCGTCGCCTACGCGGCCGTCCTCCTCTCCGCCTACCGAAGCAGGGTGGCGGCGGGCCTGACCGGCGAGAGCGTCACGCCCCTGGCCGTTCGGATAGCCCTCGTCGCCGCGATCACGATCGTCGCCGTCGCCGTCCTCAACTCCGATCGCGGCGTGCCGCTGGCGCTGCTGATCCTGCTCGCCTTCGTCGTCGGCTTCGAATACATCGCCAAGCGGACGCGCTTCGGTCGTCACGTCTACGCCGTCGGCGGCAACGCCGAGGCGGCGCGGCGCGCGGGCATCGGCGTCGACAGGATCCGCATCGCCGTCTTCGCCCTCGCCGGCTCGATGGCGGCGATCGGCGGCATCCTCGCCGCCTCGCGCCTGTTGGCGGTCAACCAGAGCTCCGGCGGCAGCGAACTCCTGCTCCTGGCGATCGCCGGGCCGGTGATCGCGGGCACCAGCCTCTTCGGCGGTCGCGGCGCCGTCTGGACGGCCCTCCTCGGCGCCCTCGTGATCGGCTCGATCGCCAATGGCATGGACCTGCTCGCCCTCTCCTCGGCGGTCAAGTTCATGGTCACCGGCGGCGTGCTGCTGCTGGCAGTGATTGTCGACGCGATTGCGCGTCGCGAGCGCCAGGCAGCTGGGCGCGTCTAGCCAGGAACTGTCCCCTGGCGGGCTAGGAGAAAAGCAGCGAGGCGCCGATCGCCCCGCCCAGGTCGCCCAGCGACGCGATCCTGACAGCCGGCGGGCGTTCGTCGACGAAGAGGTGCTTGCCCATCTCCTCGCTCAGCGGTTCTATGTAGCGCTCGCCGAAGCGGACGCCGAGGCCGCCGCCGATGATCACCGCTTCGGGGTCGAGCAGGTTGACCGCCGAGGCGATACCCGTGCCGAGCGCCTCGATCGCACGATCGATCAACTTGCCCGCGAGCTGATCGTCATGCTCGATCGCGCGCTCCCAGATGCCGCTGGTGAGCCGGTCTTTGCCGTGCTTCTCCATCAGCTTGAAGAGATCCGTCTTAGTCCCCTCGTCATGCTGCTTGCGTGCCTCGATTTCCATCGCCGCCCGGCCCGCATAGGCCTCCATGCAGCCTTTGCGACCGCAGGGGCACTTGGCACCTCCCCGCTTGACGACCATGTGGCCGATCTCGCCCGCTGCGCCCCGACCGAGCCACGGCTTGCCATCGAGGACGATTCCACCGCCGACGCCGGTTCCCCAGAAGACCCCGATCAGGCTCTGAAACTCGCGCCCGGCGCCGAGTTGAAACTCGGCTTCGGTCGCGACCTGAACGTCGTTGCCGATTCGCACCTCCGTCCCAAGCGTCTGGGCGAGCGTCTCGCCGAGCGGAAAACTCCCCTCCCAGCCAGGCAGGTTGCGGGCGCCGCTGACGACGCCGGTCGTGCCGTCCGCATCGCCCGGCGAGCCTACCCCGACCCCTCGCAGCTCCTCCGGCTTGACCCCCGCGGCCTCGGCCGCCTCACGCAAAGCATCGGCCATCGCCTCCGCCACATCACCCGGCCCGCCGCTCGTCGGCGTCGGCTGGCGCGCCTCACCGTGCACCTCGCCGCTTGGGTCGACGATCGCGGTCTGGATCTTCGTACCACCCAGATCGATGCCACCGCGCAGATCAGCCACGTGCGTCAGTCTATGCCGCTGTGCAGAGGGGATGGCGCATCTGGTGGGCGAAGCGGCGCTGGTATGAGCGCAACCGGCGACTGGCCCGGCGCTGGCGCCTGGCTCGGCACGCCGCCCGTGGCGGCTTCTTCATCCGCCAGCCGCTGGAGGGGGAGGCGCTCGAGGCGCTCGAAGAGGGCCGCCTGCGGATCGGCGAAGGGACGCTGCTCGAGCCGGGCTGCTGGCTGACCCTGGCGCCCGAGGCGCGGATCGAGATCGGCGGCGGCTGTTTCCTCAACCGCAACACGATGCTGGCGGCGCTGGAGCTGATCGAGATCGGCGACCACACGATGTTCGCCAATGGCTGCTTCGTCGGCGACTCCGCGCACCGCTTCGACGACCCTGACACGCCCATCACCCAGCAGGGTTTCACCTCGAAGGGCCCGGTCCGGATCGGCTCCAACTGCTGGTTTGGCGTCAATTGCGTTGTCACCAGCGGCGTCACGATCGGCGAGCGCTGCGTGATCGGCGCCAACTCCGTGGTGACGAGCGACATTCCGCCGGGCACGATCGCAGCTGGTGCACCGGCCTCTGTGATCAAGTCGATCTAAGCGGGCATCCGCACTCCCTATAATCCGCGCACGGCCGTGACCCGAAGGGCATGGACCCATGGACCTCCTCGAACTCGCTCCCTCACACGCAACAGGCGACGTGAAGCTCCTTCGTGGCAAGGACGAGCTCCGCTCTGCCTTGGAGCCGGCTCGTCGGCAGGGCGAATCGGTTGGCCTCGTGCCGACGATGGGCTATCTGCACGAGGGGCATCTCTCGCTGCTGCGAGCGGCCCGGGCCGAGTGCGACGTCGTCGTGATGAGCCTCTTCGTCAATCCGGCCCAGTTCGGGCCCAATGAGGACCTCGATCGCTACCCGCGCGACGAGGAGCGCGACCTGCGCCTGGCCGCGGAGGCCGGGGCGGACTTCGTCTACGCGCCGCCGGTCGAGACGGTCTACCCGGATGGCTTCTCAACTTATGTCGAGGTCGAGGGAGCGCTGACCAGCGTCCTCGACGGCGACCCGGCGCAGCGGGGGCCCGCTCATTTCCGCGGCGTGACGACGGTCGTCGCCAAGCTCTTCAACTCGGTCGGGCCCGACGTCGCCTACTTCGGCCAGAAGGACGCCCAGCAAGCCGCCGTTATTCGTCGCATGGTCCGCGACCTCGACTTCCCTCTGCGGATCGAGGTGCTGCCGATCGTGCGCGAGCCCAGCGGCCTGGCGATGAGCTCGCGCAACGCCTACCTCGACCTCGAAGCTACGCAGAGGGCGACAGCGCTTTCGCGGGCGCTTCGCGCCGCCGAGGTAGCCGCCCACGCAGAGGGCCTCGAGGCAGCCCTTGCGGCTGCGCGCACCGAGCTCGAGGCTGCGGGCATCGTGCCCGAGTACCTCGAGGCGCGCGACGCCGAAGACCTTTCTCCCGTCACCGAGCTGGCAAGCCGGCCGGTGCTGATCGCGGTTGCCGCCAAGGTCGCCGGCACCCGCCTGATCGACAACGTCCTTATCCGACCTTGAACGCTGCGAAACGCAAGAGCTGACACGGAGGCACACACCTGATGCAGAGGCAAATGCTCAAGTCAAAGATCCACCGCGCGACGGTGACCGATTGTGACGTCGACTACATCGGCAGCATCACGATCGACACCGAGCTGATGGCGGCCGCGGACCTGATCACCAACGAGCAGGTCCATGTCTGGGACGTCGACAACGGCGCCCGCTTCGTCACCTACGTGATCGACGGCGAGCCCGGCTCTAACACGATGCAGGTCAACGGCGCCGCCGCTCACCTGACCCGGCCCGGCCACAAGATCATCGTCGCTTCGTTCGGCGCCTATGACGAGAGCGACCTCGAGGCTTACTCGCCGGTAGTCGTCCACGTCGGCGAGGACAACTCGATCACCGCAGTCGACAGCCATCCCGAGGTGCTGCTCTCATGAGCTCGGGCGCACGCTCCCACACGGCGCCACCGCCGGCCGACCGGCCGCCTGTGAGCCTGCCCCGCCTCGCCGAGATGAAGGAGAACGGCGAACCGATCGCGATGGTCACCGCCTACGACTTCCCCTCGGCCAAGGTCGCCGAGGAGGCGGGCGCCGACGTCGTCTTGGTCGGCGACTCTGCCGCAAACGTCGTGCTCGGACATTCCGGCACCGAGGCGGTGACCCTGGAGGAGATGCTCGTCCTCGGCAAGGCCGTGCGCCGCGGCCTGAAGACGCCGCTGATGGTCGGCGACATGCCGATGGGCAGCTACGAGTCGAGCAACGAGATGGCGATCCAGAACGCCCAGCGACTGGTCAAGGAGACCGGCTGCCAGACCGTGAAGCTCGAGGCGGGAGGGATCTCCGTTGAGCGCGCCCGCGCGATCGTTCGCTCCGGCATCCCCGTGATGGGCCACGTCGGCCTCACGCCCCAGACCGCCACCGCCCTCGGCGGCTACAAAGCCCAGGGCAAGACCGCGCAGAGCGCGATCCAGCTCTGCGAGGACGCCCTCGCCCTGCAGTCGGTCGGCTGCTTCGCGATCGTCTTCGAGGCGGTCCCCGCCGCCGTCACCGAGGCGATCGTCGAGAAGCTCGAGATCCCGACGATCGGCATTGGCGCCGGTCCCGCCACCGCCGGGCAGGTTCTCGTCTTCCACGACCTGCTCGGCATCACCACCGGCCGCATGGCCAAATTCGTCAAGCGCTACGCCGACATCCACAACCAGATGGTCGCCGGCATGAACCAGTACGTAGCCGAGGTCCGCACCGCCCACTTCCCCGAACCCGACCACGTCTACGGCATCGAGCCGGCGGAGCTATCGGAGTTCAGGCGCTATCTGGACCAGGAGAGCCTGACGTCGGCGAAGGCGTGGGACTGGGAGCCGCTGCCTTAGCGGCGTCGTTAGTCCTCCCAGAAAACCCAGGTGTATTGAGGTCCACCCTCCATTGACGCTTGCCAGCCCACTCCCCCTCCGATGCCGACAGTTTGCGTATAGATGTTTGGGTTGCTGGAGCTGCGTGCATATTGGTACAACACCGCTACGTACCAACCGCCCGACGCGGAGACCTCCACCATGGACCGACCTCTCAAGTCGTCCCAGGTCACGGCGTTGCTGGTGAAGCGAGCTCCCCCCAAGCACGCGCTGTTTCTGAGCAGCCGTAGCAACTGCCTGGCGCTCTGTGCAAAGAGCCAGCGCTCGAGCCTGGCCATTGCCTCCATGTTTTGACCAATAGAGCCCCCGAGCGAGAACACCCACGCGCTTTCGCCTCGGTCGTTCCGCACCCCGCATAGAGATCCTTCAACCGATCCGAAGGGGATCGAGAACGATCCAACACCGCACCAGCCGGTCATCGCGAGACCGCTCGGGTCCTCCCGGTTGACCGGGTTCTGCCCCGCGTACCCGTAGGCTTCCCCCGTCGTATCCACCAGAGGATCGACGCTGATGAATTGGGCCGTTTCCGGGTCGTAGACCCGCGCCCGAAGGTAGATGAGCCCCGTGTCTTTGCTCGTGTACTGCCCGCCGTAGCCAAGCGGCGTAGTCGCCGTGCCGGTGTGCCCTTCGGTGGCACCATAGGGCGTGTATGTGTAAGTGCCTTTGGTTTCTCCTGTGCTGTTGGTCAGAAGCCTCGTCGAGCCCCGCTGGTCGTGGTGCAGGTAGGTGGGTGTTTCGGAAGCGATCTGGGCGAAGGGGAGGCCGCCGGGGCCGTAGAGGTAGTAGTTGGCGCCGTCATAGAGCAAGAGGGGCAGGTCTCTCGAGGGGTCCCAGGCCATGTGGGTGGTGGCGCCGTTGATCGTCTCTGAGGCCCTCAGGCCCGAGCCGTCGTAGGTGTAGGTGTCTTCGATTTTGGGGACCGCGCCTTCTTCGGGGCGTTTGACCGAGACCAGGTTGCCGGCCTGGTCATAGCCGTAGGTGGTGGCAGGGCCCGAGGCGGGGGTGGCTTTGGTGCGCTGCCCCACGTTGTTGAAGGCAAACGTCGTGCCACCGCCTTCTTCGAGCTGGTTGGCGTTGTCATAGCTGTAGGC
>JBKPOV010000011.1:0-5356 GCA_046733315.1 Actinomycetota bacterium
GGTCCTCCCGGCGGTTGCAGTGCACCGCTTGTATCGATTCCAGCCAACGAGATTCGGCTAAGCGCCGGCCTTCTTGGCGGCGGTTTCCGACTCTTCGAGTTGCTCTTCTGTCAGCGGGATGAAACCGACCGATTCGGCGACGCCAGTGGCATTTTCGAGGTAGTACTCGACGAACGCCTTGACCTCAGGCTTCTGCAGCGCGCTGTCGCTCGGGTAGATGAACAGCGGCCGGCTGAGCGGGGTGTAGTCGCCGCTCTGGGCACTTTCGACAGAGGGGCCGACGCAGCCCTTGCCGCCGTCGACTTCCAGCGCTTTGAGTTTGCCTTCGTTCTCGGTGTAGTAGGAGAAACCGGCGTAGCCCATACCACCGGGAGAACCCTCGACGCCGGTGACGGTGGCGTTGTCGTTCTCGCCGACGTTGTTGTAGTCCTTGCGGGTCGAGCCCTCTTCGCCGTTGATTTCGTCGGTGAAGTAGTCGAAGGTGCCGGAGTCGGTGCCAGGCCCGAACAGGGCGAGCTCCTCGTCGAATTCCTCTTTCAGGTCCGGGATTTCGTCCCAGTTGGAGATTTTCGAGTCCGGTCCCCAGACTGCGTTGAGCTGATCGACGGTGAGGCAGCTGACCGGGTTTTCGTTGTTGATCATCACGGTTAGCGCGTCGGTGGCGACGTGAACGTCCTCGTAGCCGATCCCCGCTTTCTTGCAGGCTTCGGCCTCTTCAGGCTCGATTGCGCGCGAGGCGTCGCTGATGTCGGTCTCCCCAGCGCAGAATTTTTCGAAGCCGCCGCCGGTGCCTGAGGTTCCGACCGTCACTTTGACCCCCGAGTTTTCGGCCTGGAACTGCTCGGCGATTGCTTCCGTGAGGGGCGCGACCGTGCTCGAGCCGTCGATGCGAATCGTGCCGGACAGGTCGCTGCTTCCACTGCCGGTGGCATCGTCGTCGCTGCTACCGCAGGCCGCGACCCCGACCGTCAGGGCGGCAGCGGCGGCGAGGACCGCTAGCCATCTGGAGCTTTTCACTCTGTCTCCTTCTCGTTTCTCATGGGTTGACGGCCCTGGGGGCCGACCGACAGTCGGCACACTGTCAGCGGCTTGCCGGGAGCTTGTTACCTGCGTGTATCGAGGTTGTGAAAAAGATGTAAAGAGCCCCGCTCTGCCCTAGGCATCGGGCGAAAAGCGGTAGCCGATCCCGCTGTGGGTATGGATCAGGCGCTGACCAGGCAGCGCTTCACCCAGCTTCGATCGCAGGCGACTGACGTAAACGTCGACAGAGCGGTCGGCACGGTGCGGCTGACGGCCCCAGACCTCGGCGTAGAGCTCCTCGCGGGTGAGGATGCGCTGCGGATGTGCCGCCAGCGCGATCAGCAGCTGCAGCTCGCGGACGGTCAGGCTCAGCGGGCGACCGTCGACCAAGGCGGCGTGCTCCTCAGGCCGTATCTCCAACATGGCCTGGGAGAATCGCCGCAGCGGGCCGGCTGGCGGTTACGCGACCGTAAAGCTGCTGTGAACAACTTGTGAATCAGTGGCCTGCGGGGCGAGATCGGCCGCCGCGGCCTCGTCGACCAGCTCAGGCGCGATGCCGCCGACTGCGTCCGGATCGAAGCGGTAGCCGACCCCGAAGTGGGTGTGGATGTAGCGCCAGCCGGGCGAGCGCTTCTGCAGCTTCTGGCGCAGCTTGCGGATGAAGACATCGACCGAGCGATCGCCGTGGGCCATCGAGTAGCCCCAGACCCGCTGGTAGATGGCCTCACGCTCCAGCACCTGGCCCTTGGTGTCTGCGAGCAGTTGCAGCAGCTCGAACTCGCGGCGGGTGAGATCGAGGCTGTCCTCGCCGACGAAAGCCTGGAACTGATCGCCCCGGATCTCGAGCTCGCCGGCGACGAGCGGGCTGGCTTCGACCTCGTTGCGGCTGCGGCGGCGGCGGCGCGCAACAGCTTCGATCCGTGCCATCACCTCCTCCGGATGGCAGGGCTTGCCGATCCAATCGTCGACGCCGAGACGCAAACCACGTACCCGCTGCGCGACCGTGGAACGGCCGGTGCAGACGACGACGCCGAGATCGGGCAGCGTTTCGCAGACCCGCTCCAAGTAGCCGGATGCTTCGTCGCCGAGGACGGCGATATCGAGCAGCAGCGCGTTCAGCTTCATCGCGACCAGCTCCTCCGGCGGAATGGCGCTGCTCAGCACCCGTTGCTGCCAGCCAGCTGCCTCGGTGCGCTTCGAGAGCACCGTGACGAAGCCACTGTCGTCATCGATCACTGCGAGCCGGATGGTCTGCGGTGGGTTCAACGCTAGGGAGTGTATGGGCCCGCGAAGACGGGCACGGAGTAAAAAGCCCTGCTTTCACAGGATTTTTACAGCTCGATTCCCGTAATTTGCGGAAAGGGGCCGGCTCCAATCCCGCTGGGGTTCTCTGGATATTCACCGCCGGCGGCGAACGCCTCGGCAAAATTCAACCTCACGAGACTCCTCTCTCGTCACCGCGAACGGCCCACTGCCCCGGGCCGTTCGCCATTTGTGGGGTCAATCAGCTGATCGCTCCCGTCGCCGCCAGCGCCAGCACCAGCACGCCCAGGGCGATTCGATAGACGACGAAGACCTCGAGCGTGTGGGTGCTGAGGTAGCGCAGCAGCCAGGCGATCGCCAGGTAGCCGGTGACGAAGGCGACCAGCGTGGCGATCACCGTCGCCGCCACCGAGGGGCTGCCATCTTCGCCGACCTTGCGCAACTCGAAGAGGCCGCTCAGGACCACTGCCGGAACCGAGAGCAGGAACGAGTAGCGGGCGGCGGCCACGCGGTCGAAGCCGCGAAAGAGCCCAGCCGAGATCGTCGCTCCCGAGCGCGATACCCCCGGGATGAGCGCGAGCGACTGGGCGACGCCGATGAAGAGGCCGTCGCGACCGTTCATCTCGTCGAGGTCGCGCTGTCGTTTGCCCACCCGCTCGGCGGCAACCATCACGAAGGAAAAGAGAATCAACGCCGCGCCGATCAGGTAGAGGCTGCGGGCGCCCGACTCGATCTGGTCCTTGAAGATGAAGCCGAAGATCGAGATCGGGATCGTGCCGAGGACGATGAACCAACCGAGCTTCGCCTCTTGACTGGCCTGGCGAATCGGCACCCGCAGTTCGCCCAGCCAGGCGACGGCGATGCGCCAGAGGTCGGCGCGGAAGTAGATCAGGACCGCGGCCATCGTCCCGAGCTGGATCACGGCGGTGAAGCCGGCACCCGGATCCGACCAGCCGAGCAGTGCGGGCACGATCCGCAGGTGCCCGCTGGAGGAGATCGGCAGGAACTCGGTCAGGCCTTGGACGAGGCCCAAGATGATGGCTTCGAGGGTGCTCATGGCGGCGCATCCTATGGAGCGCAAGGGACGCGCAAGACACAGGCGCCCCCTACGGAAACCCGCATAGGAACGGCCTCTCGGGTCCTTGTCGGGGTGGGCTCCAAAGTTTCCTCCGGGGGCGCCTGTGTCTTGCGCTAGATTGCGGGGCCGTGAAGTTGCCCAGGCGCACAGCCACCCTTTTCACAGCCGCTGGCGTTGTGCTGCTGATGCTGCTGCTCGCCGCTCCGGTGGCGCTGGCTGACAACGGAGTCGGGCTGGCCGGGCCGACTACTGACAAGACGATCACCTTCTTCTGCTTCGGCGTGATCGCCTTCTTTGCGATTCTCGTGATCGTGCTCTCGATCGTTCAGGGCAAGCTCGAGAAGCGCAAGGAACGCCGGAGGTACGACCTCCAGCGCTACGGCTAGTCCAGCCGGAAGCCGCTGAGCAGTCTCTTCTCGGTCTCGCCCTCGATCTTGGCGACGACTTCGACCTTGCCCTCCAGGGGCGTGCCGCGGATCTTCGTCGCCAGCAGGTCGTCGACCTGGAAGATGCCGGCCGAGTTGTTCAACTCGATCTCGATCCGCACCGGCCGGGTTTGCCCGGCCTCGATCCGCACCTCATCGACGGCGGCCGCGGAGATCGAATGAATCCCCTCCTGGCCAGCTTCGATCGGGAGGCGGGTGCGCCCTTGGGCCATGTCCAGCGCGTCGGCGACGCGAACGACCCCCGCCTCAAGCGTGTACGGCTCGCCGCGACGACGGTGCCCGATGATCGCATGCAAGATCTCCGAAGCGACGATGGTTCGCTCCGGGTGCCGGTAACAGTCGGCCAGCAACCGCTCTAGCGCACCGTTTGCAAGGAACAAGCTGTAGGCCTCGTGGTCCTGGCGGTGGATCGACATGCCGATGTCGTGCAGCAGAGCGCCGCCAGCAACGACGACCTCCGCATCGCGTGGCGACATGCCGTGATCGGCCACGACCGCCGGCTTGACCCCAGCCTTGACCAGCAGCCGCAGCAGCCGCAGGGCGATGTTGAGCACGATCTGCATGTGGACCCAGGAGTGGTCCGACATCCCAAGTCGCTCTGCGTGCACCTGCGTCATGTACCACCAACCGCGCACCTGCTCGTCACCATTGACGGCGTCCAGGAGGGACTCGAGCCTGCGGTTGCCGCGCGTCGGCGCCCGCACCTGCGCCTCCGCGATTGCTTCTTTCGGGGGCTTGCGAGTAGGTCCCTTCGGGTCCGGCGTTGGTACTGCCTCGCTCACGGCTGTGATCGTAGGGGAGGGACCGGGCACCACTCCCCGCTCAACTTTTTCGGTGGGACGTGATCGGCTGGCCGCGATTGAATTGCCGAAAAAGTACAAGCCGCGGGGAGCAGCACCCGGTCCCTCTGCAAAGGCCTAGCCGCAGACCGGCCAGGGCGATGAACCGGACTGCGAGTAGAGCAGAGCAGCTCGGTAGTCCTGCTCCTGCTCGGGAGCAGCGGCCGGGTCGCCGCTGCCACCTACGGATTCCCAGGTGCCGAAGTCGAACTGGTACTTGCCGCGGTAGGTGCCGTCCGAGGAGACGACGGTTGGATCGCCGCCGGACTCGCAGGCGCCGATTGCGTCAAGCGTTTCCTGCGAGACGCCAGCCGGGAGCGATGCGAAGAGTTCCTGCTGCTTGCGGCGAGCTTCCGCACGATGAACGGCTTCAAGATGATTGACGGTCACCCTGATCGCTCGATGGAAGCGCACCACCGGTCGCTGCAGCGAGGCCATTGGGTTCGGCTCTGCCTGGGCGACGGCGGGGAAGGCAGCGCAGGCGATCAGGGCAGGGATGAAATATGTGCGTTTTGTGAGCAAGCGCGAGACCGTGCCGGTATTTGCGGCAGGAAAAGGTGATCGCGCTCACACAGGAGGGATTCCTTGTGTTTATTGGCACCAATCTAGGCATGGGGCCCCTGAACACCGGAGACGGGTGAAGCGAATTGTGCAGCGAGTCGCAATGCCTTTATCAAACAAACTAATTTGTTTACCGGGGAATACGACCT
>JBKPOV010000012.1:0-26266 GCA_046733315.1 Actinomycetota bacterium
GCCTTCAGCTGGGCGACCGCCTCGGGCGGATGGGCCGCAGCCTCAGCGGCCAGCGTCAGGGCCGACTCCTCGGTCGCAGCAGCGGGGGCAACGCGGTTGACGAGGCCGAGGCGCAGGGCCTCATCGGCGCCGACCGTGCGCGAGGAGAGCAACAGGTACTTAGCGGCGGCGAGACCGCAGAGGGTGACCAGGCGGGCTGGGCCGACCGGCACGCCGAGCGCGGCGCCGGGGAAGCGCATGCGCAGGTTGGAGCCGCCGACGCGCATGTCGCAGGCGACCGCTATCTCGGCGCCACCGCCGACCACGTCTCCGTGGCAGCAGGCGATCGTCGGCTTGGGGAAGGCGACGATCTGGTCGTAGACGTCGGCAAAGAGCTGCATGCGGCGGACCTTGCCGTCGGAGTCGAGCTCCTCCTTGACGTCGGCGCCTGCCGAGAAGCCCATGTGGTCGGAGGAGCTGAAAACCAGCACCCGCACCGCCTCGTCGCCGCGTGCCACCGCCAGGTGCTCGAGCAGCTCGAGCAGCATCTGGGTGTCGATCGCGTTGCGGGACTTGGGCCGCTGCAGGCGCACCACCGCCACGCCCTGCTGGTCGACCTCGTAGCTCGTCACCGTGGTCTCCTCGCTCACGAGGCGCAATCTATTCGTCCAGCTGCGCGACGAGGGTCTCCGTCTCGGCCGCCGCGCGCTCGATCAGGCTCGCAACCTCATCCCGCGGCTCGCGGAAGCGCCCGAGCACGTAGGAGGCGACGATCTCGGGATCGGTCGAGTCGGGACGGCCGACGCCGACCCGTACCCGCCAGAACTCGGGATCGCCAAAGCCGCGCTTGAGGCTCTTCAAGCCGTTGTGCCCGGCCAGGCCGCCCCCAAGCCGGACGCGGACCTCGCCGAATGGCAGGTCGATCTCGTCGTGGAGGACGACCACCCGGTCGAGCGGCACCTTCAGCGAACCGCGCGCCGGGCCGGCGGAGTCCCCTGAAACGTTCATCTGGGTCTGCGGCAGCAGGATCGCCACCCGTGGACCACCCGGGCCGGTGCGTCCTTCCGTCAACAGGCCGCCGAACTTCGACTTGGCCCTGGGAAGGTCCCAGCGCCGGGAGAGCTCGGCGGCAACCTCGAAGCCCACGTTGTGGCGGGTCGCGGCGTAGCGCTCGCCCGGATTGCCGAGGCCGACGATCAGGATGCGCTCGCCGGACTGCTCGCCCTCGCCGCGCTCAGCTCGGCGGCGGCGAAAGATCGACAGGGCTTACTCCCCGCCGGAGTCGCCCGAGTCGGCGCCCTCGCCACCCTCTTCGGCGGCAGGGGCCTCCCCCTCCTCGCCGATCAGCTCGGTCTCCTCCTCGACGGCGGGCTCGGGCTCTTCCTCGACGCGCGGCGGCGAGAGGGTCGCGATCGTCACCTCGTCGGGATCGTCGGCGATGAGGGTGACGCCCTCGGGCACGACCAAGGCCGAGAGCTGCAAGGTGTCGTTGATCTCCATCGCCGAGACGTCGGCGACGATCTGATCGGGAATCTCGGTTGGCAGCGCTTCGACCGTGACCTCGCGGGTGACGTGCTCGAGCACGCCGCCGCCTTTGACGCCGGGGGCCGTGTCAGCTCCCTCCAGCTCGATCGCGACCTCGGCCTGGATTGCCTCGTCGAGGCGGACCTCCTGCAGGTCGATGTGCTGGAGGCTGCCGCGCACCGGGTGCAGTTGCTGCTCCTTGACCACGACCGGCACGGCTTTGCCGCCTTCGATCTCGAGATCGAACAGGGCGGCGCCTTCACCGAGCACGTTGCGGACGTCGCGTTCAGCGACCTGGAAGGGGCGCGCGTCGGAGCCACCGCTGTAGACGACGCCCGGCACGAGGCCGTCGCGACGCAAGCGACGAGACGTGCGGGAGCCAAAATCGCTGCGGGGTGCAGCCTTGAGGGTTTCGCGTCCACGAGCCATTGGGACGGGAGAGGATAGAGAAAGAGGCAAATTTGGAACCTGTGGCAACCTTGAGCGCATGAGTGAGGGCTCAAAGATCCCCAAGGGGCGCGTGCGCCGCTCGGCCAAGCTGGGCTCGATCGTCGGTGTGCAGGGCGCTCGCTACGCGGGCACCAAGGCGACCAATGTCGGCCGCTCCGAGGAGTCGAGCAAGGAGCGGCTCGAGCAGCGCCACCTCGAGACGGCGATGCGGATGGTCGGGGCGCTGGGCCAGATGAAGGGTGCGGCGATGAAGCTCGGCCAGTTCGCCTCCTTCATCGACACCGAGTTCATCCCCGACGAGTACCGCGAGATCTACCAGGAGCAGCTCGCCAAGCTGCGCACCGACGCACCGGCGATGCCCTGGGAGAAGGTCGAGAAGGTGCTCGACGAAGAGTACGACGGCGAGCCGCTCTCCGAGCTCTTCGCCGAGTTCGAGCACGAGGCCTTCGCCGCCGCCTCGATCGGCCAGGTGCACAAGGCCGAGCTGCTCGATGGTCGCGCCGTCGCCGTGAAGATCCAGTACCCGGGGATTGCCGAGGCGCTCGACGCCGACCTGCGCAACGCCGGCACGATCGTGCGGCTCGCCCGCGCCCTCGCGCCGGGCCTCGACGCCAAGGCGATCGCCAAAGAGCTGCGCGAACGGGTGATGGAGGAGCTCGATTACGAGTACGAGGCGCAGAACCAGCGCACCTTCTCGCGCGCCTACCGCGAGCATCCCTTCATCTACGTGCCGGAAGTGATCACCCGGCTCTCGCGCCGCCGCGTGCTGGTCACCGAGCTGGTCGAAGGCCTCGACTTCGAGCAGGTCAAGGCGCTGCCGCACGAGGAGCGCAGCCGTTTCGGCGAGATCGTCTTCCGCGGCAGCTTCGGCTCGATCTACCACCTGCAGCACTTCAACGCCGACCCACATCCCGGCAACTACATCCTGCTCGCTGACGGCCGCGTCGCCTTCCTCGATTTCGGCATGACCAAGAAGCTCGACCACGAGCAGATCGTGCTCGAGCAGCGCGCCCTGGACGCCGCTTGGCGGGACGACCCGGAGGCCTTCCGCACGGCTCTGCACGACCTTGGCTTCGTCAAGAACCCTTCCAAGCTCGATGCCGAGCGGCTGCTCGAGCACATGCGCGCCGTCGGCGGCTGGTACGTCGAAGACCGCGAGATCGAGATCAGCGCCAAACGGGTGATGAAGATCATCGAGTCGACCAACGACCCCCGCTCGGAGTACTACGACCTGATGCGGCGTGAGGCGATGCCAGCCGACGAGCTGATGGGGCGGCGGATGGAAATCGGCGTCGTCGCCGTGCTCGGTCAGCTGCGGGCGAAGCGCAACTGGCATCGGATCATGCGCGAGTGGATCTACGCCGATCCGCCCGCGACGCCGCTGGGTGAAGAGGAGTGGGAGTACTTCGAGGGAAGAGGTGTCATGCAGATGCCGATAGTCGAGCGGTCCTTGGAAGGAGAGCAGCGATGAGCCGGATCAAACGCGGTTGGGGGTTGACCAAGAAGAGCTGGGGGCTCCTCAACGAGCACCGGGAGCTGCTGCGCTTCCCCCTCTACGGCGGCGCTGCGACGATCCTCTGCGCGATCGTCGTCATCGGTCCCGGCGTCTACCTGATCGAGAACGACCAGACCGTGTTCGGCGGTGCGCTGGCGGTAATCGGCTTCTACCTGCTCTCCCTGATCGGCACCTACTTCAGCGTCGGCCTCGCCGCGGCGGCGAACATGATCTTCCAGGGCCAGGAGGCGAGCGTCGATGACGGCCTTGCCGTCGCACGCGCGCGTTTCTCCCAGATCGCCGGTTGGGCGGCGCTCTCGGCCACGCTCGGCGTCGCCCTCAGCGCGCTCGAGAACCAGGGCGCGATCGGCCAGATCGCTGGCCGCCTGCTCGCGATCGGCTGGTCGCTGATCACCTTCCTCGCCGTACCGGTGATCGCGCTCGAGGGGACCGGCCCGTTTCAGACCCTGAAGCGCTCCTCCAGCCTCTTCAAGTCCCGCTGGGGCGCCCAGGTGACCGGCAACATCGCGATCGGCGGCGCCGTCTTCCTCTTCGGCGTCCTGCCGTCGGTCCTGCTGATCGCCGCCGGCTTCCTGATCTGGGCATCGGCCGGCTTCGCCGGCGCGCTGCTGCTGGTGCTCGGCGTAATCGGCCTGGCGATCTCGATGCTCGTCTCCAGCGCCCTCAGCAACATCTTCGGCGTCGCCCTCTACCGCTACGCGCTCGATGGCGAGGCGGTCGGCGGCTTCACCCCCGAGGAGCTCAACTCAGCCGTGAAGCGCCGTGGCGGCCGCAACGCCCCACCCACGGCCACCCCCGGCACCGTCTAACCCAAGCGCTCGGTCCCACCGGGGGGCGACTCCCGCTCCGGTGCGCCTTATGTGGTCATAGACCGCAAAAGGCGCACCGGAAACCAAAACCATGCGATCGCGCAGGCCGCGTCTCAGCAGCACGGCGTTATTTCGCGCGGGCAACTGCGCGCTCTCGCGCTGAGTGAGGACGCGATCAGTGACCGGGTGGCGTCTGGATACCTTCAGCCGCTTTTTCGCGGCACGTTCGCCGTTGGCCACCGCGCAATAGGCCGACAAGGCCATTTGCTCGCCGCCGTACTCGCCTGCGAGCGGGGGACCGTTCTCTCGCACGGTAGTGCCGCCGAGCTGCTCGGTCTGTGGAGCAAGCAGCTCGGCGTCGTTCACGTCATTCCGCCAGACTGGTCGGGACGCAAGATCGCCGGCATCCGCTGGCACCGCGTGCGGTTGCCCCTCCCTGACGAAATCGAAGTCCGGGACGGCATCCCGTGCACCACGATCTCCCGCACCATCGTGGACATGGCGGGGGAATCAGGTTGGACACGACTTAGGACACTCGTCGAGCAGGCAGCGATCCTGCGACAGCTCGATGTGGACGAGATTGACCTTGTTCTGTCACGAGGCCGCAGGCGCGGAGCCCCACGCCTGCGCACGGTCCTGGCCGGGTGGCGAAACTCCGCAGAGCCACGTCCTCGGCTTCGAAGCAGGTTGGAGGCCCGCCTCCTCCCTCAACTCATCGAGGAAGGTCTGCCGATCCCTCGCACCAACGTCAAGCTACGGGTCGAGGGCCGATACCTAGAGGTCGACCTACTCTGGGAAGAGCAACGGCTGGTGATCGAAACCGACGGTGAAGAGACCCACAGCACGTCCGCTGCGTTCCAACGCGATCGCTGGCGTGATCAGCTCCTCATCGCCGCCGGCTACCGCACGGCCCGCGTCACCTGGGCCCAGGTCCGAGACGAACCCAACGCTGTCGTCAACCGCATCGCCCGCATGCTGAAGGCCTGATCACGTTTCCGGTGCGCCTTTTGCGGTCTATGACCGCAAAAGGCGCACCGGAGCGGAATGGGCGGGGCGGGGAGGCCCGGCCTCAGGGCAGGTTGGCGAAGAGGCGGGGGTCGTTGGAGACTAGGCCGTCGACGCCAGCGGCTACTAGGCGCTCCATTCGGGACAAGTCGTCGACGGTCCAGGCGATTAGTTCGACTCCGGCGAGCTTGGTGATGCGGGCGAGGCGGCGGCTTACGAGGGGGTGGTAGACCCACATCGACTCGACGCCGAGCTTGGGGAGCTTCTCCGCGGCGAGGCCAGGAAGGCGCTGGCGCATCGCCATCAGCGCCGCCAGCATTGGGCCCTTCGCCCAGCGCTTCGAGGTCCAGTCCTTGGTCACCTTGGGATAGGTCCAGCCGCGCCGCAGCGCCGGTTCCAACTCGAGGACCCGGCCGAGCGAGTAGAGCTCCATCGTCGAGACCATCGCCCGGTCGATCAGCTCGCGCTCCCGCAGCGCGGCGACGATCTCCTCCTCGCGACCCGGCAGCTTGATGTCGATGTCGACCTCCAGCTCCCGCAGCGGCGGCTCGAGGAAAGCGTCGAGCGCCTCGGTCAGCTTCAGCGGCGTGCGCCTTTCGGCATCGCCCCAGTCATGAGCGACGACCAGCGGCGCCCGTTGCTCCAGCGGCAGGTGGGCATCGCGCAGCCAAAGCACATCGAGCTCAATCGTGTCAACGCCGGCCCCTGCGGCGGCGTGGAAGCTCTCGACCGTGTTGCCCGGCGCGATCAGGTCAGCGCCCTTGTGGCCGACCAGGCGCAGCCGCCCGCTCAAAAGAGCTGATTCTCACCGGCGAAGATCTCGGAGACTGAGTCGTCGGTGAAGATGCGGCGGATCGAGTCGGCGAAGGTGCCGGCCGTCGAGAGCACGGTGATGTTCTGGGGCGCGCCCGGGCGCAGCGGGATCGTGTCGCTGACGACGATCTGCTCGATCCCGGAGTTCTCGTAGGCGAGCCGTTCGTAGGCTGGCCCGGAGAAGACGCCGTGCGTGGCACAGGCGATCACCCGCGCGGCGCCCTCGTCGAGCACGGTCTGGGCGGCGGCGCAGAGGGTGCCGGCGGTGTCGATCATGTCGTCGACCAGGACCGCGGTCTTGTCTTTGACGTCGCCGACGACGTAGCCGATCTCGGCCACCTGCTGAGCGGGACGCTCCTTCTCCATCACCGCCCAGTGGGTGCCGATGCGGCGGGCGAAGTTGCGCGCCGTCTTTACCCGGCCGGCGTCGGGGGAGACGATCACTAGGTCCTCGGCCGGATACTGATCGGCGAACCACTGGGTCAGCATCGGCATCGCCGTCATGTGGTCGACCGGGACGTGGAAGAAGCCCTGTACCTGGCCGGCGTGGAGGTCCATCGTCAGCACCCGGTCAACGCCGACCCCCTCCAGGCACTTGGCAACGATGCGGGCCGAGATCGGCTCGCGCGGCGCCGACTTCTTGTCCTGGCGGGCGTAGCCGTACCAGGGCATCACGGCGATGATGCGGTGAGCGGAGGCGCCCTGGGCCGCGTCAATCATCGTCAGCAGCTCGATCAGGGAGTCGTTCGGCGTCATCTCCGACTGCTCGTTGGCGCTGGTCGACTGGACGAGAAAGACGTCGGCGCCGCGGATCGACTCCTCGTAGCGGCAGTAGACCTCGCCGTTGGCGAAGGTCTTCAAGGTCACTTGGCCGAGGTCGAGATCGAGCTTGCCGGCGACCTTGGCGGCGAGCTCCATCGAGCTGCGCCCGCCGAAGACCATCAGCCGCTTCGAATAGTCGTGGGTGATGGCGCTTACCGGCACCGTCTCGGGTCGCTCCTCGATCGTGCTCACGGGGTTTGCTCCTCCTGCATCTTGGCGGCCTTGCGGGCGGCGTAGCCCTCGATATTCCGTTGCTCGTTCTCGCTGACGGCGAGCGCCCCGTCGGGCACGTCGCTCTTGATCACTGCCCCGGCGCCAGTGTAAGCACCGTCGCCGACTTCTACCGGGGCGATCAGCATCGTGTCAACGCCGAGCCGGGCGTTCTCGCCGATCACAGTCCGGTTCTTGCGGAAACCGTCGTAGTTGGCGGTGATCGAGCCGGCTCCGAGATTGCTGCCAGCGCCGACGTCCGCGTCACCCACATAGGCGAGGTGAGGCACCTTGGCGCCGGCGCCAATGCGCGAGTTCTTGATCTCGACGAAAGTGCCGGCCTTGGCGCCCTGCTCGAGCTGGGCGCCCGGGCGCAGGTAAGCGAAGGGCCCGACATTGGCGTTGTCGCCGACGACGCAATCGACCAGATAGGAGTGCGGCACCGAGGCGTTGGTGCCGAGCTCGGTGTCGATCAAGGTGCTGAGCGGGCCAACGGTGGTGCCGGCGCCGACCTTGGTCTCGCCGCGGAGGCTGGTCCCGGGCTCGATTCGCGCGTCAGGCTCGATCTCGACCCCGACGTCCACCCAGGTCGAGCCCGGATCGACGACCGTGACGCCGGCCAGCATGTGGGCCTCGAGAAGACGCTCGCGGGCGAGCCTCTCGACCGCAGCGAGATCAGCGCGGTTGTTGACACCCATCGTCACCCCGAGGTCCTCGGAGAGGTGGGCAGCGACCTTGTGGCCCGCGTCGCGCAGGGCCGGAATCGCATCGGGCAAGTAGTACTCGCCCTGGGCGTTCTCGTTGGAGAGCTGCCCGAGCGCCTCGGCGAGTGGGCCCGCCTGGAAGACGTAGGTGCCCGCATTGATCTCACGAATAGCCAGTTGCTCAGCGCTGGCGTCCCCGGCGGCCTTGGCCTCAACCACACGCTCGACCTCGCCCTCATCGGTGCGAACCACACGGCCGTAGGAACCCGGCTCATCGAGCTCGATAGTCAGCATCGTCGCCGCAGCCCCCTCCTTCTCGTGGGCGTCGAGGAGGCCGGCAATGTTCTCGGCGGTGATCAACGGGTGGTCGCCGGAGAGCACCAGAACGGTTTCGGCCTCTTCGATCAGCGGCAGCGCAGCCCGCACCGCTCCTCCCGTCCCGTCGGGCTTAGGTTGGGTCACGATCTCGACCCGATCGGGCAGGCCCTGGACGATGTCCTGGTTGGGAGAGACGATCGCGGCGACCTGCCCCGCTCCGGCCTCGCGTGCAGCGAGAATCGGCCAAGCGACCATCGGCCGCCCACAGACGGGATGCAACATCTTCGGCATCGAAGAGCGCATACGCGTGCCCTCTCCGGCCGCCATGACGAGCACGAGTGGCGAACTCACCCCAGGATCGTAGTGGTGAGAGGGGTCATGTGCCCCTCCTCACCTCACGTCTCCCGCGAGAGATCCCTGCCAACCAGGGCAACGGAAGTCAGCATCCAGCCAGCAAAGATCAGGTCGATCCCTACCAGGAGCCCGATCGCCCAATCAGCGCTGCTGGGGAGCTCGACGAGGATGAGGATGCCGACCAGGAGGCCGGCGACGCCACTGAGACCGACGAGGCCGGCGCCTTCCTGGCCGCGGGCGGCGAAGGCGACAGCGATCCTGGTCAGTCCCATGAAGAGGAAGTAGATCCCGAGGACCAGGGTCAGGGTCAGCGTGCCGTTGTGCGGTTCGACAATCAGCCAGAGGCCGACGACGACCGTCAATAGGGCCCAGATCAAGCGCAGGATCACGCTGCCGATCGAGTGCGCCATGAAAGCGCCTGCGACTAGGAACGACCCCGCGATGACGAGGATCCAGCCAATGAAGATCGCGGTCCCTACCGAGGCGACCGCCGGCACGAGGATCGCCACGCAACCGATGAAGATCGCCACGACTCCGACGGCCATCAATGCCTTCCAGCTGCGCCGCAACCCCTCACGAATCTCGGGGTCCATGGCCGCGGTGCGCATCTCCATGTGGTGGACCCTAAGCGCCCCGGCGGACGCGCCAACCGTTTCGGTGGCGCTAGGCTCGAAGCTCGTTCCGGGATGGTGTAGTTGGTAGCACGCCAGGTTTTGGTCCTGGAAGCGGGGGTTCAAGTCCTCCTCCCGGAACTGAGGCGCTACTCCTCGTTGCTGCGGCGCACCTTGCCGGCTTCGGCGCCGGGCTCCATCGCCGGGCCACGCGGGGAGGCGATGCCGAGCACCCGCATGGTTTTGAGGCCGAGGCCGAGCTTCTCGCGACCCTCCGTGGCGGAGACGTCATGGCCGCAGAGCTCCTTGACCCGCTCGAGCCGGTAGCGGATCGTGTGGCGGTGGGTGAAGAGCTGTTTGGCGGTTGCGGCGACGTTGCCGTCGTTGTCGAGGTAGGCCTCCACCGTCGTCACCAGCTCGGTCTCGTACTGCTCGTCGTAGGCGACGAGGGGGGCGATCGTCTCAGCGTAGAAGCGCTCCAGCTCGCGCGGGTCCTCGCTCATCGCCGGCAGCAGTAGTCGATAGGAGCCGGTGTCCTCGAAGGCCAGCAGCGGGCGTCCTTCGGCCTCGCCGACGTTGACCGCCAGGCGGGCCTCGTTGCCAGCGCGGTAGAGGTCAACCGGGTCGGCGGCGTGGCGGCTGCGCCCGATCGTCAGGTGGAAGCCGGAGAGGCTGTCCTCCAGCTCCCGCGCCAGGCCGGTTGCGGCGCGCTCGACGCGGACGTCGTTCTCGGCCGGGACGATCACCGCGATCTCGGCCGCCTCCTCCCCATCGGGACTGGCCAGCGAGCCCGGGGCGAGTGAGCGCAGCGCCCGCTGCGCCAGGGTCAGCACGCGGGCGCGCCACTCGCCGGTCTGTGCCGCACGCGGCGCCGCGTGCAAGATCAGCACTCCCGCCCCCTGCTCGAGATCGGCGCCGAGCTCGGCGCCGCGGGCGAGGATGTCGCCGCGGTCGGTCACCTCGCGGGCCAGCACCGCGGCGACGAAAGTCCCAGCCATCTCCTCGCTCTCCCACTCCGGCGAGCGCGAGCGCTCCAGCTCGAGGGCGAGCAACGTCGTCACCATGCGAGCGATTGCCGGATCGGGCGGCGTCGATCCGCGGTAGCGCAGCTCGCCCACGGCGCTGTCCGCAACCCGCAACTCGACCCGCGTTACCTGCTCGCCACCGGCCAGCAGCTTCTTCTCCTGATCAGGCGATGCTCCCGCCACGGCCAAGACGGCGCTGGAGCGGTCGATCAGGACGACGCTGGCGCCGAGAACTTTGGCCGCGGCGCGAGCGACCGCGGGCAATCCAGCGCCCGATTCGACCGCCTCGGCGAGCGCGTCGAGGGTGCCCTCTTCCTGCGCGCTTGCAGGCGTTTTCGTCCCTTTGGAGGCCGCTGGCATGGCCCCCATTATCCCCAGCTAGTTGCCGTTTAGGAGATTGGCGATGTCGTTGTAGTAGTAGACGATCGCCAGCCCGGCGACGACGCCCACGAGCACCAGCGCCGCAAGCACGAAGACCGAGAGGACTCCCGCTGCCGCCTTCTCCCAGATTCGACCGTAGGAACTGAGCGCCGGCACCAGGATCAGCCCGACGAAGGTGGTCAGGGTGATCAGCCCGGCGGCGGCGAACAGCAGGTACTCATTCTCAATCTTCTGCAGTGCCAGCGGCAACACGGCGATCATTCTGGCGCACCGTCGTGATGACAAGCGCGACGGCCGCGCAGAGCGAGAAGGATGTGGCTCCCAGAGCCCAACCGGCGCTCACGTCGCTGAGGTAGTGAACGTTGAGGTAGACCCGGGAAAGGCCGACGAGAGCCGTCAGCGCGATGCCGGCCGTGACGACGAGAGTGCCGCGCGCCATGCCCGGTCGCAGGCGCATCACGATCGTCACCGCGAGCCAGACGTAGAAGGTCGAGTAGGCGGCGTGCACGCTGGGGAACGACGGCCCTGAAGTGTCGATCAGACCGCCCGCGGGCCGTGGCCGGTCGACCGCGTCCTTGATCTCGTGGGCGCCCGCGAAGATCAGCACGACGCCGCCGAGCAGGACGCCGAGCTCCGCCCAGCGCCGCCGGGCCACGAGCAGCGCCGCGGCCGCGAGCGCCAGCAGGCCGGTCACCGCAGATGAGCCGAGCTGGGTGAAGGCCTTGGCAAGGTCGGTCAGCCAGCCCGCCCGCAGCCGTTCGGCGATTTCGATCGCCGTCGTGTCGCCCGGCGTCGGGCCGGCGTCGCCGTTGACGATCACCGTGTAGGCGATCAGGACGAAGCTGGAAACGGCGAGGATCGCCATCAACGAGGTGAACTCGAGGCCGAAGGTGCCACCGGGCGTGACCCGCTCCCAGAGGAACTGCAGCTGCGGGCTGAACCGGCGCGTCAGCGAGACGAGCCAGCGAGTCGCCGCGTGCGCATCCAACCAGGCGACGATGGCCCGCCGGTTCTCCTCGACGCGGAGATAACGGACCGCGGCGACCACGATCACGATCACGACGATCGTCGTAGCCAGCAAGAAGGCGCCGCGGCCGGCGTACTCGGCGGCGCTCTCGATGCTGCGCGAGAAGAAGTAGCCGACCAGGATGTGGGCGCTGGCCCAGAGCCCTGTGCCGAGGATGCTGTAGGGGACGAAGTCGCGGTAGCGCATGCCGGAGCTGCCGGCGATGAACGGGGCGAAGGCGCGCACGAGGCTGATGAAGCGGCCGATGAAGATCGTCTTGCCGCCGTGGCGGGAGAAGTAGTCCTCGACCTTTTCGAAGCGCTCGTGGCCGATCCCGACCCGCGGCCCGTGCTTGATCACGAACTCGCGGCCGAGCCGCCGGCCGACGAAGAAGCTGGTCGTATCGCCCGCCCAGGCCGAGAACCAAGCGATCGCGATCAGCAGGTAGATGTTGATCGCGCCCTGGCCGGCGACGGCACCGCCGAGCAGCATCACGGTCTCGCCGGGTACGACCAGGCCGACGAAAGCGCCGGTCTCGGCGAAGGCGAAGAACCCGACGAGCAGGTAGGTCCAGGCGCCGAGCGTGTTGGAGACGTCTTCGAGCAAGCCCTGCAGGTCGAGGTGACCGAGCTGGCGGCTAATCAGGTAGTAGCCGAAGGCGACCGCGGCGGCAATCACCGCGATCAGCACACGTTTGCGGTTTTTGCCCCCTCCCTCGCCGGGCAGCTTCACGGCCCCCTCCCCGCCTCGCAGACGATCGCGTCGTCGCGATCGAGCCCGCTCGCCGCCTCCTGCGCCGCAGCGAGCGTGTCGAAGAGCCCAAACGCGGTCGGCCCCGAGCCGGTGAGCAGAGCATGAGGAGCACCAGCGGCACGCAGCGCGTCGAGCGCGTCGCCGATGTCCGGCCGCAGCGAGCAAGCGGCCGGCTCGAGGTCGTTGACGAGCAGCTCGGGAAAGGCGAGCGGTGAGGCGCCAGCGCCTGCCGCCGCCCGCAGTCCCCCCTCCAGCTCGTCGAGCTCTTCCGCGGTGCGGCCGAGGCCGAGCCGATCCGCCTCGGCAAAAACCGCGGCAGTGGCGAGCCCTCCTCCCCCTGGCAGGAGGACGACGGCGTGCGACGCCGGCTCCGGCAACCGCTCGACTCTCTCCCCCGCGCCGCGCACAAGGGCGAGCGCCGGCCTCAGCTGCGAGGGCACATCGGCGCCCAGCTCAAGCGCGATCTCGTCCAGGCCCGCAACCTCTCCAGCGGCCAGGCGGAGGATCGCCGCCGCGTCGGCGCTGCCGCCGCCGAGTCCGGCGGCGACCGGGATGCGCTTCTCGATCTCGACCCGCAGCGGCGGGTGCCGCCAGCCACGCTCGCGCAGGGCGGCGAGCGCCCGCGCGACCAGGTTCTCTCCCTCAACTCCCGGGCAGACCACTTCGTCGCGCTCGGCGCCCATCCGACTTTGACCCCCTCCTGGTGTGGTCAATGTCGGAAGCGTGATCAGGTCGGCAAGGGTGAGTGGCTCGAACAGCGAGCAGAGCTCGTGCAAGCCGTCCTCGCGACGGGCGCCGAGGTAGAGGCAGAGGTTGAGCTTGGCTGGAGCAGAGATCCGCAAAGGGGTATGTCCCGGTAGGGGTTCCACTTAACTTTTTCGGTGGAGTGGAAGTTGTCTACCGTGGGCGGGGTGGGCGAAAAAGTACAAGACGCTCCACCCCTACCGGGACATACCCCTGGCCAATGCTCGGAACTCATCGGGAGAGAGCTGCTCGGCGCGGCTGTCCACTGGTAGGCCGAGCGCCTCGAGCGCAGATCTGATCGCGTCCAGCGAGCCGGGCCGCACGTGCTCGACCGAGCGTGCGAGTGCCTTGCGGCGGTGGGCGAAGGCAGCCCTGACCAGATCGCGCGTCGCCGGGTCGGCGCCCGGGCCGGTGCGGCGCAGGGCCAGGATCGCCGAGTCGACGCGAGGCCGCGGGCGGAAGACCGCGGGGTCGACCTTGCGCAGCAGGCGGACCTCGCAAGCCAGCTGGACGATCACGCTGGGCGACCCGTAGGTGCGGCTGCCGGGCGCGGCGCGCAGCCGGTCGGCGATCTCGCGCTGCACCATCACGGTCCAGGACCGCAGCGAGGGCAGCTGCTCGATCGTGCGCAGGATCACCGGGGTCGCCACCGCGTAGGGGAGGTTGGAGACGACGGTCGTCGGCACCGGCCGCAGCGCCGCAAAATCGATCCGCATTGCGTCCTCCCAGTGCAGGCTCACGTTCGGCCGCGAGGCCAGGGGCGCTAGGACGTCCTCGAGCCGCCGGTCGAGCTCAACCGAGTGCAAGTGGGTCGTCACCGCGGCCAAGCGCTCGCTCAACACGCCTTCGCCGGCGCCGACCTCGAGCACCACGTCGCCCTCACTCAACTCCGCGTCGCGGACGATCGCGTCGAGCAGGTTCGGGTCGGACAGGAAGTTCTGCCCAAGTCTGACCACGGCTACCAGCCGAAGAGCGCCCGGGCGTTGGCCTCGACCGTCTGCTCCAGCTCGGCGTAGGAGACGCCGCGGACCTCGGCGACGACCTCGGCGGTGGAGACCACGTGGGCGGGCTCGTTGGGCTTGCCGCGCACCGGCTGGGGCGCCAGGTAGGGCGCGTCGGTCTCGACCAGGACCAGCTCGTCGGGCAGCTTGGCGGCAGCCTCACGCAGCTCCTCGGCGCTGGGGAAGGTGACGATGCCGGAGAAGGAGCAGTACCAACCGCGTTCAATCGCGTCCTCGACCCGCCAGGGAGCGAGAAAGCAGTGCAGGATCACCGCTACGCCCTCGCCGTGGCGGTCGAGGATCTCGAAGACGTCGTCGACCGCCCCGGTCTCGCCGTCCGGATCGCGAGCGTGGATCACGATCGGCAGGCCGCGGTCGCGGGCGATCTCGATCTGGGCCTCGAAGGCGCGCCGCTGCTCCTCCCGGCTTGCCGTTTCGCGGTAGTAGTCGATCCCGGTCTCGCCGATCGCCCGCACCTTCTCGTTCTCAGCCGCCAGCCGGGCGATCTCCTCGGCGCGGGCGTCATCGAATCCGGCCGCCTCGGTCGGGTGACAGCCGACCGTTGCGAAGACGCCGTCGTTGCGCTCTGTCGCGGCGATCGCGGTGAGATTCGACTCCGCGTCGAGGCCCACATTGAGCATTCGCTCCACCCCAGCCTCACGAGCTGCGGCGACGACCTCGCCCTCGGGCCGCTCGCAGAGAAAGAGGTGGGTGTGGGAATCGATCACGGCCGCCCCAGCCTATCCTCGCGCGGGTAGCCTTCCCGCGCATGGCCGACTTCGCCGACTACTACCGCCAGATCTACGCGCTCGGGCTAGGCGGCGAGACGCCATCGATCCCGGTCGCGGTGGCCGAGCTCGAGCGCCTCGCCGGCGAGGCGATGGACGAGCGAACGGCCAACTACGTATTCGCCGGGGCAGGCAGCGAGGACACGATGGATGCAAACCGCGAGGCGTTCCGCCGGCGGCGCATCGTGCCGCGGATGCTGCGCGACGTCGCCGAGCGCGACCTCTCCACCACGCTGCTGGGCACGGCGATGCCGGCGCCGCTGATGCTGGCGCCGATCGGTGTCCAGAAGGCCGTCCACGAGGAAGGCGAGCTGGCGACGGCGCGTGCGGCGGCCAGCCTCGGCCTGCCTATGATCGCCAGCACCGCCTCCGCTTTCACCCTGGAGGAGATCGCCGACGCCGCAGGAGAGGCGCCGCGCTGGTTCCAGCTCTACTGGCCCAACGATCGGGCGCTCGCCGCCAGCTTCGTCGGGCGTGCCGAGGCCGCCGGCTATGGCGCGATCGTGCTCACCGTCGACACCTTCATCCCTGGCTGGAAGCCGCGCGACCTGCAGCAGGCCTGGCTGCCCTTCCTCAACGGCGTCGGCGTCGCCAACTACTTCCAGGACCCGGTCTTCCGCGCCGCCCTCGACGAGACCCCCGAGGAGAACGTCGGCGCCGCAACCGGCCACTTCCTCGGCATCCAGGCGAACCCGTCGCTGAGCTGGGAGGACCTCGGCTGGCTGCGCGAGCAGACCGAGCTGCCGATCCTGATCAAGGGCATCCAGCATCCCGACGATGCGCTCGAGGCGGCCAAGCGCGGCCTCGACGGCATCGTCGTCTCCAACCACGGCGGCCGCCAGGTCGACGGCGCCATCGCCTCCCTCGACGCCCTGCCGGCGATCGCCGAAGCCGCCGGGGATGACCTGACGATCCTCTTCGACAGCGGCGTGCGCAGCGGCAGCGACGCGATCAAGGCGCTCGCCCTCGGCGCCGACGCCGTCTGCCTTGGCCGCCCCTACGTCTGGGCCTCGCCCTGGAGGGCCAGCAGGGAGTCGAAACCGTGCTCAAGATGGTCCTCGCAGAGCTCGACCTGACGATGGCGCTGTGCGGTTACACCGAGCCGGGTCAGCTTGGGCCCGACACGGTGTCCGAGGCCCAGGCCAATCCCGGTAGGGGTTCCACTTAACTTTTTGGATGGGGACGGTGTTGCTGGCGCCGCGAGGTTGGCGCCCAAAAAGTACAAGACGTTCCACCCCTACCGGGATTGGCCTGGCAGCGTTCAGAGGTCGCGCCGGGCGAAGGCCGCGGCCGCAAGGGCGAGCACCCCTACGGTGTAAGCGAAGGCCCAGAGGATCAGGCCCGGGCCCGCGGCTTCGGAGCCGCCGAAGGGGCCGAGCTGCAGGACGACGCCGGTTAGGCCGGAGGTGTCTGAGATCAGGGCGTGCAGGCTGGCGGCGTAGAGGCCCTCGAAGGGCAGGGTCCAGCTGGCCGTACGCCCGATCGAGTGCAGGGTGTCGGAGTTGATCGCGTTGCCGATCTGAGCGAGCAGCCCGGCGGTCAGGCCGGCGCCGTAGACCATGAAGACGACGATTCCCTGCGCCGTCACCGAGAGCACGGTGGAGGCGAGCAGCGAGAGCGCGGCGACGATCGACACAGCGAAGGCGAGCGCCAGGGCGGGACCGATCAGGTGGTCGGGCGCCCAGTGGCCCGCCTGCCAGGTGATCGCCAGCGCGGCGGCATAGACGGCGATCACGTAAGCGGCGGCGAGGACGGCGGCGGCGAGGAAGCGCGAGAGCAGCAACGTCGTGCGGCCGATCGGGCGAACGACAAGGGGCTGCAGCAGGCCGCTCTCGGCGTCCCCTCGCACGATCCCCAGCGTCAGGAAGACGGCGAGAACGGAGCCGAGGAAGAGCGAGGTGAACATCGCCAGGCCGAAGATCGTCGCGCCGGTGAAGGCCTTCGGATCGAGGATCCCGGCTTCCGCGCCGGCGAAGCCGCGGGCGTCGCGGAAGGCGAAGTGAGCACCGACGGCATAGAGCGCGAGGAAGCCGAGCGAGAGAACCAGGACGGCGAGGAAGACGCGGCGGCGCAGTCCCTCTCGCAGGGCGTAGCCGATCACCGTCGAGACGGAACGCGCCATCGCCGAGCTCAGCCCGTCCGGCCCTGCACTGCGTCGAGGTATACGTCCTCCAGCGAGCTGCGCAGCACCTCGACCCGGTGGATTCGCTCGCCGGCGGCGACCAGCTGCGCGACTATCTCGGGCGCCTCGTCGCGGCCGGCTCCCTCGAAGAGCTTCACCCCCGTGGCGGTCTCGACCTCCACGCCGCGCGAGCGCTCGAGATCCGCCGGCCGCCCCTCCTGGACCAGCTTGCCGTCGGCGATGATCGCCACCCGGTCGCAGACCAGCTCGACCTCGCTGAGCAGGTGCGAGTTGAGCAGGACGGCGACGTCGCGGCGCCGCAGCTCTTCGAGCAGCCCGCGGACGATCCGCCTGCCGACCGGATCGAGGGCGCTCGTCGGCTCGTCGAGCAACAGCAGGCGCGGGGACCCGACCAGCGCCTGGGCGATGCCGAGCCGCTGCTGCATCCCCTTCGACATCGTCTCCACTCGCGTGGCAGCCGCGTCGCTGAGCTCGACCAGCTCGAGCAGCTCGGCC
The DNA here is from genome assembly GCA_046733315.1 of Actinomycetota bacterium. Classification (GTDB taxonomy): domain Bacteria; phylum Actinomycetota; class Thermoleophilia; order Solirubrobacterales; family 70-9; genus VRUE01. Next base: position 17,452 of record JBKPOV010000012.1, read on the forward strand.
CGCTCGGCCAGGCCGCCCGTTGAGCCCGAGAGCCGCTGGTGCAGCTGCAGCAGCTCCTCGGCGGAGCACCAGCCGGGAAAGCGGAACAGCTCGGCGAGGTAGCCAATCGCGGCGCGCGCCGGCGCCGAGCCAGCCGGCTTGCCGAGCACCTCGACTCCGCCCGCGGTCGGCCTGACCAGGCCGCAGGCGATCTTGGTCAGGGTCGACTTGCCGGCGCCGTTTGGCCCCAGCAGGCCCAGCAATTCCCCGGAGCCGACCTCAAGCTCGACGCCCGCCAGTGCTTCCTTGCCGCGGTAGGACTTGCGCAGGGCGCGAGCGGCAAGGACCGCCGCCATCAGGCGGGTGGCTCGATCTTGGGGAAGAGCTGCGGCACACGCTCGACGCTCTGGCCGCCGGCCCGCGAGCCGAGATCGGCGAGAGCACGCGCGTCCTCGCCCAGCGCCGTGAGCAGGACCTCGCTCGTCTTCGGCAGATAGGGGACGAGCAGCAGGGTCGTCACGCGCAGGCCCTCGATCAGGTTGTAGAGGACCTCGTCGAGCCGCGCCGGGTCGGCCTCGTCCTTGGCCAGCACCCAGGGCTGCGTCTCCTCGACGTAGCGGTTGAGCCGCCGCACGAGCGTCCAGGCAACCTCCAGCGCCTGGCTCAGCTCGGCCCGGTCGAGCAGCTCGCTGAAGCGAGGCACGACGCCTTCGAAGTCCTCGGCCAGCACCGCGTCCACGGCTGCTTTTGGGACGATGCCGGCGCGGTAACGCTCGACCATCGCCAGCACGCGGCTGGCGAGGTTGCCGTAGTCGTTGGCCAGCTCAGTCTCGTAGCGGGCCTCGAAGCCGGCGGTCGAGATTGAGCCGTCCTGACCGAAGCTGACCTCACGGAAGCAGTAGTAGCGCAGCGCATCGGAGCCGAAGCGCTCGATCACCTCAAAGGGATCGAGCACGTTGCCGAGCGACTTCGACATCTTCTTCTCGCCCATCAGCAGGTAGCCGTGGATCGTCATCCGCCGCGGCGGCTCTAGGTCGGCCGCCCAGAGCAGGGCCGGCCAGATCACCGCGTGGAACTTGAGGATGTCCTTGCCCAGCACATGCAGCGTCGCGGGCCAGAAGCGCTCGGTGAGGTCCTCTCCCTCGCGGGCGAAGCTGAGCGCGGTGACGTAGTTGAGCAACGCGTCGAACCAGACGTACATCCGCTGCTCGGGGTCCCAGGGCAGCGGCAGCCCCCACTTCAGCGCCGGCCGCGAGAGCGAGACGTCCTCGAGCCCACCCTTGATGAACGAGACAGCCTCGTTGCGGCGAAAGTCGGGCACGACGAAATCAGGGCGCTCCTCGTAGAGGCCTTCGAGCTGCGCCTGGAAGGCGGAGAGGCGGAAGAACCAGTTCTCCTCACGGACCTTCTCGAGCGGGATCTCGTGGATCGGGCAGGTGTTGCCGGGGCCGAGCTCGCGCTCGGTTTTGAAGTCGGCGCAGCGCGGGCAGTACCAGCCTTCGTAGGTGCCCTTGCTGACCCATCCGTTGTCGTAGACCCGCTGCATGATCTCGGCGACCTTCGCCTTGTGGCGCGGGTCGGAGGTGCGGATGAAGAAGTCATTGGTGGCGCCGATAATCGGCCCCAGCGCCTCGAACTTGGCGGCGTTGCGATCGGCCAGCTCCTGCGGCGAGATCCCCTCGCGTTCGGCCGCCGTCTCGATCGGCTCGCCGTGCTCATCCGTGCCGGTGAGGAAGAAGACGTCCTCCCCCCGCTGGCGCATATGCCGCGCCAGCACGTCAGCGGCCATCGTCGAGTAGGCGTGGCCGAGGTGCGGCTCCGCGTTGACGTAATAGATCGGGGTGGTGACGTAGTAGGGCACTGCGGGCCAGACTAGTAGGCGCTCAGCGGCGGGGCTCGCGGCCGGTCAACGCCCGGTAGAGATCGTTCGCTCGGGTTCCGGTGAGCGCCGCGACGACGCTGGCGGCGGCGCGCGGGCGGGCGCCCGACTGGACGAGGTGGCGCAGCGCGTCGACGGCGAAGCCGACGTCGCGGTCGTGCTCCTCGGCGGCGGCCGGGGCAATCACCAGGACGATCTCCCCCTTGACGTCGCCGCGGAAGCGGCGCGCCAGTTCGGCCAGCGAGCCGCGGGCGACTTCCTCGTGCATCTTGGTCAGCTCGCGGCAGACGGCGGCGGGGCGGTCGGGAGCGATCGCGGCCAGCGCCGCCAGCGACTCGCCGACCCGGCGCGGCGACTCGAAGGCGATCACGGTCTCCGCCGAGCGCAGCACGCGCTCCATCTCACCGGAGCGCTTCGGCAGGAAACCCTCGAAGCGCCAGCGGTCCGTTGGCAGGCCCGAGGCGACTAGGGCCACGGGGACGACGGACGGTCCCGGCAGCACCGTGACGTCGAGGTCGCGTTCGATGCAGCGGCGGATCAGCCGGTAGCCCGGGTCGGAGATCGCCGGCATGCCGGCGTCGGAGACCAGCGCGACGATGTCGCCCCGCTCGATCCGCTGCGCCAGCTCGGTCGCCCGCGGCGCTTCGTTTCCCTCGTGGTTGGAGATCAGCGGCGGCGCCGGGCGGATGCCGAGCTTGTCGAGCAGGCCACCGGTGCGGCGGGTGTCCTCGCAGGCGATCCAGTCGGCGGCGACCAGCGCTTCGCGCACGCGCGGCGTGACGTCGTCGAGGTTGCCGATCGGCGTCGGGCAGACGATCAGCTCGCCCGGCATCAGCCCTTGCCGCCCTCGAGCTCGATCCGCGCCATCGCCGCCGCGCCGATCATCCCGGCGTCGGGGCCCAGCTCGGCGGCGACCACAGGGATGCGCTTCATCGGCGGCAGGGCTCGCTCCTCCAGCTCCCGCCGCGCCGGATCCAGCAAGAGGTCGCCGGCGGCGATCACGCCCCCGCCGACTACGAAGACCTCCGGCTCGAAGATGTTGGCGAAACTGGCCAGGGCGACGCCGAGGCGCGAGCCGATCAGGTCGAAGACCCCGCGCGCCCTCGCGTCGCCGCCGAGGGCCGCCTCGGTGACCGCTTTGCCGTCGATCGTCTCGCCGGCGGCGAGCATCCTCCCCAGCACGGACTCCGGCTCACGCTCGGCCGCTGCGCGCCCCTCGCGGCCGATCGCAGTGCCCGATGCGAGCGCCTCGACGCAACCGCGGCCGGGGCAGTTGCCCTGACAGCGCGGCCCGTCGGCCTCGATCACCGTGTGGCCGAGCTCGGCCCCGGCCCCGGTCGAGCCGCGGTAGACCTCGCCGCCGAGGATCAGGCCGCCGCCGATCCCGGTGCCGACCGTCAGCATCACCGCATTTTCGGCCCCGCGCGCGGCCCCGTAGAGATGCTCGGCCAAAGCCGCGACCGTAGCGTCGTTGTCGACGAAAACGGGCAGGCCGGTGCGTTCGCCGACGAGCTCGCGGATCGCCACGTCCTCGAGCGGCAAATTGACGGCAGAGATCGCGATGCCATTGTCGTGGTCGATCGTCGCCGGGATGCCCAAGCCAACGGCAGCGACCCCCGCTCGGGCGGCATGGGCCTCTTCGACCTCGCGCACCAACAGGTCGACCAGCTCGTCCTCGGTCTGCCCGGTCGAGGACTCGCGGCTCTCCCAGAGGACTTTCGAATCGGGGTCGAGGACGCCGAGCAGCATCTTCGTTCCACCGAGGTCGACGCCGATGATTTCCCCTGCACTCATGCGAGCTTCGTAGGAGGGTAGAGACGGACGACCGCGGGCATCGGCATGATTCCCGGCAGTCTTTCATGGCCGACAATGGCGAGCAGCAGCCCTCCGGGCCGCCCGAGTACAAGGTCTACCGGTCCCGGAAAGGCCTGGTGTCTCGGCTGCGGTCCCCCGATCTCTCCGGCCTGCGAGAGCGGACTCCGCGCGCGCCGAAGTGGTGGCGGCGTGACAAGGAGCCGCAGCCCGAGCGCATCGGGCCGCCGCGCCGCTGGACCGGCAAGCGGGTGCTCAAGTGGGTCGGGATCGCGGCGCTGGGCTGGATCCTGCTCAGCTTTCTCGCTTTCGCCGTCTCGGCCCAGCTACAGGCCTTCAAGCTCTCCGGCGACGCGAAGGACGCGCTGCACGGCAATCCCCTCCTACTGCCGAGCGCGCAGACGATCCTCGTGCTCGGCACCGACGCCCGCCCGCCCGACACGAAGGAGCCGGGTGCGGCGCCTTCCGAGGAGTGCTTCGAACAGCAGGCCAACGGCGACGCGCCCCACGGCAGCTGCGAAGCGGGCGGATTCCGCGCCGACACGCTGATGCTGATCCGCGCCGGCGGCGGCGCCTTCCGCAAACTCTCAATCCCGCGCGACAGCTACGCCGAAATTCCCGGCCAGAGCCCGCAGAAGATCAACGGCGCCTACTCCTTCGGTGGCGCCGCGGCCCAGATCGAAGCGGTCGAAAACTTCCTCGACGTCGAGATCGACCACGTCGCGATCGTCAACTTCACCGGCTTCGAAGACCTGATCGACGCGGTCGGCGGGGTCACGGTCGACGTCCCGCACAAGCTCTGCGCCGACATCTCCGGCGGCGCCGGCGGTGGACAGGGCGGCGTCACGCTGCGGGTGGGCAAGGGCGAGAACACCCTCGACGGGGAAAAGGCGCTGGCCTACGCACGCGTGCGCAAGGTGAGCGAATGCCCCGGCCCGGGCAAGAGCGCCTACTCGCTCGGCTACGACGACTACGACCGCGAGCAGGCGCAGCAGGCGGTGATCAACGGCATCAAGGGCAGGCTCACCGACCCGCTCCGCCTCCCCTACAACTTCATCCACGGCCCGATCATCGGCTGGGACGCTCCCAAGGCCTTCGTCAGCGACATGGGCTTCCTGACCATTCCGCAGCTCGTCCTCTCAGCCGCGATCGGCGGCAGCGGCCCCACCGACGTGCTCTGCTCCCACGGCGAATGCGGCGAAGGTCCCGCCGGCAGCGTCGAAGTCCCCGACTCGGCCCGCCGCCACGCGGTCAACCGTCTGCTCAACGGCTAGCGAGCCGCGCATCCGACATTGACCACGCCAGGGCGGGGTCAATGTCGGCTACTCGCTGGTGATGGAGGCCTTGGGCTTGGCGTCGCCGGAGGCTTTCGAGTCGCTCGACTTGGACTCGCCGGAGCTCTCGCCCGACCCCTTTGACTCGCTCGCGCCCTCGGATGAACCGCCGTTGGCGGCGGCGCCCTTCTTCTTCTTGCCGTAGTCGGTGTTGTAGAAGCCGGAGCCCTTGAAGTGGACGGCGACCGGGTGCAGAACGCGCACCGCGGGAGCACCGCACTCCTGGCACTCGCTCAGCGCCTCATCGCTCATCTTCTGGATCACGTCGAAGACGTGTCCGTTCTCGCACTTGTACTCGTAGATCGGCATCGCGGCGGGATTATCGCAGCCGCGCCCGGGGAGGCCCGCCCTCGGCCACGCCGCCTCTATACGGTTCCCCCGTGGCAGCGACGGAAGAGAGTCGACCGACCGAGGTCTCGATGGAGGAGATCGTCGCCCTCTGCAAGCGGCGCGGCTTCGTCTTCCCCTCCTCGGAGATCTACGGTGGGCTCGGTTCGACCTATGACTACGGCCACTACGGCGTGCTGCTCAAGAACAACGTCAAGGCCGAGTGGTGGCGGGCGATGCTGCAGGAGCGCGATGACATCGTCGCGCTCGACTCAGCGATCCTCCAGCACCCGCGCGTCTGGGAGGCCTCCGGCCACCTCGAGGGCTTCACCGACCCGCTCGTGCAGTGCCTCGGCAAGTGCAAGAAGCGCTGGCGGGAGGACCACCTGCGCGAGGCGCTCGAAGCCGAAGACGGCGACCCGGGCGCAGAGCTGCGCTGCCCGGAGTGCGGTGGCGAGCTCTCCGAGCCGCGCCAGTTCAACCTGATGTTCGAGACCCACGTCGGCCCCGTCGCGGGCGAGGGGTCAGAGGTATACCTGCGACCGGAGACCGCCCAGGGCATCTTCATCAACTTCAAGAACGTGCTCGGCTTCGCCCGCAAGAAGCCGCCCTTCGGCATCGCCCAGATCGGCAAGTCCTTCCGCAACGAGATCACCCCCGGCAACTTCATCTTCCGCACCCGCGAGTTCGAGCAGATGGAGATGGAGTTCTTCGTCCCGCCGGCCGAGGCCGAGCGCTGGTACCGCGAGTGGATCGAGCTGCGCGAGCGCTGGTACACCGACCTCGGCATCCGCCCCGACTTCCTCCGCGTCCGCGCCCACGACGCCGATGAGCTCTCCCACTACTCCTCGGGCACCAGCGACGTCGAGTACCTCTTCCCGATCGGCTGGTCGGAGCTGGAGGGGATTGCCAACCGCGGCGACTTCGACCTCACCCAGCACGCCAAGTTCAGCGGCGAGAAGCTCGAGTACTTCGACCAGCAGACCAAAGAGCGCTACGTCCCTCACGTAATCGAGCCCGCCGCCGGCGCCGACCGCGCCACCCTCGCCTTCCTGGTCGATTCCTACGACGTCGAGGAAGTCGAGGGTCGCCAGCGCACCGTTCTGCGCCTCCACCCCCACCTAGCCCCCAACAAGGTCGCCGTCCTCCCCCTTGTCTCCAAGGAGGGCATGCCCGAGAAGGCCCGCGAGATCTTCAAAGACCTGCGCGCCCGCATGCCCGCAGAGTTCGACGAGGGCGGCTCGATCGGCAAGCGCTACCGCCGCCAGGACGAGATCGGCACTCCTTGGGGCATAACCGTCGACCACCAGACGATGGAAGACGACACCGTCACCCTCCGCGACCGCGACTCGCTCGAGCAGACGCGAGTCCCAGTCGCCGGCCTGGCGGACGACCTCGCCGCCCGCCTCACCCAGCCCTGGCAAAGCCCCAAGCTCCGCTAGCTACGAACCGCCCTCGATCAAGCCGATCACGTTGCCCTCGGGGTCTTTGAACTGGCCGAGGACCATGCGGCCCATGATCGTCTCGGGGCCCATCACGCGGCTGCCGCCGAGCGACTCGGCCTTGCTCAGGGCCTCCTCGACGCTGGGGACTTCGACGTAGAAGGTGACGTGGCCCTCGTAGCCTCCCGGGCCCTGGCCGATGCCGCCGCCGAGGCCGATGCCTTCGGCGTTGCTGTTCGACTCGCGGTCGACGAGGCCGTATTTCATCTCGTTGCTCGCGTCGACCTTCCAGTCGAAGAGCTCGGCGTAGTAGCTCTGCAACTTCTCGCCGTCCTTGCCGATCACCTCGAAGTGGACTACTGGCTGTCCCATCTCGCCTCCTCCGGTTGACTGGGCGCCCGGTCAGGCGCTCGCCATGAACCGTTCCACATCGGCGGCATCGGCGGCAAGCGCCGCGTTTGCCTGCTTGGTGATGCGGCCGAGCGGCTCGATCGTGACCTTGCCGCGGCTGAGGCGCCAGGTGGCCACCGCCCGACCCTTGACCATCCCGAAGGGCTTGAAGATGCCGTTGATGGTGACCAGCTGGGTGTGCGGACCGAGCACCGCCTCACGCGACGTCCAGCCGAGCAGAAGCGGGTCGAAGGGGCCAAGCAGCCGCGGGCCGGGGATCTCAGCGATGGGTGGCCGGGCGGAAAGGTGGAGGAGGCCGTCGTCCCGCTCGACCAGCTCCGAGGCGATTGCGGCCAGGCCGGCTCGCGCGTCGCGCAGGGGCAGCCCTGCCCAGCGAGCAAGATCGCGATCGTCCGCGGGAGCGTGACCGATCAGGTAGCGACGGGCGAGCTCGGCGAGGGCGGCGTCCCGATCCACGGGCTTCGGGGCGTCGAGCCAATCGGTGGCCAGGACGTAGGCGTGGTCGTTGCCGACCATCGGGCCACGAACCGCGATCCCGCGCACCGCGGCCAGGAAGAGAAGGTGGAGGAGGGCCTGGCCAGCTACCGGCACCCCGGCGGCCTCGAGCCGCTCGCGGAGCTGCAGCCGCGTCAGCGGGCCCTGATCGGCCAGGGCGCGCTCAATCGTCGCCACGCCACGCTCGACTGCCTCGGCGGAAACGTCCTCCTGCGCGAGCCGCCGGTTCGCCGAGGTGCGCAGTGGCGGTGTCGTCAAGGCATGCAGCCACGGGTAGTCCTCACTGCGCACCAGGTGCAGCGTGCCGCGGTTGAGCCAGGTGATCAGCAGCGAGCGCTCCTCGCTGAGCGCCCGGTCGACATCGGCCGCGGTCAGGCCCTCGCTGCGAGCCCGCACCGCCAGGCGCGCGCCGCGCGGATCCTGCCCCTGCACAGCGAGCAGGCGCTCGGCGACGCCGCTGGCGTCGCGCGCAGGCGGCCCGGCGAGCCCTTGGGCCGTGAATCGTTCGGCAAAGATCGACGCGGTCGGCACGACGGAGATCATCGCGCCCGGCTCGTCGGAATGTCAGGAGCCCGGCGGGTGCGGCGTCTGCTGGTGAAAGGCGAGCTTCCAGCCGCCGTCCACGTCTTTGACGTAGGCGCTGGACAGTCTGGCCGCGTAGTGGTTCTCGCCGCGGCGGCCTTGAAACAGGTAAGTGAGCAGCACGGCATCGTCGCCCAGCTCTCGCACCGCCTCTTTGCCGATCGAGACTTCGTCCCAGCCGGGCGAGGAGTCCATCGCCTCGATCGTGGCCGGCTTGTCCAGGGTCTCGCCGGGGATCACGACGAGCGCCTCATCGGCGAGATGCCGCTCGTAGGTGGCGCCGTCACCGCGGGCGAGCTGGTGCTCGATTCGCAGCAGGTCCTCGGCGACGCTCTCTTTCAGCTCCTCCGGCACGAAGAGCGGGTACCCGCTTTATCAAGCCAAAAACGGGGGACCGAGGCGTTAGGGCAGGTAAGGCAGCGCTATTCGACCTTGAGCAGGTCGATCACGAAGATCAGCGTTTCGTTCGGGCCGATCGCCGGCGGGGAACCCGCTGGCCCATAGGCGAGGCTGCCCGGGATGAGCAGCTCGCGGCGGCCGCCGACCTTCATGCC
>JBKPOV010000013.1:0-22259 GCA_046733315.1 Actinomycetota bacterium
GTTTCAACACGCTTGCCGCCGGGGAGCCCGGGACGATTTCGTCGACCGTCTGAGTCGGGTCGCTGGCGCCCAGCGCCAGGGCGAAGAGGATCGCGAATGCAAGCACGATGTTCACGGCCGGGCCGGCGCCGATCACGACGATCCGCTTCCAGACCGGCTGCTGGTAGTAGCCCCGGTGCTCTTCCCCCTCGGGCAGCACCTCGTCGGGGTTCATGCCGCTGATCTTCACGAAGCCACCCGCTGGGATCGCGCCGATCCCGTACTCGGTCTCGCCGCGTTTGACCGAGACCAGCTTCGGCGGGAAGAAGAGGAAGAAGCGCTCGACCCGCATCCCAGTTGCCTTGGCGGCGAAGAAGTGCCCCGCCTCGTGAAGGATGATCAGAGCCGAGAAGCCGAGGAAGATGTAGAACCAGTTCATACGGCTGCCAACCCCCCAACCGCCTCTTCGGTGCGGCGGCGGGCCTCGCTGTCGACTGCAAAGAGGTCTTCGAAGTGGGTCGGTGCGGTTGCCGGCATCGCCGCCAGGACGCGCTCAATGGCGGCGGGGATCGAGGTGAAGTCGATCTTGCCCGCCAGGAAAGCCGCGACGGCGACCTCATCGGCGGCGTTGAGGACGCAGGGCGCCGTCCCCCCCGCCCTGCCGGCCTCGAGCGCGAGTCGCAGGCAGGTGAACGTATCCAGATCGGGTGCCTCGAAGTCCAGCTTGCCGACGGCGGCAAGGTCTAGTCGCGGCACGTCGACGTCGGCGCGTTCGGGGTAGTGCAGGGCGTAGGAGATCGGCACCCGCATGTCGGGGTAGCCGAGGTGGGCAAGCGTGGCCCCGTCGTTGAGGTCGATCAGCGAGTGGACGATCGACTGCGGGTGGACGACCACCTCGATCCGCTCGAAGGGAACTCCAAAGAGGTGGTGGGCCTCGATCGCCTCGAAGCCCTTGTTCATCAGGGTCGCCGAGTCGATCGTGATGCGGCCGCCCATGCTCCAGGTGGGATGGGTGAGCGCCTCGTCCACGCTCACCCCGGAAAGGTCGCTGCGGCCGCGAAAGGGCCCGCCCGACGCGGTCAGGACGAGCCGGTCGACCGTTCCCGGCGCGCGCTCGGCACCGATCAGCTGGAAGAGCGCCGAGTGCTCGGAGTCGACCGGCAGGAGCCGCGCCCCGGTGGCTTCCGCCAGCGCCATCGTCAGCTCGCCACCGATCACGAGGCTCTCCTTGTTGGCCAGTGCAACGTCTATCCCCTCGCCAAGCGCGACGATTGTCGGCCCCAACCCGGCGGCGCCGACGATGCCGTTGAGGACCAGGTCGGCGCCGGCGGAGACGATCAGCTCGCGGATCCCCTCCTCCCCGCCGAGTACCTCACCCTCCCAGGCCCCCCGCGCCTGCTCGGCGGCCCCGGCGTCGGAGAACGCAACACTGCGCGCCCCGCACTCGGCCGCCTGCGCAAGCACCCGCTCCCAGCTCGAGCCAGCAGCCAGTCCGACGACTTCGAGCTCATCCGACGCAGCGACGATCTCCAGCGCCTGCGTGCCTATCGAGCCCGTCGAGCCGAGGATGACGACCTGCTTCATCATCGAGAGCATAGGGATGGGGCCATCCCGGCAGGGGTGGAACGTCTTGTACTTTTTCCGGGGCCACGCCGGCGGACAGCCGACGACTGCCTTCGGAAAAAGTTAAGTGGAACCCCTGCCGGGATGGCCCCATCAGTAGACCAGCTGGACGGCTAGGTAGTAGCCGATTACGACGGTGAAGAAGACAGCGTCTAGGCGGTCGAGGATGCCACCGTGGGGGCCGAAGAGGGCGCCGGTGTCCTTTTTGCCGAGGTCACGCTTCAGCATCGACTCGAAGAGGTCGCCCACAGGCGCGATTGCCGCGACCGCGGCGCCGATGATCAGCGCGTCCACTCCCGAGAGCCAGTCCTGGTAGAGGCCGGCGAACCAGAAGGCCATCGTGCCGATCAGGAAGCCGCCGAGCAGCCCCTCGAGCGTCTTGTTGGGCGAGAGGCTGGGCGCGATCTTGTGCGAGCCGAACATTCGCCCGGTCGCGTAGGCCCCGGTGTCGGTGGCGAAGGTGCCGACCAGGACGTCGATCAGCAGCGCTGCGCCGTGGTCCGGCAAGTCGCGCAGCAGGACCGCGTGCACCAAGGGGATGCCGATCCAGATGATGCCGAGCAGCGTCACCCCCATCGACATCGTGATCCCGTCGCGATGGTGGCGGTCGGCACCGAAAAGGAAGAGCACCGGAAAGGAGGCGGCGAGGATCAGCAGCACATTGAAGGCGGTGCCGAAGTGCGCGGCGAGGATCAGGGCCGGGACGGCGACATAGGCGGCGCGCTGGATCGGCCGCACTTCACCCGTCATCGCCAGGTACTCGCGCAGGCAGAGCACGCTGACGGCGACGATTGCGATCGTGAAGACCAGACCTCCGGCAACGGTGATCGCGATCGTGAAGATGATCGCCGGGATCGCAAAGAGGATTCGCTTGGCCGTCTCCCCGCGGGGCCGTCCTTTTCGCCGCGGATGCCGCGGACGCGGCGCCCGTTTGGGTTTCGGCTCTTCGTTAAGTAGGTCGTCGTCGAAGAGGTCCTGCATCAGGCCCTCGCCCCGAAGCGGCGCTGGCGCGCCTCGAACTCGCGCAGGCACTCTTCCAGCGCGATGCGGTCGAAATCGGGCCAGAGCTCCTCGCGGAAGACCAGCTCCGAGTAGGCGCATTGCCAGAGCAGGTAGTTGGAGATGCGCTGCTCGCCGCTGGTGCGGATCAAGAGGTCCGGATCGTGCATCTCAGGGGCGTAAAGGTAGCGGCGGAAGTCCTCCTCGCTACCTCCCTGGAAGGCCCGCGCCGCGTCGACGATCTCCGCCCGGCCCCCGTAGTTGAAGGCGACGAAGAGGGTGATCCGCCGGTTGCCGGCCGTCGTCTCTTCAGCCCAGGCCATGTGCTCGACCAGCTCGTCGGAGACGCCCTCGCGGCGGCCGATGAAGCGCATACGCACGCCCTCTTCGTTCAGCTCGGGCGTCTCCGAGGAGATCCGCTCGCCGAACATCTCCATCAGTCCCGCGACCTCCTGCGCTGGCCGCGACCAGTTCTCGGTCGAGAACGAGTAGACCGTCAGCTCCTCGATCCCCAGCTCGACCGCGTCGCGAAGCCGCGCCTTCACCGTGTCGGCGCCGGCCCTGTGCCCCTCTATGACAGGCAGTCCCTGGTTCTGGGCCCAACGCCCGTTGCCGTCGGTGATGATCGCCACGTACCGCGCGGAGGCACTCACACCTCCAGGATCTCCTCTTCCTTCCCCTTGAGGAGAGAGTCGATCTCGGCGATCGCCTCGTCGGTCTGCTTCTGCAGCGCCGCCTCGGCACGGCGCTCGTCATCCTCGCCGGCTTCGCCCTCTTTCTTCAGCTCGCGCAGGTCAGCCATCACGTCGCGACGGATGTTGCGGATCGCGATCCGGCCCTCCTCGGCGACCCCGTGGACGACCTTGACCATCTCGCGGCGGCGCTCCTCGGTCAGCTCGGGGACCTGCAGGCGGACGACGTTGCCATCGTTGCTCGGTGTCAGGCCGATGTCGGACTCCTGGATCGCTTTCTCGATCGCGCCGATAGAAGACTTGTCGAACGGCGTCACGGTCAACAGCCGCGCATCGGAGGTGGCGATGTTGGCGAGCTGCTTGAGGGGCGTTTGAGCCCCGTAGTAATCGACGACGATGCGGTCGAGCAGGTGCGGAGAGGCCCGGCCGGTCCGTACCGTCGCCAGTTCGCCACGGCTCGAATCGACCGACTTGGTCATGCGGCCTTTGGCGTCTTCGAGCAGTTCGTCGATCAGCCCCACTGGGTCCCCGTTCTCGTCACTCTGCGGGCGCGCTGGAGACCAGCGTTCCCACCCTCTCGCCGCTGATGATCCTATCTATGTTGCTGGCGTCCCCCATGTTGAAGACGTAGATGGGAAGGTCGTTGTCCATGCAGAGGGAGAGCGCCGTGGAGTCCATTACCTTGAGGCCCCGCTCGATCGCCTCACGGTGGCCGATCGCGGCGATGAACTTGGCATCGGGGTTGGTCGCCGGGTCGGAGTCGTAGACCCCCTCCACGCCGTTCTTTGCCATCAGGATCGCTTCGGCGTGGATCTCCAAGGCGCGCAGCGCCGCCGCGGTATCGGTGGTGAAGAACGGGTTACCGGTGCCGGCGGCGAAGATCACCACGCGTTCCTTCTCAAGGTGGCGCATGGCGCGGCGGCGGATGTAGGGCTCGGCGACCTCCTTGACGTCGATCGCCGAGAGCACGCGTGTGTGCTCACCGGCACTCTCCAGCGCGTCCTGCAGGGTGAGCCCGTTGAGCACAGTGGCCAGCATCCCCATGTAATCGCCGGTCGCCCGATCCATGCCGTCAGCCGCGGCCGCCAGACCGCGGTAGATGTTGCCGGCGCCGACGACGATCGCCACTTCGACTCCGCGGGCGCGGATCGCCGCCACCTGCTCGGCGATGCGCTTCACCTCGGCGGCGTCGGTGCCATAGGCGAGATCGCCCATCAGCGCCTCGCCCGAGAGCTTCAGCAGGATGCGTTTGAACTGCGGATCGGCGGCCATCTAGGCCCCGAGCCTATTCGCCGACGCGGAAATAGGCGAAGCGGGCGATGCGGATGTTCTCGCCGGTCTTCGCCGCCAGCTCCTGGCGCAGCTCCTCGATCGACTTCGACTCGTGCTTCTCCGTGTTGACGTGGGACTGATCGAGCAGGGCGACTTCCTTGCCCCACTTGGCCAGCTGCCCCTCGACGATCTTCTCGACCACGTTGTCGGGCTTGCCTTCTTCGCGCGCCTTCTCCTCGAAGACCCGCTTCTCGGCCTGCCGCTCCTGCTCGGGGATCTCCTCAATCGTCACGTATTGGGGCGCGCTGGCGGCGACGTGCAAGGCGACCTCGTAGGCAAACGCCTTGAAGTCCTCATTGCGAGCGACGAAATCGGTCTCGCACTGCACTTCCACCATCGCCCCGACCTTGTCGTTGGCGTGGATATACGAGGCGACAACCCCCTCGTCAGTGCCACGCCCTTCCCGCTTAGCAGCGGACGCCTGCCCCTTGACCCGCAAAATCTCAACAGCGCGATCAGTATCGCCGTCCGCCTCTGTCAGAGCAGCCTTGCAATCCATCATCGCCGCCCCAGTCCGATCCCGCAGCGCCTTCACATCGGCAGCCGTAACGCTCACGACTCCCCTCCCTCTTTAGCAGCCTCACCTTTCTCTGGTTCCGTAGGAGCTTTCTCCTCCGCGGCAGGCTGCTCCGGTGCTTTCTCAACCGTCGCGGGCTCAGCAGCAGCTTTCTCCTCCGCGGCGGGCTCAGCAGCTTTCGCCTCGGGTGCTTTCTCAGCCGCAGGAGCTTTCTCCTTTGTGGCCGGCGCCTGAGCTTTAGACGCCTCGCCCGCGGGTGGCGTCGCAGGGGGGACCGCCCCCGAGGACGCTTTAGCGACCGCAGGGGGCGGTGGGTCCCCTGCGGCGACAGGACCCGCGGCCGGAGCGGCCTGTCCCTGAACCGAGCGCTGCGAACCCTGAGCGGGAGCGCTCTGCCCCTGAGCCGGTGCCGGCTGCTGAGCCTGCTTCGCCACCTCCGCTTCAGCCGCCGCCTTCTTAGCCGCTTCCTCAGCCGCGACCCGCTCTTTCTCTTCCTCCTCGCGCTTCTTGCGCTCTTCTTCTTCGACTTTGCGCCGTTCCATTTCAACGGCGATGCGCTTCTCCTCCTGGACGCGCCAGGCGCCGGCGCCCTCGTCGACAGCGCTGCCGATCGTGCCGATTACCAGCTGGCAGGAGCGGATCGCGTCGTCGTTGCCCGGGATCACGTAGTCGATCGGGGTCGGATCGCAGTTGGTGTCGACCAAGCCGATGATCGGGATGCGCAGGCGGGCCGCCTCGCGCACGGCGATCTCCTCGGTTTTGAGGTCGGTGACGAAGACCGCGTCGGGCAAGCGGTCCATGTCGCGGACGCCGCCGAGGTTGAACTCGAGCTTGGCGAGTTCGGCCTGCATGCCCATGCGCTCCTTGGTCGGCAGCAGGTCCAGCTTGCCCTCCTCACGCCAACCGTTCAGCTCGTGCAGGCGGGCGATCCGCGCCGACATCGTGTTGAAGTTAGTCAACAGCCCACCCAGCCAACGCTGGTTGACGAAGGGCATCTTGCAGCGGCCGGCCCATTCTTCGACCGGGCCACGGGCCTGCTTCTTGGTGCCGACGAAGAGCACCGTGCCGCCGCCGCTGGCGAGCTCGCCGGCAAAGCGGCGCGCGTTCTCCAGCAGCGCCTCGGTCTGGACCAGGTCGATGATGTGGATCCCGTCAAGCTCGCCGAAGATGTAGCGGCGCATGTTCGGGTTCCAGCGTCGGGTCTGGTGGCCGAAGTGGACTCCGGCCTCCAGCAGCTCTCTGAGGCCTGCCTCTGGCATGGGTGAAACTCCTTATTTGACTTGTCTTCCCCGCCGCCCTAGCCGGGATCCGGCGCGATGCCGGTCAGGATCCGAGTCGGTACGCACGGGGGTTGGTTTCCGAGCCGACGGATTGTAGAGCGGATGCGACGCTCAGGCGCCGCGGGCAGCGCTCAGCGCAGCGGCCAGATCCACCGGCAGCTCGGAGCTGAAGCTGAGCCACTCACCCGTCACGGGATGGTTGAAAGCGAGGCGGTGCGCGTGGAGGAACTGGCGCTCCAAGCCATACTTCGTCTCGCCCCCGTAAGTGGGGTCGCCCGCCAGGGGGTGCCCGATCGCGGCAAAGTGGGCGCGGATCTGGTGTGTGCGTCCCGTCTCCAGGCGGGCCTCGAGGTAGGTCTCCGCCGTAAGCAGCTCAAGCACCTCGAAATGGGTGCGGGCCTGGCGTGAAGCGGCGCCTGAGACGGCCATGCGGTGTCGCTGCCGCGAGGCGCGGCCGATCGGCGCGTCGATCGTGCCGGTACGGGAGGCGAGCCGGCCGCGGACCAGGGCGAGGTAGATCCGCTCCACCTCGCGGCGCTGGACCTGCGCCTGCAGGGCGGCATGGGCCTGATCGCTGCGCGCGACGACGAGCAGGCCACTCGTTTCCTTGTCGAGCCGGTGGACGATGCCGGGGCGCTCAGCATCGCCGCCACCACCGAGCAGGTCACCCAGTTCGCTGACAAGGGTCGGTCCTGAATGCGACGGGGCCGGGTGGACGACCAGGCCAGCAGGCTTGTCGATGACGGCGAGCGCCTCGTCGACGTGGACGATCCGCAGCTCCGCGCTCATTCCCCACCCCCGCCGTTCCGGTGCGCCTTATCCCGGCATAGGGCGGAAAAGGCGCACCGGAAGGTCATTGACCCTCTATCTCTCGCAGGTAGGCGAAGGCGAGCAGCAGCACGCCGGCGGTCACCGCGACGTCGGCGAGGTTGAACGCTGGCCAGTCGCCGATCGCGATGTAGTCGGTGACGGCGTCGACCCGTATCCGGTCCGCGAGGTTGCCCAGCGCGCCCCCGGCGAGGAGTCCGGCTGCGGCCCACATCCCGGGCCGGGTCGGCTCGCGCGAGAAGAGGTAGCCAACGACGCCGAGCGCAAGTGCGGTGACCAGCACCAGCCGCGTGCCGCCGCCGGCCGCCAGGCCGAAAGCGACGCCGCTGTTGTGCGAGAGGGTCAGGCCGATCGGACCGAGGATCTCGATGTCTTCGCCTGGAACGAGGTTGGCCTCGATCAGCGCCTTGGCGGCCTGATCGAGGACGACGACGATCCCGGCCAGAGCGCCCGCAAGGCGCCATGCCCGGGCGCGAGCGCCGCTCACCCTTCGATCAGGCCGACGACGATGGCCCGCATGATGAAGAGCAGGATCACGCCGAGGATCGGGCTGAGGTCGAGCGCGAAGCCGCCGCCGCCGATCGGCGGCAGGAAGCGCCGGAAGAAGTTGAGATAGGGATCAGTGGTCTCTTTGATGAAGTCAAGCGTGCCCCGCAGGGCCCGGTTGTAGGGCATGCGCGGGATCCAGGAACTGAGCACGTTGAGGAAGATCAGGATGATGTAGACAAGGAAGAGCGCGCTGACGTAGTCGGCGACGTCGAAGCGGGTCAGGGCAAGTGCAATCACCCCCGCATCTTCTCCAATGAGGCACGAACTGCCGCCGCGAAGGCCTCGCGAGCCCCTTCCCGGTCGAGGGCGTCCAGGCCGGCCTCGGTGCTTCCCCCTGGCGACGCCACCGCTTTGCGGACGTCGGCCGGATGACGGATTCGCAACAGCTCTGCGGTACCGGCCGTCGTCTCCACGACCAGCTCCCGCGCCAGCTCCGCATCCAGCCCGTCGGCGGCCCCGGCCTCGGCGATTGCCTCGACCGCCAGTGCCAGATAGGCCGGCGCGCACCCCATCACCGCTGTGGCCGCATCGAAGTCAGCGTCGTCCAACTCGACAACGTGCCCGAGCGTCTCGAGCAGCGAGCGCACGCCAGCGTCCAGAGCGCCCGCCACGCAGAGAACTCCCCTGCGAACCTCGACCCCTACATTCGGCATCACCCGCACGACCTCGGCCCGCGGGAACGCAGCTTCGACCTTCTGCAGCGAAGTGGCGCCAAGCAGCGAGAGGATTGCCTTGGCTCCGCCCAGCTGTGCCGCGGCCTGATCGAGCTTGGCCGGCTTCACCGCCAGGACGACGAGGTCCGCTCGCTCTCCAAGCTGGGCGTTTGCGACCGCCTCTCCCCCGAGCTCCCTTGCAAGCTCAGCTGCCCTGCCCGACCCGGAGTCCGAGAACAGCATTCCGTCAAACTCGCCGCGCAAGCCGCGCGCCATAGCTGCAGCCATGCTGCCGGACCCGCAGAAGCCAACGATCATGGTGGGCAGACTAACTACGGCCCGCTGCTGACCGCGAAGACAGGCTAGGACTGGTTGAAGAAGCCTTTGTCGAGCAGCCGAGCCTTCTCCTCGGCCGAGACCTCGACGTTGCGTGGCGTCAAGAGGAAGATCTTCTCGGCGATCCGCTGCATGCCGCCGTCGAGCGAGTACGTCAGCCCCGAGCAGAAGTCGATCATCCGCTTGGAGAGCTCGTGGTCGGTCGTCTGCAGGTTGAGGATCACCGGCACCGAGCGCTTGAACTGGTCGGCGACCTGTTGAGCATCGTTGAAGTTGCGCGGGATGACGAGATGGACCTGGACGTCTGAGTCGCCGTTGCCGACCGGGCGCAGCGTGCGGGTGCGCGAGGCGGCGATCGGCTCGTCGTCGGCGAAGATGTCGTCGATCTCGTCGCGGCGGGAACGGCGAGCGCTGGGCAAACGTCGCACCTGGCCCGACTCACGGCGTCCCTCGTAGGCTTCTTCGGAGCTGGTTTCCGGCTCGAAGTCCTCCTCGTATTCGGGACCGTAGTCGTGGTCCTCGGCGAGACCGAAGTAGACCAGCGCTCTATGCCATGTATCGCGTAGGGCCATGGTTTCCGCTTGTTCGGCCTCTGGAGACCGATTCCTTTAGGGATTATGTCTCAAATTTGAGGTATCGGCCGGCGGGTCCTGCCGGAGAATCGTCAGATGTAGAGCGCTGTGCCCAAGCGGATGATGGTTGCTCCCTCTTGAGCTGCGACGCGCCAATCTTGCGATGTGCCCATGGAGAGCTTGGGTAGTTCGTGCGTCGCGGCGAGTTCGGCGAGGTGGGCGAAATGGGGTCTTGAGTCCTCTGGGTCCTGGCTGAAGGGGGGCATGGTCATCAGGCCCGTGACGCGGACGGGGCAGCGCTCGATGAAGGCGGCCAGGTCGCCAGGCGCCACTCCTCCCTTTCCTTCCTCACCGGCGACGTTGACCTCGACCAGGACCTCGGTCTCCGGGCCGCCGTGGCGCTCGAGTTGCTCCAGCGCCGAATCGGTCGCCACCGAGTGGATCAGCCGGCAGAGCGGCAGTAGCTGCTTCACCTTGCGGCTCTGCAGGTTGCCGATGAAGTCCCACTCGAACGCGTCGCCCCAGCGCTCGTGCTTGGCCGCGAGGTCCTGCTGGCGATTCTCGCCGACCAGGCGCACGCCCGCCGCAGCGAGGGCGCCCATCTCCTCCAGCGGCACGTACTTCGTCGCGGCGAGGATCTCGACCCCGGGACCGGCGAGCTCGCGCGCGGCGGTGAGATTCGTGGCAATTTTCGCCGCATCGAGTCCGTGGATCAGCCCGGGCACGCTCAGTCGCTCTCCGGCTCGAGCCAGACCAGGCTCGCCTGACGGCCGGTACGGCCAGCATCGCGGCGATGTGAAAAGAAGAGCTCTGGCTCACAGCTCGTGCAGAGGCCGCAGGTCTCAACCCGGCCGACGCCCTGCTCGCGCAGCAGTCGCCGGGTTACCTCGGGGAGGTCGAGCCTGCGATCGGAAGCGATGCCCTCGCCGAGGCCGCCGAAAGCATCCAGCACATCCGCGCCGACCTCATAGCAGCACGGGCCGATCGAGGGGCCGATCGCCGCATCCGTTGCCTCGACCGCCGCGACGCCTTTGGCGACGATCCCGGCCGCCAAGCCCCGCCAGCCACAGTGCAGCATCGCCACGCCGCGGGGGCCGGCGAGCGCAACCGGAACGCAGTCGGCGACGAAGACGAGCGCGGCCATCTCCGGCTCGGCGATCACGTGCCCGTCGGCGTCAGGTATGGCGCCGTCGCCTCGGCCGCGCTGCGCTCTCTCCCCCTCATAGGAGGCAAACGAACAGCGCAGCGAATTTGGCTCGGAGTGGTTGATCAGCTCGGCGCCGTGGACCTGACGGGCGATCGCGACCCGATCTGCGCCGAAGCCGAGCGCCGCGGCAAGCCGGCGGCGGTTCTCGAAGACGGCATCGCTGGCGTCGTCGGTGTAGAAACCGAGATTGAGCTGGTCAAACGGCGGCTCGCTGACGCCGCCGCCGCGCGTCGTAAAGGCGGCCGTGGCGCCGGGCATCCGCGCCTCCAGCCAGCGCAGGCCGTTTGCCTCACGCCACTCCATCGCCGCCCCCCGCCGCTTCGAGGGCCACGGCCAGCTCCTCATCGCGCCCGTCGATCTCGCCGTCGAGCTTGCGTCGCAGCGCCTCCTGGAGGCCGCGGCCCAGCGCCGGGCCCTGTACGAGGCCGGCTGCGAGTAGATCGGCGCCATCGATCTCGAGTCCGATGTCCCGCCACTCGGCCACATAGCGGTCGAGCCACTCGGCGCCGAGCGCACGGGCGAGAGCGAGTTCGACACCGTCGCGGCCGGAGGCCAGATCAACCGCCTCGGAAGGACGCTGGGGCCGTTCCCCAGCCAAGGTCTCCTCGCCACGCCGAGGACCCAAGGCGGCCGCGAACAGGGCGCGATCGCGCGGCACCTCCCCTGTCCAAGGCTCGGCCGCAAGCAACTCGGCGACACGGACTACGAGCCCGTGGCCGCCGTCGCGAAGCTCGAGCAAGCCCCATTGGGCAAGCAAGTCAAAGCCGCCAGCGGCGCCGTCTTCTCCGGCAAGCCGGAGCAGCTCGGCTTCGCGGCGATCCGCCGAGACCGAACCCAGATCCGTTTGCCGCAGGAGCTCCATCGTGTGGGGCTCGAGCTCGAAACCAAAGCGAGCGGCGTAGCGAGCAGCTCGAATCGCCCGCGTCGGATCATCGATAAAAGAGCCGTCGTGGAGCACGCGCAGGCGCTTTGTCGCCAGGTCCACCTCCCCGCCGTGGGGGTCGATCAGGCGGGGCTCACCCTGGAGAGGAATTGCCATCGCGTTGATGGTGAAGTCGCGACGGCGCAGGTCGGCAGCCAGATCGGCGCCTGACTTGATCACGGGCAGGGCACCCGGCCGCGGATAGCTCTCCGCGCGGGCGGCGGCGATATCTATCTCGTGGCCGTCGAGAATCACCTTGGCCGTGCCGAAGCGCTCGTGGGAGACGACGTCGGCGCCCAGCCGAGCGGCAAGCTCCGCCGCATTGCCCTCAACGACTAGGTCGATGTCCGCGCGGCCGCGGCCAAGCAGCAGGTCGCGCACTGCGCCACCGACCAGGTAGACGGGATCTCCACCGATCTCGCGCACATGCGAGAGCTCCGGATGCATGTGCTCCAGGGCTTCGACGATGCTCTCGGTGTGGTCCTGCGGAGGGGCCATATCTCGTTTCCTGCCAATGATCGCCTTTGCCGAGGCGGCGAATCTCGCCCCTGCTAGAGACGAACTGCAATCCCGTCGGCGGCGAGCTGCTGCTTGGCCTCACGGACCCGGAAAGTGCCGTAGTGGAAGATCGAGGCGCAAAGCACGGCGTCGGCCTTGCCGGCCGAGATCGCCTCGCTGAGGTGCTCGAGGTTACCGGCGCCGCCCGAGGCGATCACCGGCACCGGGACCGCCTCAGCCACCGCGCGGGTCAGCTCGATGTCGTAACCGTCGTTGGTCCCGTCGCGATCCATACTGGTCAGCAGCACCTCGCCGGCTCCACGCTCAACCGCCTCCTTTGCCCAGGCAACCGCCTCCCGCCCTTCGACCCTCTTGCGGCCGCCGTTCACGTGGACGCCCCAGCCATCCTCCTCGCGTTTGGCGTCGATAGCGATTACCACGCACTGGGCTCCAAAGTGGCTCGCCATCTCGCTCAACAGCTCCGGTCGGACCAGTGCCGAGGAGTTGACCGAGACCTTGTCGGCTCCGGCGTCCAGCACCGCCTGCGCGTCCTCGACGGAGCGGATGCCACCGCCGATCGTAAAGGGGATAAACACGTTGTCGGCAGTCCGCCGCGCCAGCTCGACGATCGTCTCGCGCTTCTCGTGCGAGGCGGTGATATCGAGGAAGACCAGCTCGTCGGCGCCCTCGGCGTCATACCGCTCGGCGAGCTCGACCGGATCGCCCGCATCGCGCAGCCCAACGAAGTTCGTCCCCTTCACCACCCGCCCCGAATCGACGTCGAGACAGGGAATCACCCGCTTCAGAACCATTCCCACAGCCTAAAGCGCCCGTGCTGTCGCACTTCTCTCCGCATAGCGGCGGAAACCGCGACCCCAAGCCGTGCCGGCGATGAACCTGACCTTGCTGTCGCTCTTTCGCTCGCATAGCGGCGGAAAGTGCGACCGCTTGGGTCAGGGGGTGGTGTGGAGGGCGGCGGTGGCTGCCGCGACGGTAAAGCGACGCTCGTAGAGGGCTCGACCGACGATTGCGCCCTCGATGTTGGGGGCGGCCTCCTGGGCCAGTGCTTCGAGGTGGGACAGGGTTCCGACTCCGCCCGAGGCGATCATCTGCGCCGGCGTCGCGGCGGCAATCTCGTTCAGCTCGCCAAGTGCCGGCCCCTCCATCGTCCCGTCGACCTCGATGGCGGTGCAGAGGAAGCGCGCTACGCCGCGGGAGCTCAGCTCCGCTACGGCCTCGACAACCCCCTCCTCACCCGCTTCCGTCCAGCCCGATAGCGCGACCTTGCCGTTGCGGGCGTCGACGGAAACGACCACGCGGTCGCCGTGTGCCTCGAGCGCCTCAGCAAGGAAGGCCGGATCGCGCAACGCGGCCGTGCCGATCACCACTCGCTCAGCGCCCGCATCCAGGACCGCGGCGACGGACTCCGCGGCGCGCAGCCCTCCGCCGACCTGGATCGGGCACTCGACCGCTGCGGCGATCCGCCGCACCTGATCGAGGTTCTGCGGCGCTCCCACCTTGGCCCCGTCTAGATCAACCACATGCAGGTACTCAGCTCCTTCGCCAGCCCAGCGCAGCGCAGCATCGACCGGGTCGGCGTCGTAGGCCGTCTCGCGCTCGTAGTCGCCCTGCAGCAGGCGGACTGTCCTGCCGCCGCGGATGTCGATCGCGGGATAGAGGATCACGGCCGGCTGATTCCCGGTGGTGTGCGACCGAGGCCATTCCAGGCCAAGCCTGGCAAGGACGCAGGGCGCAGCCCTTGCTGGTTGCAAGGGCAAGCCGGAGGACGCTGCCAGGTGCCGGTCTGGGGCGGCATTCGGGTGTGCAGCATCGGGATCAGCCGGCCGAGGCCGGGACGGAGGCGCAGATGCCGGCGAAGTTGGAGAGCAGCCGCAGGCCGGCCGCGCTCGACTTCTCCGGGTGGAACTGGACGCCGAAGACGTTGTCGCGCTCCGCCGCGCAGGCAAAGCGGCTGCCGTAGGTGGTCGTGCCGAGCAGGTCGGCCGGCTCCGGCGTCGGGGCGAAGGAGTGGACGAGGTAAAAGGGGGTCTCCGAGTCGATTCCCTCGGTCAGGCGCGACGGGCGCTCCCAGCGCACCGGCGACCATCCGATGTTGGGGATCTTCAAGCCGGGCGCCTCGAGCTCGGACACGTCTCCCGGCAGCAGCCCCAATCCCTCGGCACCGCCGAGCTCTGTCGTCGAGTCGAAGAGCAGCTGCAGGCCAAGGCAGATGCCGAGGACCGGGACGCCGGCGTCACGACGCTCCTTGATCACCTCGTCGAGACCCAGGGCGCGGATCCCCTGCATCGCCTTGGGAAAGGCGCCAACGCCGGGCAGGATCAGCCCCTCGGCGGCGCGAATCGTCTCCGGGTCATTGGCGATCGTCGCCGTGGCGCCGACGTGCTCGAGCGCCTTCTCGACCGAGCGCAGGTTGCCCATGCCGTAGTCGAGGATGCAGATACGTGCTCCCCTACTCATTCAGGGTTCCCTTGGTCGAAGGCACACCGCTCTCTTCCGGATCGACGGAGACGGCTACTCGCAGCGCGCGCGCGAAAGCCTTGAAGCTGGCCTCGATCATGTGGTGCGCGTTTGTTCCGTAGCGGACGGAGACGTGCAGGGTGAGCTTGGCGCTGTTGGCCACAGCGCGGAAGAACTCCTCGGCGAGCTCGGTATCGAAGCCGGCGATCGAGGTGGCCGGCAGCTCGGCGTCGAAAATGCAGAGCGGCCGTCCCGAGATGTCGATCGCACACTCGGCCAGCGACTCGTCCATCGGCACGACGGCCGAGCCGTAGCGCCTGATCCCAGCCCGATCGCCAAGTGCCTCGTCCAAAGCCTGGCCGAGCACGATGCCGACGTCCTCGACGGTGTGGTGCGCGCCCGTCTCGAGGTCGCCGCTTGCCTCGACCTGCAGACCGAGCCGCCCGTGGCGCGCAAGCAGATCGAGCATGTGGTCGAGGAAGCCGACGCCGGTGCTCGCGCTCGCCTCTCCCCCGTCGAGGGCGAGTGAGAGACGGATCTGGGTCTCGGCGGTGCTGCGCTCTCTGCTGGCTGTGCGGCTCATGGTCTGGCCCTAATCATCGCTGACTCGCCGTGCACCGGGAATCCCTCCGCACGGGCGATGCGATCGACGTGTGGGGCAAGTTTCGCCGCGGCCTCGGCCGGCACCTGCACCTTGGCGGTGGCTCGACGAAAGACACTCGGATCGAGGGGCCCGCAGAAGCGCCCGGCACCTCCGGTTGGGAGGATGTGGTTCGAGCCGGCAACATAGTCGCCGAAGGCGGTAGCGCTGTATGGGCCGACGAAGACGCAGCCAGCTGTCTGAATACCACCTGCCTCCCTGATCGCGTCCGCGGCCAGGACCTCTACGTGCTCGGGCGCGACCGCGTTGGCGATATCGATCGCGAAGTCAGTGCCGGGAACCAGCACGGCGGCAAGCGGCGCGTCGGCGACGCCGCGCTTCTCGGCTACGCGCACGGTGGCAGCGACGATCGTCTCGAGCGCTGTGGCGTCGCTCGCGACGACGGCCAGCAAGCCGCCGCCACCGTGCTCGGCCTGGGCGCAGAGGTCCAGCGCGACCCACTCCGGGTCGCTGTCGCCGTCGACGATCACCATCAACTCGGAGGGCCCGGCAAGCGAATCGATCCCGACCTGCCCGTAGACCGCGCGCTTGGCTTCGGTGACCCAGCGGTTACCGGGCCCGGCGATAACGTCGACGCTCCGCACCGACTCGGTCCCGTAGGCGAGGGCGAAGATCGCCTGGGCCCCACCGATCGGATGGATCACTTCGACCTCACAGAGCTCCGCAGCGGCGAGCACCAGGGCATCGATGCGCCCGTCGGGGCCCGGTGGGGTCGCAAGGCTGAGCAGGTGGACGCCGGCAACGCGCGCCGGGATGCAGCCCATCAGCACGCTGGAGGGATAGGCGGCGGCGCCTCCGGGCGCGTAGACGCCGGCGGAAATCACACGCACCTTCTCGACGGTCACGGTCTGCCCCTGGGGCAACTCGACCACGTGCCAGTTGGTATCGAGCTGGGCCTCGGCGATGGCGCGGATGTTGGCCGCCGCCAGTTCCAATGACTCGCGCAGGTCGAAATCGATACGGCCCAACGACCCGGCGAAGTCCTTGGACCACAGGCACAGCGATTCTGGGGCGCTCTCTGTGGCGTCGAAGCGTTCGGTCAGGCGCAGCAGCGCCTCGTCGCCGCCCTCGCGAACTTCGCGTTCGATCGGCCCGACATCGACCGCAGGAAGGCTCTGAGTCGCCCAGCCGCGGATCTTGGCGGCAAGCTCAAGCGGCTCTTCCAGCGGCTCCTTCCACTCGAAACTCTGCACTCTCATTTTGCTAGCCCCTCCCGCAATTTCGCCGCCAGCCCGTCGACCTCGCGCGCCCTCAGCTTGTGGGAGACGCGGTTGGCGACGAAGCGGGCCGTGCACTCGACGATCTCCTCCCGCACCTCGAGGTCGTTCTCCTCGAGCGTGCGGCCGGTGGCGACCAGGTCGACGATCCCGTCGGCGAGGCCGATCAGCGGCGCCAGCTCGATCGAGCCCTTGACCTCGATCACCTCGACCTGGCGGCCGGTGCGCTCGAAGTAGCGCTCGGCGACGCGCGGATACTTGGTCGCGATCCGCATCATGCCGAGGCGCCGCTGGGACTCGCCCAGGCGCTCGTCGCCCTTGCGGCCGGCGAGGACCATCCTGCAGCGGCCGAAGCCGAGATCGAGCAGCTCATAGACAACCCGGTCGGCCTGCTCGAGCAGCACGTCCTTGCCGGTGATGCCGACGTCGGCGGCGCCGGCCTCGACGTAAGTGGGCACGTCGGAGGGACGCATCGTCACCAGCGTTATCTCGGCCCCCGGGAAGATCAGCGCCCGCGAGGTGCCGCGCACCTCGCCGGTATCGATGCCGATCGCGTCGAGAGCGTCGAGCGTTTCGCCGAGCAGCGCGCCGCGCGGCACCGCCAGCTTCAGTGGCCCATTGACCTTGGCTCGGCTCGCGCCGGCGACCTCGGTGCTCATGACCGGGGACCCCCGGGCGACTCCTCCTCCATCTGGGCGACGTGGACCCGCTCCAGGTAGAGGGCGAAGCCCGCCGCCGGCAGGTCGATGCCGAAGCGCTTGAGCAGGCCGTCGTAGCGTCCGCCGCCGCCCAGCACGTGGCCGAGCGCCGGGTCATAGACCTCGAGGATGGCGCCGCTGTAGTAGCCGAGGTCGCGCAGCAGGCCGAGGTCGATCTGCACGCGATCGGCGACGCCGCGCGCCTCCAAGGCCTCCAGCGTCTCGCCCAGGCGGGCCGTGGCTCGCTCAACCGCCACTCCGCCCAGCGAGCGCGCCTCCTCGAGCACCTCTTTGCCGCCGCGCAGCTGCGAAAGCGCGATGCAGGTGGCCACCTGCTCGTCTTCGATTCCCCGCAGGGCCGAGAGCTCAACCTCCAGGCCGACCAGATCGTGGGCGGCGAGGCGACTGAGGATCGAGTCGCGTGCCTCGCCCTCGACACCGAACTCGGCCAGCAGCTGCCGATACAGGTCGGCGTCGCCGAGACCGATGATCGCCCGATTGAGCCCCGCCGCGTCGAGCGCCGCGCCCAGTACCTCGATCACCTCGGCCGTTCCCTCTGGCGCCGGCGCACCGATCAGCTCCACCCCAGCCTGGGCGAACTCGCGCATCTGACCGCGCTGGGGCCGTACGGCCCGGTAGGCGTTGGCCAGGTAGCAGAGGCGCAGCGGCATCTCGGCCGCCTCGTAGCGACTGGCAACCAGGCGCGCGATCGGCACGGTCATGTCGGAGCGCAGCGCCAGCAGATCGCCGCTGCCGTCGAAGAAGCGATAGGCGCTGCTGGCGGTGCGACCGTCGCCGCGGGCGAGCACCTCGTCGTACTCGATCGCCGGCGTCGCCACCTCGCCATAGCCGCGGGCTTCGAAGACGTCGATCAAGGCCAGGTGCAGGCGCCGCAGCTCCCGCATCTCGTCGGGGAGCACGTCGCGCGTGCCGGGTGGAATCGGGTGAATCATCCGCCGGACCTTACGAGAGTGGCAGCGAAAGCCCTGCTAGGCAGGGACCTCTGACGAGCGCCGTTCAATCTGGGCGCCGAGCCCGCGCAGGCGCTCGTCGATCTGCTCGTAGCCGCGGTCGATCTGGCGGATGTTGCCGATCTCGGAGACGCCGTCGGCCGCCAGCGCGGCGATGAGCATCGCCATGCCGGCCCGGATGTCCGGGCTCTCGACGCGTTCGCCATGAAGTCGGCTCGGACCGCTGACGATCGCCCTGTGGGGATCGCACAGTGTGATCCGAGCGCCCATCGCGACGAGCTTGTCGACGAAGAAGAGGCGGTTCTCGAACATCTTCTCGAAGATCAGGATCTCGCCGGCGGCCTGCGTCGCCAGGGCCAGCGCGATCGAGGTGAGATCGGCGGGAAAGGCGGGCCAGGGGCCGTCCTCGATCTTGGGAATCGCGTCGCCGAGGTCGGTCTGGACGCTGAGCTCCTGATCGGGCGGGACGAGCATCTCGTTGCCCTCGATCTCCGAGCGCAAACCGAGGCGGCCGAACTGCCGCCGCACCATCATCAGGTCAAGCGGCTCGACGTCACGGATGCGCAACTCCCCACCGGTGGCGGCGGCAAGGGCCATGAAGCTGCCGACCTCGATGTGGTCCGCCGAGATCGTGTGCTCGGCTCCGCCGAGGCGGTCGCGCCCGTGCACGGTCATCACGTTGGAGCCGATCCCGTCGACCGCGGCACCCATCGCGCTGAGCAGGCGGGCGAGGTCTTGGACGTGGGGCTCGCAGGCAGCATTGGAGATCGTCGTCGGCCCCTTCGTAAGGGCGGCGGCCATCAGCGCGTTCTCGGTGCCCATCACCGAGGGCTCGTCCATGAAGATGTGGCAGGCACAGAGCCCCTGCGCGGGGGCACTCAGCTCGATCCAACGATCGCCGTCGACACGCGCGCCGAGGTCCTTGAAGGCGTCGAGGTGGGCGTCGAGCCGGCGGCGGCCGATGAAGTCGCCGCCCGGAGGCGGCATCCGCGCCTCGCCGAAGCGCGCCAGCAACGGACCCGCGAGCAGAAAGGAGGCGCGGATTTGGCTCGAGAGCTCCTCGTCAACCGCGACGTCGGAGACAGAGCCCGCGCAGAGCCGGACGCTGTTGTCGGCCACCCAGGCGACCTCGACGCCAAGGCGCTCCAAGAGGGCGAGCTGGGCTTCGGTATCGCGAATCCGTGGCACCCGGTGCAGCAGCAACTCCTCCTCGGTGAGCAGGCAGGCGGCCAGGATCGGCAGCGCCGCGTTCTTGTTGCCGGCAACGGTCAGCTCTCCGGAGAGCGGCACCCCGCCGTGGATGACGAATTTCTCCATCGGTAGCGGCTAGGGTAACGCCCGATGCGGAGAGGCTGGAAGATCGGGATAGGGGTCGTGGTGGGCCTGCTGGCGCTTCTGGCGCTGAACGCGCTCAGCGTCGGCCACGAAACCGAGGCGGCAGAGGTCACCGAACCGGAGGGCAAGATCGTCCACCTTTCCGGCGCGGACCTCGAGGTAGTCGAAAGCGGACCGCGGAACGCCAGCCCGATCGTGCTCATCCACTGCTTCACCTGCGCGATCGACTGGTGGAGCCGGGTTACGCCGCTGCTCAACGGCCAACATCGGGTGATCGCTATCGACCTGCTGGGACACGGTGGTTCGGAGAAGCCGCGCAGCGGCTACTCGATCCCGAACCAGGCGGACTTGGTCGCTCAGGCACTCGGCCGGCTTGGCGTCCGAGACGCCGAGGTGGTTGGCCACTCGCTCGGCGGCGGCGTCGCCGTCGCGCTTGCCCAGCAGTCGCCGCAGCTCGTCGACCGCGTCGTGATCATCGACACGGGTCCGACCCACGAAGAGGGCGACCTCGGCCTAGTAGCCAAGCTCGGCTTCTCCCCCGTCCTCGGCGAGTTCTTCTGGCGCATCAAGCCGGACTTCGCCGTCAAGAAGGGGCTGGAAGTGGCGTTTGCGCCGGGGTTCAACGTGCCGGATGAATTCGTCGATGACGTCGATGCGATGACCTTCAGCTCTTACGACAAGTCCGCCAGCGAATCTGAGGACTACAGTAAGGAAGAGCCCCTAGATCAGCGGATGGCGGAAACGGGCAAGCCGCTGCTCGTGATGATGGGCGCCGAGGAGCAGATCATTGACGATCCGGCGGCCCGGCTGGCGGAATACCGCGAGACGGTGCCGGGCGTGCGGACTAAGCTGGTTGCCGGCTCTGGGCACTCGCCGAACGTTGAGAAGCCGGCCGAGACAGCCTCCCTCATACTGGGGTTCAGCGCGACCGACGGCGGCGCGGCAAAGCGCCCTTCCAGGCACAAAATGCAAGAGCGCCTGCAAAAACCAGATGCCATCCGCGAGCGACCGTAGAGTCGAACCTATGTTCGATTCAAAGACAAACCTTGCAGCGCGGCTGAGCGACGCGGTCGACCTGCTTATCGACTTCGCCACCCTGGGCGAGTACGGGCTGGAGCCGGCCGGAGGGCCGAGTTCTTCTCCCTGTGAGTCACGCCAACGGCAGCATCCAGCTCGTCCGGCGGCGCGGCGCACGGTCGACCGCAGCTACACGACGCGCCACTAGCCCGTGGTGGCCCGCGCCTGGCTGCGCCAGCACGTTCGGGCGGTCGCGGCTGGTGTAGCGCTGCTCGTCCTCGCGCTGGCCGCGGGCACCGCGGTGAGCTGGCACTTCTCCTCCGCGGTCCTCGTTCCCGACCATTCCGGCTGGCCGGCGGATGTCGAGGTCGTCGCGGTGTCAGCACGCACCGTCACGCTCGAGCGAACCAGCGACACCGCCCGCCCTGGGCTCTATGGCCTGGAGTGGCCTGGCGGACACGCGATAACCGGCGCGGTTTCGAGGGATGACGCAGACACGGTCAGCCGGCGCCTGATCGACGTCAATGGTTACCTCGTCGCCGGAATGGAGGTGGGAACTGACTGGAACGTCTACGCCGGCGATCCCGAGGGCGCACTTGGACTGCCGTTTCATTCCGTGCGTTACCGGGATGAGCTCGGTCCCATGCCTGCCTGGGAGATTCCCGGTCAAAGCAAGACATGGGCGATCTTCGTCCACGGGATCAACAGCAGCATGCAAACCGGCCTGCGCATCGCCCCGGGCTTGCACCGGGCCGGCTTTCCGACCCTGATCATCTCCTATCGCGAGGATCTCGGTGCGCCCCAGAGCCCGGACGGGCTCCACCACATGGGCCTGACCGAGTGGCGAGATCTCGAGGCCGCGGCTCGCTACGCCCTCGGCCACGGAGCTCGCAGGCTCGTCCTGATCGGCTACTCGATGGGCGGCTCACTCGTCACACAGTTCATGCAGAAGTCCGCGCTGGCTAACCGGGTCGCAGCACTGGTCCTCGACGCGCCCGCCCTCGATTGGAAGGCGATTCTCGAGTTCAACTCCGAACAGATGGGCCTCCCCGGGCTCCTGGCCCTACCGGTCGAGCTGGCGATCGGGACGAGGATTGATGCCGACTGG
Source organism: Actinomycetota bacterium (assembly GCA_046733315.1). Taxonomy (GTDB): domain Bacteria; phylum Actinomycetota; class Thermoleophilia; order Solirubrobacterales; family 70-9; genus VRUE01. Next base: position 21,473 of record JBKPOV010000013.1, read on the forward strand.
GCAAGCCTCGACGCCAGCGCGCATGCCGACGCCTTTCATCTTCCCATTCTTCTCTTTCACGGCACGGAGGACGACATCGTCCCGATCGCCACCAGTGACGAGTTCGCAGAGCAGCTCCCCCGCTGGGTCACCTACTACCGCGTGCCGAAGGCCGGCCACACCCAAAGCTGGAACGTAAATCCCACCCTCTATGACCGACGCCTGGAGCACTTTCTAACGGAGTTGATCCGCGGTCCGCGACGGAGTCAGGCGCGGTCGCGAGGCGTTCGAGCAGCAAGCGATCCGCCGCGGGCAAGTGGCGCCGCGTAGCAGCGCTACGCAAGCCGCTTGGCGCGGGCGTAGCGCGCCGCTGATCGGGCGCCGCAGCCCACGCCTAACTCCGTCGCGGACTGCTAAAGAAGAACCGGCGGCGACCTACTCTCCCAGGGGGTTGCCCCCCAAGTACCATCGGCGCTGAAAGGCTTAACTGCTCTGTTCGGAATGGGAAGAGGTGTTTCCCTTTCGCTATGCACCACCGGAATTTTGCGAGACGATCGCCCCGGTGGAACTTGAAAACCGCACAAGGCCGCAAGGTAAGTAATAAACATCCGTCAAGCCCTCGACCCATTAGTACCGGTCGGCTGAGCACATCACTGCGCTTGCACCGCCGGCCTATCAACCTGGTGGTCTACCAGGGGTCTTACTCCCTCAAGGGGATGGGAGAGCTCATCTCGAGGACGGCTTCCCGCTTAGATGCCTTCAGCGGTTATCCGTTCCGTGCGTAGCTAACCTGCGGTGCCCTTGGCAG
>JBKPOV010000014.1:0-12201 GCA_046733315.1 Actinomycetota bacterium
CAGCCCGCGGCGGGGTCGCGGCGGGCGCGGTAGCCATCGGCGTTCAGAGTGCCGGTCCCTTCGTAGCCGGGCAGCGAGCCGCCTTCGGTAGCGAACAGGACACTCTCACCGCCGGGCGAGACGAGTGGTCCCCCCCAAGCCGGCGCAATGCTCCCGATCGAGTAGGCGATCGGCGCCAGGCCATTGGTGTCGGACGGGGTGACGAGCTCGTAGGCGCGGCATTCGGGCAGCGCCGCCGAGGGGCCAACACGAAGCGCCTCGTTGGGGCAGGGGCCGAAAGGCGAGGGCACTGGGTAGGTGCCAAAGCGCGCGCTTTTTCCTTCCGTGCCCGGTTCGCCTTCGCCTAGCGTCTCGCAAGGGCCCGCCGGTTCTTCCGTGCAGTTCTCCGCCACCGCCCGGAAGCGGTAGATCGTGTCGGGAGAGAGGCCCGCCACCGCAACCGAGACCGACACCGCTTCCGTACCGGCGGGGAGCGTCGCATCGGGCACCGGGGCGGCAACCGCTTTGTCGAAGCCGTGGCCCGCGCCCAGCGTTTCGGTGTCCGCTTCGAAGGTCTCCTCGTCGACGTACTCGAAGCGCCAGCGGGTCTCTGCCCCGCGCGGGTTCACCATCGCCCGCAGCCGCGCTTCGCTGGTGGTGATCCCCGTCGCCCGCTGCCCTTCGATCTCCGGCGCGTCCGGGATGGGTTTCGGGGCGAACGCATACAGGTGGCCCTGGCCCTGGGTGTGAGAGGTCGCGAAGAGGTAGCCGCGATTGGGAGAGGCCGGCCCGTTGTCGTACTCGATCCGCAGGTCTTGGAAGTTGCTCGCGAAGCCGTGCTGGATCGACTCCAGGTACTCATATGGCGCGCCGGCCCCTTCCCCGCGCCGGAAGGCGTAGATCGTTTTGCTTGAGGGGTCGGCGACGAAGAGCTCTTCGCTCACCCGGTCCACCACTGGGTCTACGTTCCCGTTAAAGGTCGAGAACCCACACTCTTCTTCGCCTTCGATGACTTCGCAGTTGGGAGTGTCGGAGCCGTCGATCGTCTCCTGAAGGGCTCCCGTCTGCCCGTCGAAGATCCGGATCCGGCTTTTGAACGTCCCTGTTACCGTTGGATCCAGATCGCTGACGTATAGGTCGTGCTCTGGCCCCGGCCCTACCGCCGCGTTCGCCGCGTCCGCGAGAACCCCGGCGCCCAACCCCGCTTTTTGCAGTTCGCTTCCTTCTTCTGCGGATTTGTAACGGTCTACTTTCCTGGCGAAGACGACATAGAGGCGGTCATCTTCGTCAAGCGCCAAGGAGCTGAGTTCGACTCCGTTTCCTTTCGCCACCACATGCGGTTCGCCGAAGCTCGTTCCCGCTTCCGGCGACGCCGTGCTCGGCGTGTAGCGGACGACCAGGGCAAAAAGCGTGCCGCTCGGCGCGACGCCGATGGCAAGCGCGTAGAGGTAGCCCTGAGAGTCGACCACGATATCTCTGATGGACGATGCCCCCGGTTCGACAATCCCACCGAATTCGGCTTCCACCGGCTCTACCAGCGCCTCCTTGGCTTCCGCGAAGACCCAGTGGCCGCTCGCGTCGAAGACCTCGATCTCTTCTTCCGCGAAGGCGCCGTGGAGCACGTAGATCTCGCCCCCAGGCCCGCTGGCCGAGCGCTTCGGCTCCGCGAAGCGCTGCGGCCCGCCTCCTTCCGGATACGGGCAGCCCGGGTCGGGGACTTCGTCGAGCGTGCTCGGCACGCAGTCGCCTTCCAGCGAAAGCGTCGCATCGAAGAGGTGCGTCTGCGCCCGCGCCGCGCTTGCCGCCGCCAGCAGGCAAAGGAAGGCTAGCGCCGTTGCCGCGAACGTCATGCACCATCTATCGCCTTGCCCCAATATCACCTTGCCCCGGCCTCGTCGCTCCCTTACTCCCTCTGGGCGTTGCCCGGTCACCATAGGGTACCGATTATGCCTTGTCAAGGAACACTCCAGTATAAAGTGGGGCCGCCACAGGTGGCGGCCCCACTGCCAGCCAGCCAGCTACCGTGCCGCGTCTCGACGGGCTCGGCTAAGGCTGACTATAGGTGTAACAGTGATAATAAGTGGATCGTCAGGTCGGTCGGTTCGGTGTTCATTAACGATTCCCACGAGCCTGTTTCGGAGCAGAGCCCGCCGCTGCCTGCCTCTCGTTCTAGGCCCGTAACGTTGGCGTGGATCGTCCCCGCCACTAACGGAGGACCAGCAACGTGGCCTAACGCATCGGCTAACACTTCGGCCTTCGAGTAGGCGCAGGTCTGTTTGCCGCCGAAGATCCCGCAGTTGACCCTGAATTTGCCTAACACGTTTTTGATGTGCAGGACGCCATTGCCTAACGTCGCGGTGCCTAAGACTAAGACGTCCCAGGGGGCTGCGGCGCTGGCCGACATCGACGCTTCTTCGAACGTGCAGACGTTGGTACTGCAGCCAGTGAGTAAGACTGAGGTGATTAAGCCTAAGGGGTAGACCAAGATTCCGTTTGCACCTAACCCGTCGCCATTGTGCACTACGCCGTGCATCACTGTGTGGCAGGTGATTTTCACGAAGCTCGACGTGAATACCGATGTGCCTAAGGCTAAGAGGGGATCGGTTGATAACAGGGCTTTTTTGCCCGCCGGGCAGTGCGTCGTGCTGCCCGTGCCTTTCGACGAGCAGACGGACGCGCCTAATAACAATGTTTTGGCTGAGGCTGAGTTGACTGCTACGAGCGCCATTGCTGCCAATGCGGTCAGCATCGCCAAGCCGAACGTCTTGATGATTCTCACTTGATCATCTCCTTCCCGCGGGACGTTTAGCCGCCGCGGTCTGAGCTGGTTCTTTCATTGCCGCGGCCGCCTCGCCGTTTGGCGACGCGCCCGCTTGGCGACCAACTTATAGCACAAATTTACTAATCAATCAGTATTTACAAAACAGAGCCTTCGCCTTGCCCAGGGAGCAACGATCGACCTGACGCGCGGTCAGGCTGATCCGGGGGGTTGGGCACCGCAAGCCGGTTCCGTAAGAGGGTGGACGACCGGATTCGAACCGGCGACCGCCTGGACCACAACCAGGAGCTCTACCAACTGAGCTACGTCCACCGCGTGGCTTCAATCTAGCGGGCTGGTGGGCGGGGTGGGAGGCTTAGCCGGGCTGGCGGGATTCGACCAGGGATGTGAAGGCCCTCAGGCCTGGGGTCGTGCGATCGATCAGGTCGGGGTCGGCGGCTTCGGCTTGCGCGGGGAGGGCGGCTGCTCCCTCGTCTCCCAGAGCCTTATGGGCTTCTCTGATCATCTCGGGCACCGCCAGCCAGGCCTCAAGGAGGGCGAAGTCGGACTCGGGATGGAAGAGGACTCCCCAGGCACTGCCGTGGCGGAACGCTTGGACCTCGGTTTGAGCGGAACGAGCCAGGTGCGTTGCGCCGTCAGGGAGATCGAAGACGTCGCCGTGCCAGTGCAGGACGGTCGTGCTGGGGACGAGGCTGCCGAGGAGCGGATCGTGGGGGTCGAGAATCTCGACCGGCGCATAACCGATCTCGGATCTGTCCCCGGGTCTCACCTCAGCACCGAGGGCGCGAGCCAGCAGCTGGGCACCCAGGCAGATGCCTAGAACCGGGAGATCGCGGCGCACCGCCTCGGCGAGCCATTCGCGCTCGATCGCGAGCTCGGGATGGCGACCGTCATCCACGTTCATCGGCCCGCCCATCACGACTGCGCCCGAAACCGCACCGTGATCGGGGAGCGGCTGACCCGCCAACGGTTTGACCGTGTGCACGTCGAGGCCGCCGCAAGCGTCGAGGATGCGGTGGGGGGTCTCCCACGGCACGTGCTGGATCGCCAGCAGGGTTGGACGGCCGTCCGCGCTCATCGGCGACTCAGGCTAGCCGCGCTACGGTTGGGGCGATGCGGAAGCCAGGTGCGATGACGCGCATCCGACATTGACCACACCAGAGGTGGGTCAATGTCGGATGCGGTGGCTCGCCGGCGCGCTGGGGCTGGTGGCGCTGGCCGCGGCGGCGGCCGTAGTCACAGCGGCCGGCGCCGCCGGCCCCTACCGCGACCTCGGCGGCTGCTCCGTCTTTCCGCCTGCGCCGCCCGGCACCCCGGCCACCGCCCCGTCCCTCCCAACCGAGGCCGCCTGGAACCAGGACATCTCCAAGGCGCCGGTCGCACGCAACTCGGCCGCGACGATCGCCTACATCAACGCCCACGGCGGCGATCACCTCCACCCCGACTTCGGCTCGCCCCGCGCCTACGGCTTCCCCTACGCCGTTGTCGGCGCCGGCCAGCGCACGTTGCCGATTCACTACACCGCCTACGGCGACGAGAGCGATCCCGGTCCGTTCCCGGTTCCGAACAATGCACCCGTCGAGGGCGGCAACGTCAGCGACGCCGACCGTCACGTGCTCGTCGTCGACCGCTCCAGTTGCACCCTCTACGAGCTCTACCGAGCCTTCTTCAAGGGCGGTGGCGGCACGCACTGGAACGCCGACTCCGGCAGCCGCTGGGACCTGCGCTCGGGCGCCCGCCGTCCCGACTCCTGGACCTCAGCCGATGCGGCCGGGCTGCCGATCTTTCCCGGACTCGTTCGCTACGACGAGGTCGCGGCCGGCCACCTGAACCACGCGATCCGGGTCACGTTCGACAGCACGCGCGACGCCTGGATACACCCCGCCTCCCACTGCGCCGGCGACACCTCCGACGGCAACGCGCCGGCGATGGGAACGCGACTGCGCCTCAAGGCCGGCTACGGACTCGGCGGCTTCAGCGGCGGCGCCAGGGTGATCGCGGAAGCACTGAAGCGCTACGGAATGATCGTCGCCGACAACGGCTCCACCTGGTTCTTCAGCGGCACGAGCGACCGCCGCTGGGACGACCGGAACCTCAACCAGCTGAAGCGAATCCCCGGCAGCGCCTTCCAGGTCGTGCGCAGCGCTGCACCGCCTCACAACTGCTGAGCTGCATCAAACTCTCAACCTGTCAGGGAGAATTTGATGCAGCTCGCAGTCAGCCGACTCGCACCCGGTGGAACTCAGCTCGCAGGCGGCAACGCAGTTTCTCCGCCGCCTCGTCATCACCGTCCCCTCCGCCGCTGACCAAGACCACATCCGTCGCCGGGTAGCTCTGCAGCTGGTCCTCAACCGCCTGCACGACGTCCTCGTCGCCGACCCGAGCCTCCGCCGCAACGCCGGCCTTGGCCAGTGCCGCCACGGTCACGACCAAGCGCTGCTGCGCGCGGTGGCGCGCGCCCTCCACATCGGAGGCCCAGCGGTCGAGGAAGCCGATCCGCGCCGGGACCAGCACCCGCACGTCCATCTGCTCACCGCTGTCGCCGAGCCCAGCGACAGCGGTGATCCGCGCGACATCGGTTGGATCCTCCAACCCCGCGGAGGCCACGATCAACACATGGCGTTCGCCAGCATCCACAGCCACGCCGATAGGACCTTCCGGCCGCTGCCGCACCGCGACCGCAAGGATCACCACCGTCACCAAAGCACCAACCGCGACCCCCACGCCCGGTCCGCCGAGCATGAAGGCCGCGGCTATTGGCACCACAACCCCGGCAACTATGAGAGGCAGCTTCCAGGGCGCCATAGATCAAGCTTGGCACGCGCCGCCCGTTCGTCGGCGCCGCGACGGAGAGTCCCCTCCGTCGCTCGGGCCTACGCTCGGCGCGTGCCGCTGAGTCTGGGAAGCAAAAGCATCGCCAGCCCAACCAGGATCAGGATGATCCCGAGTATGTAATTGACAAGGATCGCCAAGACGATCCCGATGATTATCAACAGTATTGATAGCTCCATGCCGCCGGAGGTACCCGACGGTCAAGAGCGGTAAACCAACGTTTTCCAGAACTCAATCCCCGCTCTAGCCGCGGGTGCCGCCGCCGCTTCCGTCTGGAGACCAGCCCGGGCCGCGAAAGACATAGCCGAGGCGATCGCGCCAGCTGCTCGCAGCGCGCACATCGCGCGCCAGCTCGACGAACTCATGGAAGGCGACGCGGGTCGGGTGGAAGCTGCGGATGTTCTTCGTCAGTCCGTAGCGCGGCCGCTCGGTCTCCCCTTGGAAGCTGCCGAAGATGCGGTCCCAGATGATCAGAATGCCGCCGTAGTTGCGGTCCAGATAGACCTCGTTGGCGCCGTGGTGAACGCGGTGGTGGGAGGGCGTGTTGAAAAAGAACTCGAACGGCGCCGGCAGCCGCTTGACCCGCTCAGTGTGAATCCAGAATTGGTAGATCAAGCTGATCGCCAGCTGGGTGAGGATCATCCAGGGCGCGAAGCCCAGCAGCGCCAGCGGCGCCCAGAAGGGCAGTGCCGTCATCGGCGTCCAGGTCTGCCGCAACGCGGTCGAGAAGTTGTAGTGCCGCGAGGAGTGATGCACCACGTGGCTTGCCCAGAAGACCCTTACCTCGTGGTGGATGCGGTGGAACCAGTAGTAGGCGAGATCGTCGGCGAAGAAGAGCAGGACGTAGGTCCACCACTGATCGGCCGGCATCCGCAGCGGCGTCAGCTCGTACAGGCCCGCGTAGGCGACGACGACGACCAGCTTCCAAACGGCGTTGATTGCGACGTTGCCGCCTCCCATCGCCAGACTGGTGCGGGTGTCGCGCGCCTCGTAACCAATCAGCTCCTCGTCGCGTGCGTACTTGAACGACAGCAACTCGACGACGAGCAGCAGCACGAACGCCGGGATCGCGTAATAGAGAACCTCGGCCACCGTTCAAATCTAGCGGCCCCGGCCGAATGGGGCGATTTTTCATACCTCACGAGGGCGGTGTCGCGTATAGGCTGCTACTTCTGAGCGTTCGGGAACGTTCGCTTCAAGGACCTGTACAACTGGTCAACCGAGCGGAGGCAGGGGTCGATGAAGAGAATCATTGCGGGGGTAACGATCTCGATCGCGCTGCTGGGGATCGTCCCCGCGGCTGTCGCCTTTGAAGGGGGCGGCCGGAAGCCGAGCGAAGCGCCCACGATCGCCCCCGGCCAGCACTACACCGGTCAGCTGACCAATCGTCGGGACGACGCGAACTTTGAAGCCAATACGCAAGTTGCGCTCTGGCGCGTGCCGCCCGTGACGACCCGCGACGTGATCTATGTCGACTGGCACAGCGTGCCCTTGACGAAAAATCCCGGCTACTTCCCCGTCTGCATGACCTTCGCCCAGGGAATCGACGACTACAACTGGGGAAGCGTCTTCGACGATGCCACCGGATTCGAATGCGAAAGCGGTCGAGGTACCGTCTACACGCTCTCGGGAAGCGGCACCGCGCGAACGGCGATTACCGTCCAGGCCACCGACGCCAACGCCTCCTATCTCGAGTTCTTCACGACCGCCAACCGGACAAGCGCAGGGGAATACGAAACGTTCCCGTACGACTTCACCGTCCAGCCTCCACTCCACTATCTCGGAGTCGCCATACGCCCGGTGAAACGCGTGAGCGCCAACGGCATCCTCTACGCCACCGCCAACCTGGCCAATGGCCTGCCCGCTCCGGACGGCCTTGCCTTCAACTTGGCAGTCAGCTGGCCCGGCGGCGGCACAGCCAGCTATACGGCCATCAGCAGCGCCGGGTCGGTCGGTTTCCAGCTCGCCCTTCCCGAAACCGCATGGGCGACCAGGGCCAGCTTCGTCGTCTCACACGCGGCGGATGGCACCTACCAGACGGTATCCAGCCCCAGGCTCCGCGCCCAGGTGGGGAGACCAAAGGCCCCGCCTCCTTCGCCGTGTGTGCTGGCGGAACGCCGCGCCCTCTCACTCAAGAGGCGGTACAAGCGCCTCGCCCGGCACGCCCGCCAGGCCCGCGGCGCGGCTCGCGCTGGGCTCCGCCGGCGCGCGGTGCGAACCAAGCGCAAGCTGCGCAAAGCTCGTCTCCAGGCGAAAGCGCTCTGCGCGACGCCATAAGCTCACGACCCGCGAGCGCCCCCGGTTGGATTCGAACCAACGACCATCGGCTTAGAAGGCCGGTGCTCTGTCCACTGAGCTACGGGGGCGGGCACGCTTAGATTAAGGCGCTCGCACGGCGTTGCGGTCGCGCTTTCCGCCGCTATGCGGCTGGAAGTGCGACATCTGGCGTAGGATCGGCGGCCATGCCGAGCGTCGATGCATCGGGGACGGAGCTGCACTACCTGCGCGCTGGCGCGGGGGAGCCGCTGTTGCTGATCCAGGGGATGAGCGCCACGCACCTCGCCTGGGGACGGCCCTTTCTCGACGAGCTCGAGCGCAGCTTCGACACGATCGTCTTCGACAACCGCGGCATGGGACTCTCGGGCCGCGCCGAGCTGCCCTTCACGATCGCCGACCTCGCCGCCGACACCGCCGGTCTGCTCGACGCGCTGGAGCTGGAGAGCGTCCACGTGGTCGGCATCTCGATGGGCGGCATGATCGCCCAGGAGCTGGCGCTCGCCCATCCGGAGCGGATCCGCACGCTGACGATCGGCGCCAGCTACTGCGGCGGCCCAGAGGGAGTGCTGATGACGCCCGAGGACCTGCAGATGCTCGGCGCCGCGGTTGCCTCGGGCGACCGCCAGCAGGTCTTCCGCGCGATGTGGGAGATCAACCTCTCCCCCGGTTTCCGCGAAGACGACTCGCGCTTTGCGACCTTCAGCGAGATGGCCTCCGAGCTCTCCTCGCCGCAACCGGTGATCATGCAGCAGATGCAAGCCTGCGCTGCCCACACCACACATGAACGGCTCGGCCAGATAGATCTCCCCACGCTGGTCATCCACGGCGACGTCGATCGGCTACTCGGTTACGCCAACGGACGCGAGATCGCCGCCCTGATTCCAGGAGCGCGCCTCGAGACGCTCGAGGGCGTCGGTCACATGTTCTGGTGGGAGCAGCCGCAGCGCTCGGCCGAGCTGATCCGCGAACACGCCCTGACCCCGAGCCTGAACTGACATGGGCAAGATCAACGGCTCCTCCAGTACCGAGATCGAGGCTCCGATCGCAGCGGTCTACAAAGCCGCCGCCGACGTCGAGGCCTCGCCACGCTGGCAGCCGGAGATAGCGGTCGCCGAGTGCCTCGAACGCGACGGCAACGGCAACCAGGCGCTGGTCCATATGGAGACCGACGTGAAGGTGCGCCGGCTCAGCTCAGACATCCGCTTCAGCTACGAGGAGCCAAGCCGAGTCGCATGGGTCCAGGAGGACGGCGATCTTAAGTCTGTCGAAGGCAGCTGGGAGTTCGAGGACCTTGGCGAAGATCGCACCCGCGTCACCTACTGGCTGGAGGTCGACCTGGGCAGGACGCTGGGCTTGCTGATCCGCGGCCCGCTCGTCGGCGTGCTCAAGGGCCAGATGGTCAACAGCATGCCCGAACGGCTAAAGCGTTTCGTCGAGGACGGCTCGGGCTAGCGGCCGTCGCCGGCCTCAGCCCTTCGCCGCCCCACCCGCACATTCGCCCGGATCGAGCTTGCCCTTGACACGGAAGACCCAATCCGGCTCCGGCGTGATGTCGGGCTCTTCGATCACCTGTTCGAGCGCCGGGTCGTTTTTGATCCAGGCGTAGATCGGGTGCCAGTAGGGCGAATCGGCCGCATCCTGGGTGTACTGGCTGAGGATCAGGTAGTCGTACTCACCGGCATTGATCTGGCGGCGGAACTGGCGACAGGTGCTGGTCAGGCGATAGGTCCCATCCGGCCCCGGCACGCCGATGTACTGGACGTCGTTGTCGAGGTTGGTGCCGTAGAAGCCGTACTGGCCGAAGAAGATCTCGCCCGAGCCGGCGATGCCGATCCGCTTGCCGTGCTGTCCGTGAGCAAAGGCGAAGGCGTCACGTGGCCCGCCGTCCTGGAGAAAGCGCGTCGTGATCGTGTAGTGGTGCTTGTAGTACTGGACCTCCTGCGCCCGGCCGAGCACGAGCGCCAGCAGCAGCACCGCACCGCCTGCGGCGAAGACGGCGGCGCGGCTCATCAAGCGCCGCGAACGCGCCATCCCCAGCCCCGCCGGCGCCCAGACCAGCGCCAGAGTGAGGAAGACGGTGCCGACGATGTAGGGCGGGTACCAGCGCGGCGTGCTCAGCACCGTGATCACGTAGACGACGCCGAGGAAGAGCAGCGTCTGCCAGGCGCGCCGGTCGGGCGCCCGCAGCGGTCGCGCTATCGGCACCAGCACCATCGCCAGCACTAGGCCGGGCACCAGGTAGCGGGTGTTGGTGAAGAACCCGGTCGGCGAGCCCTCCTGCCCCGCAGCGGTCAACGGCGTGAAGACATAGACCACCGCGGTCGCCAGCGCCGCCACCGCGATCACCCGCAGGATGATGTTTCGCGAGCGCCAGGCGATGTAGACGGCGGCCGCGACGGCGACGATCAGGATCAGCGGCCAGAGTGGTCCAAAGGCGTTGTCGAGCTGGGGGAAGAACCACTTGCGGTAGATCGTCGGCTCGCCGAGATAGTGGGCGACGGCGAAGCGCGGCCGCGGATCGAGCGGCATCTGGTCGGGGCGCGGCAGTTGCAGCGGCCCGAAGCCGATCTGCGGGATCGGGTTGCCGCCCGTCTTGATCGCCGCCCGCACGTACCAGTAGCCGCCGACCAGGAAAGTTGAGAGGCCGAGCACCCAAGCAGTCGTCAGCCGCCGCCCGCGACCGCTGAACATCACCACCCCGACCGTGATCGCGACAACCGGGATGAGGAAGGTGAGCTTGACCGAGGCGGCAATGCCGGCGGCAATGCCGGCGATCACCAGTGGGCCCTTGTCAAGCAGCGGAGCGCCCTGCTCGGGGGCGTCCTGCACCGCTCCTTCCGTCGGCGCGCGGCGCTGGTGGGCGTTGATCAGGAAGGCGACGAAAGCGAGCAGGAAGGCCAGGCCCATGATGTCGTTGCGGCCCTCGCCCGGCTGGGTCTCGATCATTACCCCCGCGTCGAGCACGATCGCCCCCGCGACCAGCGTCGCCGGGCCGACCTTGTAGGGACGGCCGACGCAGAAGGCGGCGAGCAGCGCGATCGCCAGCCAGAAGAGGTTGATCAGCGGCGAGAGCCAGTCGGTCTTGAAGAGGACGATCGCGGCGCCGTGGACGAGCTCCGAGCTCTGTGGGTAGAACCAGGCGGCGAGCCGCAGCGGGTCGGTGAAGTGCAGATGGACGATCGAGTGTTCTTGCGCGAACCGAGCCGCGAAGGGCATGTGGTACCAGGTCGTGTCGCCGCCGAACATGCCCTGGTCGAGGCTGAGCTGCGAGGGGAAGGTCCACTCGGCGACGGTGAAGGAGGCGACCGCGAGCGCGATCAGCAGGGCGACATTCTGCACCTGCGGCGCGGCGATTTCGCGGTTGTCCGCCGGGGCTTTGGTCCAGCCGAGCAGAGCGGCCCCCAGGCCGACGCCGATGCAGACGACGACGATCCAGCCCGTGTAGAGGATGCTGAGCGTGCCCAGCAGCTCCAGCGAGAGCACCAGCAGGCCGGCGGCGAACGTCGCGTCGGCGAGCCGCGCCAGGGCGCCGGAGAATTCCGGCACGATCCAGCGCCGCAGCCAGTAGCCACCGAGGCCGACCGCGCTGACGATTCCGATCGCGGCAAAGCAGCCGGCTATGTAGGAGCCGAAGGAGGGGGTCACCGGCGCGAGATGCTATTCGCCGCGCCGGGCGCGCGGAGCGCTAGGCCGCAGCAGCGGGGATGCGGCAGGAGACGCCGGTGCCGGCCAGGCCGCAGTAGCCGTTCGGCACCTTGTGCAGGTACTGCTGGTGGTAGTCCTCGGCGTAGTAGAAGGGTCCGGCGGGCTCGACCTCGGTCGTCACCGGCTCGTGCCCGGCCGCCCGCAGGTCCTCGTCGTAGGCCCGCTTGGCCATCTCGGCCGTCTGCTTCTGGGAGTCGTTGGCAAAGTAGATCCCGGACCGGTACTGGGTCCCGACGTCGTTGCCCTGGCGCATGCCCTGGGTCGGGTCGTGCTCCTCGAAGAAGACCTTGAGCAGGTCGGCGTAGGCGACCTTGGCCGGGTCGAAGGCGACGAGCACGGCCTCGGCGTGTCCGGTCTTGCCCGTGCAGACCTCCTCGTAGGTGGGGTTCGGCGTGGTGCCGTTCATGTAGCCGACCGCGGTCGTGTAGACGCCGTCGATTCCCCAGAAGAGGCGCTCCGCGCCCCAGAAGCAGCCAAGCGCGAAGTAGGCGGTCTCGATCCCCGCCGGGAAGGGCGGCTGCAGCGGCGTGCCCAGGACCGCGTGGCGCTCCGGCACTGCGAAGGACGGCTCGCTGCGCCCCGGCAGCGCGTCCCCGGGCGCGGGCGTCTGCGTCTTCTCGGGATTCAGC
>JBKPOV010000015.1:0-14248 GCA_046733315.1 Actinomycetota bacterium
GAGGACATCAAGAACACCTTCGACCGGCTCGGCATCCCCGAGGCGGAGCGCAAATTCCTCTCCGGCGTCGGCGCCCAGTACGAGTCCGAGGTCGTCTACCACCAGGTCAACGAGAAGCTCGAGGCGCAGGGCGTGATCTTCACCGACATGGACACGGCACTGCGCGAGCACGAGGACTTGGTGCGCGAGTACTGGGCGACGATCATCCCGGCCAACGACAACAAGCTGGCGGCGCTCAACTCCGCGGTCTGGTCGGGTGGCTCCTTCGTCTACGTGCCGGCCGGGGTCAAGGTCGAGATGCCGCTGCAGGCCTACTTCCGGATCAACACCGAGAACATGGGCCAGTTCGAGCGCACCCTGATCATCTGCGAGGAGGGCGCCGACGTCCACTACATCGAGGGCTGCACGGCGCCGGTCTACTCCAGCGACTCGCTGCACTCCGCCGTGGTCGAGATCTGCGCCAAGCCCAGCTCACGGGTCCGCTACACGACCGTGCAGAACTGGTCGCAGAACGTCTTCAACCTCGTCACCAAGCGCGCGGTTGCGCACGAGAAGGCGACGATGGAGTGGGTCGACTGCAACCTCGGCTCGAAGCTGACGATGAAGTACCCCTCGATCTACCTGCTCGGACCCGAAGCCCACGGCGAGATCCTCTCGATCGCCTTCGCCGGCGATGGCCAGCACCAGGACGCCGGCGGCAAGATCATCCACGCGGCGCCGCGCACCTCGTCCTCGATCTTCTCCAAGTCGATCTCCAAGGACGGCGGGCGGGCGACCTACCGCGGCCTGCTCGAAATCGCCGACGGGGCGACCGAGTCCCGCTCCAAGGTCGTCTGCGACGCGCTGCTGCTCGACGAGGATTCGCGCTCGGACACCTACCCGACGATCCGCATCGACGAGAACGACGCCAACGTCGGCCACGAGGCCACCGTCTCCAAGATCGGCGATGAGCAGCTCTTCTACCTGCAGAGCCGCGGCCTCGACGAGGAGGAGGCCTCGAAGATGATCGTCAACGGGTTTATTGAGCCGGTGACCAAAGAGCTGCCGATGGAGTACGCGGTCGAGCTCAACCGGCTGATCGAGCTGCAGATGGAGGGCTCGATTGGCTAATTGGCAATGACTGAAGCCATCACCCTGCCGCCCCTCCCCGACCAGAAGACGAAGGGGTGGGAATTCACCGACCTGTCCGGCCTCGACCTCGATTCGTATGAGCCCGGCTCCGCCGCGCCCTCGATCGGGTCGAGCGAGGGCGCCGTGGTGCTGCCGCTGAAAGAGGCGAGCGAGTCGCGGCCGGAGCTGGTCGAGGGACGGCTTGGCTCCCTGGCACCGGCTGGCGACCCCTTCGTGGCGCGCAACGACATGGACTGGAGCGACGGCGTTCTCGTCCATGTGCCTGCGGGAGTCAAGGTGGAGGCGCCGATCCGGATCGAAGTTCCGCTCAGCGAGAACGGCAGGGCACTCAACTGGCGCACCCTGATCGTGCTCGAGGAGGGTGCCGAGGCGGAGGTCTGGGAGCACTGGTCATCCCCCAGCGACGACGTCGAGGCGCTGCTCAACTCGGTGGTCGAGCTGAGCGTCGGCCAGGCGGCGACGCTGCGCTACGTCAACACCCAGGACATCTCCGAGTCGTCCTGGATCTTCGCCACGCAGCGCGCCCAGGTGGAGCGCGACGCCCGGCTCGACTGGACCGCACTCGGCTTCGGCTCGGCTAACGGCAAGGTGCGGATGGAGACCAACCTGGCGGGCCCGGGCTCCGAGGCTCGGGTCACTGGCGGATACGCCGGGGGGCCCGGGCAACACCTCGATTACGACACTACCCAAGAGCACGCGGCGCCGAACACCAACTCCGACCTCGCCTTCCGCGGTGTCCTCGCCGCCGGCGCGACCGCGGTATGGCGCGGCATGATCCGGGTCGACCCGGGCGCCCAGCAGACCGATGCCTTCCAGGAGAGCCGCAACCTGCTGCTTTCGACCGAGGCTCACGCCGACGCGATCCCCGGTCTCGAGATCGAAGCTGACGACGTGCGCTGCACCCACGCCGCGGCGGTCGCCCAGGTCGATCGCGATCAGCTCTTCTACTTGACCTCGCGCGGGCTCGACGAGGCGGCGGCGAAGTCGCTGATCATCGAAGGCTTCCTTGAGTCGCTGGTTGAACGCTTGGCCGAGGGCCCCGTCCGCGAGGAAGTCTCAGCCGCTCTCGAGCGTCGCCTCGCCGAGATCCTTTAGCGCTCAGCTGCGGGTCCTGTCACCCGCGGGGGAATCGTCCTTCGGCAGCTTTCTTTCCTTGAGTGCAGCCCGGAGAATTGAGCCGAGCACGATCAGGACCGGTGGCAGGTAGAGCACCCAGAGCCAATGGGCGGTGTGGGCAAGCGGAACCAAGACGGCCATGCCTCAAGTATGGACCTTGATGCTGCCGGGGCCGCCGGCCTTGCGAGCGGCGGTCCCGGCGCTTCAAGGGAGAGGGAGAGGGAGAGTCAAGTGAATGGACTCATCCTTAGTAAACCACTTTGTTCGGCGCCTGCATCAGTAATAAACCGTACTTAACAGTAAATTCATCTGCGCGTTTCCGCAAAACGCGGAAACATCATCCGTTGGCGACCGACAACAGATAGAGGCCGAAGCAGGTGAAGGCCACCATTACCGCAAGCATCCAGTACTGCGACCTGGCTGCCTGGCGATAGTCACCCCAGTACGCAGTAGCTCGATCGTGGGCGAGAGTAAGGCCGACTACGTGACCGACGACGAGCGCACCAACCTGCACATACCAAATCGCGTTGGCGCTGAGCAGCTTGAAGTCGATGCCGCCTGACGCCGTGCCGAAGAGGTCCGTCGTGGCGGTACCGAGCGGGTCGGAGAGCAGGTACGTGAACTGGGCCTGCTCTTGGAAAACGACGAGGCTGAAGTAATGCGCCACCAGGTAGGCGAAGGCGATCGGGATCAGCGTATGGGCGAAACCCGCACGCAGCTTGCTCAAGGGTGGGGCTCCGCGCACAGTGGCCATTCCACGCACCCCGATTAGATAGACGAGACCGATTCCAGCGAAGCAGACGGCCATGAAGATCGTGTCCGCCAACCGCAACGACGCGGTCAAGCTAAGCCCTGTTTCTGAGAGCCACTCGAACGTCTGCACAATCGCGTCATTCAGGGCGCCCTCTTGGGCCCCATCGAAGCTCGTGCTGGCGATCGAGGCGATCACCATGGCAGCAGAGCCAGGCACGGTCGCCCAGTGTGTGGAGGCCGCCAGCGGCAGTCGCCGACCGAGCCGGCCGTCCCTCAACGCGAAGACACCGAGCTGAGAGAACATGCCGAAGTAGACAGCGAAGATCTCCCCCCTTTCACACCACCGCTCTACTCCGAAGACCGCCATCATCGTCAGGGTGTAGAAGCTGTAGAAGAGGGCAGCAACGGCGGCTGCGTGGGGGGAAAGCCCCACCGCCACTCCGCCGCTGCCCCCATAGACGACCTCCAGCCATACAACCGCAAGTAGTCCAATTGCGGCCGGCCAGCGACCCAGGCGCTCCGGGTAAGTCAGATGGGCCGGGGGCTGGCCAGCGATCGCCGAAAACCCATCGCCGATCGCCCGGCCGATCGCTCGCCAGGGATTGAAGGGCCGAAAGACGTCCCCGAAGAGCACACTGAGCAGGGGGATGCCAAGCCAAGCGGTGACGAAGAGAAAGGTCAAGGCGAAATTGCGGTCGGGAGCTTCGGTGCCGCGCAGGCCAGCGTAGATCGAGAGACCAAGCAGGAACACTCCGGCTAGACCGCATAGAGCTTGCACCGGCAGGTTGACCAGGGCACGGGAGAACCCCGCCGAAAAGGGGCGCCAGCGTTCCTCCTCAAAGCGTGGTTTCCGCCATGCAGCCGAGAGGGCGAAGAAGGAAACGATCAGCACTATCGACGCTCCCCAGGCGAAAAGCCAGGCGGGTATCGGCAGGTCCTCGCGCGCGGCGAGCGCGTGTGCGACCGGCAGGAAAAAGCTCATGGGTTAACGGTTAGTTCGAGGATCTGTTCGCCGCGATCCTCTAGCTCGGCCTCGAAGATCCCTTCGATCGTGGCGGGGAAGTCGAAGCTCACCGAACCGCCGGCCTCGACGTCCTTCATGATGTCGTAGCCGTGCACGTGGATCTCGTCGCTGACGTTTGAGTCCACCTTGAACCGCACCTGTTCGCCCTTGTTGTAGGTCAGGGCAGCGATTCCACCCACCGGCTTGCCGTTCTTGATCACGATCGTGGTGAATCCGGCGTCAGTATCGGTGTTGTCGTTAGTGGTGGTGCTTTGGCTCGTCGCCTTGTCAACCTTTTCGCTAGCGCTCTTGCCATTGTCCTTGAGGAGGATGAAGAGCACGACAGCTACAACGACGACGACGATGCCGGCCACGACACGCGTGGTGTTCGAGTTCATGACTCGCTCCTTGTTCGAGACGAAAAGAACCTCGGACTAAGGAGCAAGCGGCGGCGGCCGCTGGGCGAATCCGAAGGCGATCAGAAGTCCGCCACTGACTGCACGAGAACGCGGTGTCGGCGGGCGCGGCTGGTTTTTCGTCGCCCTTGAGCCGAGCTCGGAAAAGATCCGCTCGGAGATCCTGACGATCGTGTCGAGCCCCGGATAGAGGCCGAACAGCAGCGAGCCGAGCAGCAGGAACAGCGGGATCAGCGCCAGGACGATCTCGAGCATTGCTCCGGGAATCTAGCGGAGTGCTCTGCCTCGTCAGCAAATAACGTGCGCACTCGATGCGCCCCGAGCGAGACAACATCGCTGCTCCCGACCTGCCCGGCGATATCACTTGGATCGGGGATGCGCCCCACTCGATGCCGTCGGTTACGGCCGCGGGACCGGCGCTGGTCCATTTCGTCGACGTCGCCCAGCTCAATAGCGTCCGCACCCTGCCTTACGTCGCCGAGTGGGACCGCCGCTACCGCGCTGAGGGGTTGACGACGATCGGGGTGCAGGCCCCACGCTTTCCATTCGGCTCAAATTCGACCGAGGTCTCGGCCGCACTCCGCGAGCTCGGCGCCGAGTTCCCGGTCGCGATCGACACTGAGCACCGGCTCTGGCAAGCCTACGGCTGCGAGGGCTGGCCCAGCCTCTTCCTCTGGACGACGGGCGGCGCCCTGAGCTGGTTTCACTTCGGCGAGGGCGAATACCTCGCCACCGAGGAAGCGATCCAAGCGGAGCTGCGCGAGCTCGATGCTCTGCGGTCCCTGCCCAAGCCGATGCGACCGTTGCGCGCAAGCGACGCCCCGGGCGCGAAGGTGATGCCACCAAGCCCGGAGCTCTTCCCGGGCGGTTCGTGGGAGCAGCCCTGGTCCGGCGACGAGCTCAAGGTCAATTACGAAGCTGGCGGCGCCTACGCGACGGTCGAGGGACAGGGAGCGCTTTCAGTCAGCATCGACGGCACCGACGTTCGCCAGCTTGAGATCGACGGTGCGCGCCTGTACACGCTTTCAGAGCACGAGCGCCACGAGAGCCACCGCCTCACCCTGGGCCCCTCTCCCGATGTTCGAATCTGGTCCGTGAGCTTCGCCGCCGGCATCCCGTAGAAGGAGGGCGGGGACCTCTCCGCCCTCCCCTACGCCGATGCCGCCGCAGACGCCTCCCGGATCTCCTTGGGAAGCATGAAGCGCACGTCCTCGTGAACCGTGCGCAACTCGGAGACCTCTTCAGCGCCGCGCTCGCGGAACAGCTCGACCAGCCGCTCGACCAGCTCCTCGGGGGCACTGGCGCCGGAGGTGATGCCCACCGTCTCGACTCCCTCCAGCCACTGCTCTTGCACCTGACGGTGGTTGTCGATCAGGTAGGAGTCGGCGCCGTGTTCGCGCGCCACCTCGACCAAGCGGTTCGAGTTGGACGAGTTGGTTGAGCCGATCACGAGGACCAGCTCGCACTCGCGGGCGAGCTGCTTGACCGCGATCTGCCGGTTGGTAGTGGCGTAACAGATGTCATCTGACTTGGAGCTGACGATCGAGGGGAACTTGGCCCGCAGGGCGGCGATGACTTCCGCCGTCTCGTCGACCGAGAGCGTCGTCTGCGTGATGAAGGCGACCTTTGTCGGGTCGGCGACCTCGAGGCTCTCGACCTCGTCCGCCGTTTCGATCAGGACGATGCTGTCGGGCGCCTCCCCCGTCGTACCTTCGACCTCCTCGTGGCCCTCGTGGCCGATCATCACGATCGTGTAGCCGTCGGCGGCGAAGCGGCGCGCCTCGACATGGACCTTGGTGACTAGCGGGCAAGTGGCGTCGATCGTGCGCAGGCCGCGGGCGGCGGCGTTGTCGTGAACCGCCGGAGCGACACCGTGGGCGGAGAAGACGACCATCTCGCCCTCGGGTACCTCCGTCTCCTCCTCGACGAAGATCGCGCCTCGCTTGGCCAGCTCCTCGACGACGTGCTTGTTGTGAACGATCTCCTTGCGCACGTAGACGGGGGCCCCGTAAAGCTCGAGCGCGCGCTCGACCGTCTGCACGGCCCGGTCGACGCCGGCGCAGTAGCCGCGCGGCGCGGCAAGCAAGACCCGCTTCGGGGCCCCCGTGGCAAGGGAAGGCATGGCCCCAGAGTAGCTAGCCTTGCAGGATGGCAACCCAAGGACGCCATCTGGACCGGCTCACGGCCGTCGACGCCTCGTTCCTGACCAACGAGACCTCGGCGAGCCATATGCACGTCGGCGCGATCCTCATATTCGAGGGGCCGCCGCCCAAATACGTCGATCTGGTCGAGCACGTACGCGGCCGGCTGAACCAGGTGCCGCGCTTTCGCCAGCGCCTCGTCGTGCCCCCGCTGGAGGCCGGACGGCCGCTCTGGGCCGACGACGTCAACTTCAACCTGACCTACCACATCCGCCATACAGCGCTGCCAGATCCTGGCGGCGAACAGCAGCTGAAGCGGCTTGCGGCCCGCGTCTTCTCGCAGCAGCTCGATCGCTCCAAGCCACTATGGGAGCTCTGGCTCGTGCAGAACCTCGAGCGCGACCGCTTCGCGCTGCTGACCAAGACCCACCACGCGATGGTCGACGGCATCTCGGGCGTGGACATCGGCACCGTCCTCTTCGACCTCGAGCCCGTCCCCGAGCCCGCCGTCAGCGACGACGGCTGGGTGCCGGAACCCGAGCCCAGCACCGTCGAGCTGGTCCGCCGCGGCGCGGTCGACGCCGCCGGCGCGCCGGTGAAGCTGGTCGAGCGCGCCGTCGAGGCGGTGCGCCATCCCGAATCCGCGGCGCGGCGGATCGGCGAGGCGCTGGAGGGCGTCGGCGAGATCGTCGGTGCCTTCGCCGACCCGGCTCCCGACGTGCCCCTGAACCAGCCGATCGGCTCACACCGCCGCTTCACCTGGGCGCGCTCCGAGCTGGCCACCTTCAAGCGGATCAAGGACGCCCTCGGCGGGACGGTCAACGACGTCGTGCTGGCGGTGGTGACAGGAGCGCTGCGCGAGTGGCTGCACAGCCGCGGCATTCGCACCGAGGGGCTGGAGCTGCGAGCCCTGGTACCGGTCTCGATCCGAACCCAGGACGAGCGCGGCGACCTCGGCAATCGGATCGCCGCGATGCGCGGGCCGCTGCCGGTCTACGTCGAGGACCCCGTGCGGCGGCTGCGCGTGGTGAGCGAGCAGATGGAGGGGCTGAAGCGCTCCAAGCAGGCGCTCGGCGCCGAAGTGATCTCCCGCTTCAACGACTTCGCCCCGCCGACGCTGCTCGCCCAGGCCTCGCGGATCAACTTCTCCACCCGGCTCTTCAACCTGATCGTCACCAACGTGCCGGGCCCCCAACTCCCCCTCTACGTGCTGGGACGCGAACTGGAGGAGGTCTTCCCGGTCGCCTTCCTGCCGCAGAACCACGCCATGGCGGTCGCGATCATGAGCTACAACGGCCGCGTCGGCTTCGGGCTGCTCGCCGACTACGACGCGATGGAGGACGTCGAAGCGATCGCCGACGGCCTCAACCGCTCCCTCGCCGAGCTCGAGGAAGCGGCCGCCGCGGCCGCTCCGGCCTGACCGAGCGAACGAGCCGGCTGGCTAGGCTTGACCTGTGGCAATACTCGTCGCCCTCTTCATCGTCGTTCCTATCGTCGAGCTCTACGTGATCATCCAGATCGGCTCGTGGATCGGGGTCGTCCCGACGATCGCGCTGCTGCTGGCCGACGCCCTGCTCGGCTCGCTGCTGCTGCGCCATCAGGGCCGTGGCGCCTGGCGGCGCTTCAACGCCGCCCTGGCCGAGCGCCGCTTCCCCGGCCGCGAGGTGGCCGACGGCCTGCTGATCGCAATCGGCGGCACCCTCCTCCTCACCCCCGGTTTCGTCACCGACATCGTCGGCCTGATCCTCCTGATCCCACCGACGCGGGCGATCGTGAGACGTTTGCTGCGCGGCGTTGTCGGGCGCCGCTTCCTGATCGTCGGTGTTCCGGGACCGGCCGCACCTGGAACCGGCAGCCGCGACTACGACTACGACGCGACCGCCGAGGAGATCGACGCCGAGGACCCCCGGCTCCCCGGTTGAGCGACCGGCAGAAACGCTAGTAACTCGCTCCTAGTATTCGCACCCTGGGGGCGAGGGAACGACGAAGGCTGGGTGACCTGCTAGAGCAATTTCTTTTCCGGGAAAAGCAACTCCAAAATCTCCAAGCAAGCTTCTGGGGCGACATGTATTTATCCTCGCCGATCCAAAGAAGGGCCTGCGAGATTTGATCACAAGCATGTTGTCTTGGCCGGCCAGCAGCCTGTCCTGACTACTCGCCGCCGCAAGCCGAATGATCCGTACTCCGAACCTTCTCTCAAGCGATATCGCAGACATTCGCGTTGGCGCTCTTTCAAGTGCGTCCAAGCCCAGTGGAACTCCGACCCCATCCTGCCAACCGCGCAGCGTCTTAAGCGCTTTAGCTCCTACTTCAAATCCCACAAACGAACGAGGCCCAAAGATCGTGCCTTCCAATTCATACCGCTTGCTTCGCGCCTCCCCGACCCTTTGATTGGCCGTGTGTTCCCGTTTGCAGGCACGTCGGGCGCCTCGGCGCTGCCTCGTTACGACTGTTCCGTCAGCCTCATTGAGGTTCACAGCAGTGAACCTGGCATCGCCCCGAAACACTATCCTTCCAGCGAAGTGACCCAGTTGCGATCGTTCCAAACCGTTACATCCAATTGAGTGAGTCTGCGGGCGACTGGCAGACGGTGAGAAGGCAAGCCTTATAGCACCAAAATTGCCAAAGTCAGCCATGAACTGCTCGTCGCTGACCCGCGCACGTTCCGTCTCGTAAAGGGCGGCACGGTGACCCTTTGACGCTATTACTAGGGCCGCCTGGGAGGAGATTCTGATCTCGATGGAATATCCATTCGCTCCGTGAACTGTCAGGACCGCTCCTCGCTCCAAGGCTTGGTGAGCGGCGGCGGGGGACGCCGCGACGTGCCATGCGAATGTACAAGCGACTGAAAATGCTATTGCGGCCGCAAATAGCCGCCAACGAAAGCTGCGCCTTGGCATATACATCAACATTATTTTAGCATTCGAGGTGGTGTTACGCTGAACCAAATCGATGGTGGTTGGCATACCTTTTTTCTTCGATGGCCCAGATATGGCCTACAGCCTTCCCGCATTTGTCATAGGCGCCT
The DNA here is from genome assembly GCA_046733315.1 of Actinomycetota bacterium. Lineage (GTDB taxonomy): Bacteria > Actinomycetota > Thermoleophilia > Solirubrobacterales > 70-9 > VRUE01. Next base: position 9,589 of record JBKPOV010000015.1, read on the forward strand.
TCGTAAACAAATACGCTTTCCGCCCCCGGACGCTTTGCCAAATATGAGTCATAGGCCGATTGGCAAGCATCGCCCCAATTGGGATGATGCGTGAACTCAGGTTTTGCAAGTTCGAACGAGTGCTCATATATTTTCTTGGCCCGTTCGGCTGTCACGGCGTCGTTGTCGGTTCGGATATTCATCTGGATAACTCGTTTTCTGGTGATGCGAAAGAGTGTGAGCAAGCGAAGTTGTTCTTTTTCCGTTTGCGCATGCGTTGGCCTGCATCGTCTTCGCCGTGGGCATTCGCCGCTTAGGTCGAGGCTATTCACAGGGTCTGCATTTACGTAGTCGTAAGCATTCGCAGAGCCACCAGGAACGGGGTCAGCCGACAGGAACCGCCCCAGCGCCGGCACGTAACTTCGAACCCCCATCTGAATAACCCCGGAAGGCAGTTCGGTCCGCCGTTGCTTTCCCCCAAGCCAGCCATAGCGACCCGAGCTGCCTTTCCTGGGATTGCCGAACTCGTCGAATTCGAAGCTGGCGGTCGGTTCTTTTGCCGCTAGGCCTAGGCTGGCGGTAGCCACAACATCGCCGTGCAGGTTGGTGAGCTGGAGGCTGGTCGCGCCGGTGCTTTGCTGAATCGCGGCCAGTTCGCCGCCGATGCCAGCGATACTGCGGGTCCAGGTCGAGCCGCGTTGGGTCCAGGCGGTCGAGTCCGATCCCATCGCGTAGTGGAAGACTTCGGTGCCGGATTTGGTTCCGGATTCGATCAGCTGGCGCGGCCGCCCGGCGGCGTCGAGCTGGTAGCTGTTGGTCAAGCCCGCCTGGGTTTGGCTGGCGATCATTTCGTTGCTGTAGAAGCTGGTCGTGAGGGTGCTCCCGCCGCCATATTTGCCCGGCAGGCTGGTGATGCGGCCGAAGCTGTCGTAGGTCACTTCGCCCGTCAGGCGGTCTGCGGCGTCATAGGCGTAGGACTGGCTGGTTCCTTCGGAGCTGACATCGCAGGCCCCCCCGACAGCTGGGGCGCGGGTCGTGAGTTTCGTGCGGTTGGAATCGGCGTCGAAGGAGTACTGGCGCGTGGTGCAACCGCCGCCCTGCGGGGTGTCCTTGACCAGTTCCAGCCTGCCGGCCTTGTCATAGGTGTACTGCTGGCTTGAGCCGAGGCTTGCCTGCGAGAGGATCTGACCGTAGATCGAGCGCTTGTTGCTTTCTTCCAGCCAGGTGCATTTTTCCGCGCAGCTCGTCACCTTCGTGTAGCTGAGGCCGACCGGCGCGCCGACCTCGTCGTAGCTCGTTTTCGCCACGAGGCCGTTGGGCAAACCCCGTTCGGTCATGTTGCCGTCGGCGTCATAGGTGGCCGTGAAGGTGCCGGCCGCATAGTCTTCGAGTTCCGTCAGCAGGCCGGATTTCGAGTCATAGAAGAATTCCTGCCACGTCTTGCCGTCGTAGAAGGTCCTCGGGCGACTCAGCAGGTCGTAAGTCGTTTTCGACGTGCTCCCGTCCGCGTCGGTGTATTGGACGGGACGACCGAGTTTGTCGTAGGCCATAACGATTGCTTGGCTGTCAAAGCCTTCGCAGCTCGTTTCGCAGGTGAACTTCTGTTCGACCGGCAGGCCGGTTTCCGTGTTGTAGACGGTCTGGGTCGGCGGCAGAGAGGTCCCCCCTCCGACCTGTTTGCGGCTGCTCAGCCGACCGGCTGCGTCGTAGCTGGTGAGCGTTTTGCGCGTGGTTTCTTCTTTGCCACCGGGACTCTCGATCACTTCCAGGGGCTGGCTCAGGGAGTTGTAAGAGACGTATTTGGTGAGGAGCAGTTCCGGCAGGCCTTCGGCTTTGGGCTGTGCGGCAGGCAGGACCTTGCAGGGCAGGCCCGCGTAGCCGGGTTTGTTCTTGCACTCGTCGTCGCCTTCGCCGTTGGCGCTGTAGTAGATGGTCTTGGTGGTGTGGGCATCGCCGCCGCTCGGTTTGGCCGGCAGGCTGCGTTCGATCGGCTGCCCGCTCGCGTTGTAGGCGATGCGGGTGATCAATTCGAGCCCTTCGGGATCGACGATCGTCTTGATCGGCTTGCGCAGGGTCCAGTCGTATTCGATTTTGGTTTCCCGCACGTCGGCATCCGCTTTGCCAGCGATGGCCGCGCCGGTGACTTCCTTGGTGGGCAGGTGGGGGTCGATGCCGGTGCCCGGCCAGCCTTCTTTTGCATCTTCGAAAACCACGAACCGATGCAGGCGGGCCGGTTTTGTTTCTCCCGATTCGGCGATACGGACTTGGTGGGTCGGCCCCCATTCCTCCTGCATCTCGGTTCCTTCTTTGCCGAAGTGGCGTTTGGTCTCCAGTTCTTCGGCCTTTGCCACCGAGCCGGCGCCGGCGGCCAGCGCCCGCAGGCGGTTCTGAGCGCTCAGTTCGCGAACGACGTTGCCGTATTCGTCGGTTTCGGTGGTTGTGATCGAGGGTGAGGAGGTGCCGGCGCCGGCTGGAGTCGCGACGTTTACCTGCCGGCCATCTGCATCCATGTAATAGACGGTCGCCCGCGCGTAGGAGCTGGGCGGGCTTGACGGCACTTCGTCGGGTCCAAAGATTGCGGTCGCGTCCTGGGGAACGTCTTTTTGGCCCCACTGAGCGACCCACTGGCTAACGCTGGCCGAGCCCGCGCCGTAGGGAGCACCGCTGCCGCAGCAGACCGGCACGCCGTAGGCGATCGTCGTTTGGGCAACGGTGGGGCTGGCGAGCAAGCTGGGTCGTTTGACGGCGATCAGGCGTCCGTTGGCCTGCTCTTCGTCATAGGAGCCGTAGGTCATCGTCCACGGTTCCTGGCCGGGCGGAGTGATCGTTTTGAGCTGGCCGCCGGCTTCATAGCTGTAGGTCTCTTTGAGCGCCGGTGAGACGCGCGGGTCCCACTCTTCGATCAGGCGGCCTTCTTTGTCGTAGTTGTATTGGGCGACTTGCCATTGGCCCATCGTCGTGGCGCCGCTCGGGCCGTAGTAGGTGATGCTGGCGAGCCGCTGAGTCATCGACTCCGGAGCGCCCCAATCCTTGGCCTCTTTGTAGGTGAAGGTGAGAACTCGACAGCCGGGCGTCGTTGTCGCCGTGGCTTCGGGGCAGCTGACGCCCGCAGCCGTCGGAGCGATCATCATGCTGAGGCGCCGCGATGCCCCGGTCAGTTGGTAGACCATCCGCGTTTTGTTGCCTTCCCCGCCAGTCTGCGAAACCGAGACTGGGAGATATTCGGCACCGGTGCCGCCGTTTGAGAAGAGGGTGGTGTTGCCGTCCGGATCGCTCAGGGCGAGGTTGTTTGCATCTTGGACCGAGAGCAGCCAGCCCGCCGCTTCCGGCGGGGTGAGATAGGAGTTGCCGTTCTTCTCGAAGGCGTATTCGTAGCCTTCGAGGTCGGTGAGGATCGCGTAGTCGCCGATCCCTTCTGCTTTTTCTTCGGCGGAGGCGACGAACTGGCGGACGCTTCGCCATTCCGCGCCGCCGGCTGCCTCCACAGCAACGCCGGGCCTCCAGCCCTGGCCAAGCACGCTTTCAGGTTTTTCTACGGTCGTCTTTCGCGAGCTGTGGGTGCGGGTGAATTCCAGACCCGCCCCCAACCCTGGGATCGAGACATCGGTGCGGCTGAGCGTGAAGTTCCCGGTCAAGAGGTCTACCGAGCCCGGCCCGACCGCCGCCGTTGCATCGCGCGGGCCGCCTAGGAAGCGATCGACGGTCGCGTTGACTGGGGCGCTGTAGCCGGGGCCTAGGCCGTCGAAGAGGGCGCGGACCTGGATCGCACCGCCGTGGTTTCGCAAGCCGCTGGTCGCATGGGCGGCATCGAAGTACATGTCTTCGGTTTCGGTTTTGCCCGTGACCACCACCGGCCAGGTGATTTCTTTGCCTTCGGCGTTTCGGATCAATGAGGAGGGGATCGTCTGGAAGGCGCCGCTTTTGCCTTCCCGAAACTGCATCGTCACTTCGTTTACCCCCGCTTCCCACGTGGCCCGCATCTTCAGGCGCCGGGCGGTCACCGTGCCATCGGCGGGTAGGGAGAGTTTGCTGGCGGCCGCAGCCGCCTGGTAGTAGATGACTTTGAGGAAGGGGCGGTTGGCTTCGGGGTTGGCCGTATTTGAGGATTCGAACTTGAGCTGTCGCTGCGTGCAGGTGCTCGGCCCGCATTCGCGGACTTTGTCGTCGATCAGCTTGACCCCGAAGCTGAGGCTTTCGGGACTAGAGACGGCTTCCTGAACAACCTGGCGCGAGAGCGGGAAGTCCCACCAGCCGGCCTGGCTGCCGCGTTCGGAGGTCAGGATTTTGCCTAGTTCGTCGGTGTAGTCACCGCCTTCGGTCGTCCAGCTGTTGTTGTCGTCATAGCGAGTCCAGCTGACCTTTTCACTCCACGGCCTGGTTACTTTGCGCAGCTCCACTCCGCTCGTGTTGAGAGCCGTTTCGTTCGATCGCATGCTGAAGGTCGCCGATTTGACATAGGCGCTCGTCGGGATCGCGCTGAGGCCGTAGCGCAGGATGGAGCTCTTCCATTCATCGGCGGCGCTGTTTGGCTGCGGCAGGTAGGCAGCCGGTAGTTCTTTGGTCGCGGTGCCACATTGCCCCTGGGTGGTCGATCCGGCTTTGCCGCCGTAGGCGCACTCAAGCGTCGGCGTGTTGAGTTTGAGCGTGGGGTCGATCCGCACGGGCCAGACTCGCTCTGGCG
>JBKPOV010000016.1:0-16722 GCA_046733315.1 Actinomycetota bacterium
CTATTACACCGGCCGTACCCACAAGATGGGCGAGGTTCACGAGGGCGCCGCGGTGATGGACTGGATGGAACAGGAGCAGGAGCGCGGCATCACGATCACCTCCGCCGCCACCGCATGCGAGTGGAACGACCACCGCATCAACATCATCGACACCCCCGGTCACGTCGACTTCACGGTTGAGGTCGAGCGCAGCCTTCGTGTCCTCGACGGCGCGGTCGCCGTCTTCGACGCCGTCGCCGGCGTCGAGCCCCAGTCCGAGACCGTCTGGCGCCAAGCCGACAAGTACGCCGTCCCGCGCTTCGCCTACATCAACAAGATGGACCGCACCGGGGCTGACTTCTTCAACTCCGTGCAGACGATGAAGGACAGGCTGGGCGCCAACCCGCTGCCGATCCAGCTGCCGATTGGCAGCGAGGACAACTTCAAGGGCGTCGTCGACCTGATCGAGATGAAAGGCCTGATCTGGACCGACGAGCTCGGCGCCGAGTACGAGACGATCGAGATCCCCGGGGACTTGCAGGACCAGGCGGAGGAATACCGCACGCAGCTGATCGAGGCCTGCGCCGACTACGACGACGAGTTGATGGAGGCATATCTGGCCGAGGAGCAGATCCCGCACGAGCGGATCGCCAAGTCCCTGCACCGGGCCTGCCTGGACACCAAGGTGACCCCGGTGCTCTGCGGCAGCTCCTTCAAGAACAAGGGCGTGCAGCCGCTGCTCGACGCGATCGTCGACCTGCTGCCCTCGCCGCTCGAGGTTCCACCGGTAACCGGGGTCATCCCCGCCGGCAAGGGTCAAGCCGAGCCGACCGAGGAGGAGCGTCCGGCCTCCGACGACGCACCCTTTTCTGCCCTTGCCTTCAAGGTGATGACCGACCCATACGTCGGCAAGCTCACTTACTTCCGCGTCTACTCCGGCAAGCTGGAGAAAGGCGGCCGCGTTCTCAATGTCAAGAGCGGTCGGACCGAGCGGATCGGCCGCCTGTTGATGATGCACGCCAACAGCCGTGAGGAGATCGACGAGTGCTACGCCGGCGACATCTGCGCCGGCGTTGGCCTCAAAGAAACCGGCACCGGCGACACGCTGGCGGCGCCGGACGCGCCGATCGCGCTCGAGAGCATCGAGTTCCCCGAGACGGTGATCGCGGTCGCGATCGAGCCGAAAACCAAGGCCGACCAGGAGAAGATGGGCAACGCCCTGCAGCGCCTGGGCGAGGAGGACCCGACCTTCCGGATTGAATCCGATGAGGAAACCGGCCAGACGCTGATCCACGGCATGGGCGAGCTTCACCTCGAGGTGATCGTCGACCGCATGCTGCGCGAGTTCAAAGTCGAGGCCAACGTCGGCAAGCCGCAGGTCGCTTACCGCGAGACGATCCGCAAGGAGGTCAAGAAGGTCGAGGCCCGCTTCGTTCGCCAGACCGGTGGCCGCGGCCAGTTCGGCCACGTCGTGATCAACGTCGAGCCCGCCCCGGGCGAGGGTTTCGAGTTCGTCAACAAAATCAAGGGCGGCGCAATCCCGGGCGAATTCATCGGCCCTGCCGAGCAGGGGATGAGGGAGGCGTTGGAGAACGGCGTCAAGGCGGGCTATCCGATGGTGGACGTCAGGGTCGAACTCGTCGATGGTTCCTTCCACGACGTCGACTCCTCAGAGATGGCCTTCAAAATCGCCGGTTCGATGGCGATCCAAGACGCCGCACGCAAGGCCAATCCGGTCCTGCTGGAGCCCGTGATGGCAGTCGAGGTTGTTACGCCCGAGGACTTCCTCGGCGACGTGATCGGCGACCTCTCGCGCCGCCGCGGCAAGGTGCAAGGTCAAGACCAGCGCGGCAATGCCCTCGCCGTCCAGGCCTTCGTGCCGCTCGGCGAGATGTTCGGCTATGCCACAGAACTTCGCTCCATGACTCAAGGGCGAGCCAATTACACAATGCAGTTCGAGCGCTACGAGGAGGTCCCTGGCAACATCGCCGAGGAGATCGTCGAGCATCGCTCAGGTGAGCCGGTTGGCGCAACCTCATGACCGGCAGCGGGCCACACGAGTGTTCTAGCTATATTTCCCAGGTTCGCCCGCAGGCAGGATCAAACAGCCTGCCCGGCAACTGACCTCAAACTTAATCAGCCAACGCAGACAGAACCCGACTTCGAAAGGTAGAACGGAGAGAGATGTCCAAGGAGAAGTTCGAGCGCGATAAGCCGCATGTGAACGTCGGCACGATCGGTCACATCGACCACGGAAAGACGACGCTGACGGCCGCGATCACCAAGACCCTCTCCACGAAGGGCGGCGCTGAGGCGAAAAGCTTCGAGGAGATCGACAACGCACCGGAGGAGAAGGAGCGCGGCATCACGATCGCGACCTCGCACGTCGAGTACCAGACGGACAACCGCCACTACGCCCATGTCGACTGCCCGGGTCACGCCGACTACGTCAAGAACATGATCACCGGCGCCGCCCAGATGGACGGCGCGATCCTGGTCGTCTCGGCTGCTGACGGTGTGATGCCGCAGACGCGCGAGCACATCCTGCTCGCCCGCCAGGTCAACGTCCCCCACGTGGTCGTCTTCCTCAACAAGGTCGACCAGGTCGACGATGACGAACTGATCGAGCTCGTCGAGGAGGAGGTCAAGGACCTGCTCAACGAGTACGACTTCCCGGGCGACGAGACCCCGATCGTCAAGGGCTCCGCCCTGAAGGCGCTTGAGGGCGACGAAGAGGCCCAGAAGGCGATCTTCGAACTCGCCGACGCGCTTGACTCCTATATCCCGGAGCCCGTCCGCGAGCTCGACAAGCCCTTCCTGATGCCGATCGAGGACATCTTCTCGATCACCGGTCGCGGCACCGTCGCCACCGGCCGTGTCGAGCAGGGCATCGTCAACACCGGCGACGAGGTCGAGATCGTCGGCATCAAGGACACCACGACCACGGTCGTCACCGGCGTCGAGATGTTCCGCAAGCTCCTCGACCAGGGTCAGGCCGGCGACAACATCGGCGCCCTGCTCCGCGGTACCAAGCGTGAGGAGATCGAGCGCGGCCAGGTTCTCTGCAAGCCCGGCTCGATTACCCCGCACACCAAGTTCAAAGCCGAGGTCTACTGCCTGAAGAAGGAGGAGGGTGGTCGTCACACTCCGTTCTTCTCCGGCTACCGGCCCCAGTTCTACTTCCGCACAACCGATGTGACCGGGATCGCCAACCTCCCCGAGGGGACCGAGATGGTGATGCCGGGTGACAACGTCGAGATGACGATCGAGCTGATTCAGCCGATCGCGATGGACCAGGGTCTGCGTTTCGCCATCCGCGAGGGTGGCCGAACCGTCGGCTCGGGAGTCGTCGCCGAGATCATCGAGTAGACGATTCGCCAAGGGCGGGCTTCCGGCCCGCCCTGCCGCTGCCCGCCGGGCGGCGAGACAACTGCAAGGACATACGACCGGGGCGGCGCCCCACCAATGGGGCCCCGCCCTTTATGCGCGGTAAGACGCGCGAGAAAGAACAAAGACAAGTTCAAAGTGGCAGCGATAGCAGCACAGAAAATTCGGATCCGGCTTAAGGCGTATGACCATGACGCCATCGACCGGGCTGCCCGCGAGATCGTCGAGACCGCGGAGCGCACTGGCGCCAGCGTCTCCGGGCCAGTGCCGCTGCCGACCGAGAAGAACGTCTACTGCGTGATCCGCTCTCCCTTCAAGGACAAGGACTCGCGCGAGCACTTCGAGATGCGCACGCACAAGCGCCTGATCGACATTCTCCAGCCTTCGCCGAAAACCGTCGACTCACTGCAGCGCCTCGACTCGCTGCCGGCCGGCGTCGACATCGAGATCAGGCTGTAAGTGACGTGGCGGCGATTCTCGGAAAGAAGCTCGGGATGACGCAGGTCTTCGCGGAGGACGGTGAGGTCATTCCCGTGACTGTTATCGAGGCCGGCCCCTGCAAGGTGACGGCCGTGCGTGAGCCTGAGCGTGACGGCTACGCCGCCGTCCAGCTTGCCTTCGGCGAGACCAAGCAGGCCAAGCTCAGCAAGGCCGAGGAAGGACACCTGAAGAAGGCCGGCGCCGCGCCGATGCGCCATCTGGTCGAGTTTCGCGACGAGGATCTCGGCGCCGAGGAGGGTCCCAAGATCGGCGATGACGTGACCGTCGCCTCCTTCGAGGCGGGCCAGAAGGTTAAGGTCGCCGGGATCTCGATCGGCAAGGGCTTCCAGGGCGGGATCAAGCGCCACAACTTCAGTCGCGGCCCGGTCAGCCATGGCTCGCACAACGTGCGCGCGCCAGGCTCGATCGGCGCCAGCACCTTCCCCGCCCGCGTCTTCAAAGGCATGCGGATGCCCGGTCAGATGGGCAACAAGCGCATCACCCAGAAGGGTCTCGAAGTTGCCCAGGTCGATGCCGACCGGAACCTGCTGCTGATCAGGGGCTCCGTGCCCGGTTCGCGCAACGCGATGGTCGAGGTGCGGACCGATGGCTAAAGCTGCCGTGCTTGGCAAAACGACCAAGGCCGATCTGCCCAAAGAGCTCTTTGCCGAGCCCTTCCATCACTCCCTGGTCGATGAGGCGGCGCGCGCCGACCTCGCTTCGCGCCGCCAGGGTTCCGCTTCGACCCGGACGCGCGCCGAGGTCTCAATGACCGGTGCCAAGGCCTGGCGCCAGAAGGGCACCGGCCGCGCCCGCGTCGGCGCGCTCAGCTCGCCCACCCGCTTCGGCGGCGGTGTCGCCTTCGGTCCCAAGCCGCGCCACTACACGGTCAAGGTCAACCGCAAGGCACGCCGTAAGGCGCTGCGCTCGGCCCTTTCGGTTCACGCTGAGCGCGAGAGCGTCGCCGTACTCGACGCAAGCACCTTCGACACCCCCTCGACCAAGACTGCGGCTGAGGCCCTCACCAAATGGGGCGCCAAGCGCTCGACCCTGATCGTGCTCGCCGCCGAGGAGGGCGGTGCCGCGAAGAGCTTCCGCAACATCCCCCGCGTCGAGGTCGCCGAGGTCAGCGCGGTCGGAGTAGCCGACGTGATCGGCGCCGCCTCCCTCGTCATCTCCGAGCAGGCGCTGGAGAAGTTGAAGGAGAGATTGATCTGATGGACGCCCGCACGACGATCATCCGCCCCGTCGTCTCCGAGAAGAGCTACGCGCTGATCGGAGAGGGGAAGTACACCTTTCGGGTCGACGATCGGGCCCACAAGACCCAGATAGCTCATGCAGTCGAGGAGATTTTCGACGTCAAGGTCGCCGCGGTGCGCACCGCCAAGGTGCGGGCCAAGCCGAAGCGCCGCGGCCTGCACCAGGGCAAGACGCGGGCTTGGAAGAAGGCCATCGTCCAGCTCGCCCCAGGCGAGCGGATTGAGCTGTTCGAGGGCGCAGAGACTGCTTAGGGAATAAGGGATGCCAAACCGAAAAACAAAACCGACCAGCCCGGGACGCCGCTTCGCGACCTACCCGCTGCGCGAGCAGCTGACCAGCTCCACCCCGGAGCGCAAGCTGACCGAGGGCCTGCGCAAGTCCGGCGGTCGCAACGCGAACGGCCGCGTCACCGCCCGCCATCGCGGTGGCGGGGCCAAGCGGCGCTACCGCCAGATCGACTTCAAGCGCCTGCGCGACGGGGTGCCCGCCAAGGTCGCGACGATCGAGTACGACCCCAACCGCAGCTGTTACATCGCGCTGCTCCACTACGCCGATGGCGCCAAGAGCTACATCCTCGCCCCGGCGCAGGTTTCGGTCGGCGACGAGGTCCAGTCCGGCCCCGGCGCCGACATCCGGCCGGGCAACGCGCTCGCGCTCGGCGAAATGCCGACCGGCACGATCGTCCACAACGTCGAGCTCACTCCCGGTCAGGGCGGCAAGCTCGGCCGCTCGGCTGGGACTTCGATCCAGCTGGCGGCAAAGGAGGGCGACATGGTGACGCTGCGCCTGCCCTCCTCGGAGATGCGCCTGGTGCGCGCCGAGTGTCGCGCCACCGTCGGCGTGCTCTCCAACGCCGAGCATCAGAACGTCAAGATCGGCAAGGCGGGCCGCAACCGCCACAAGGGCAAGCGGCCGCAGACCCGCGGCGTGGCGATGAACCCCGTCGATCACCCGCACGGCGGCGGCGAGGCGCACCACACGCCAGGCGGCCACCCCGTAACTCCCTGGGGCAAGCCGACGCTGGGCTACCGCACCCGCAAGAAGGGCAAGCAGTCTGACCGCTACATCGTGCGCGGCCGTCGCCGCGGAAAGAAGAAGAGCCGCTAGTCATGGGCAGATCAACAAAAAAGGGCCCGTGGGTGGAAGAGGCGCTGATGAAGCGCGTCAACGCGATGAACGAGTCCGGCACCAAGCAGATGCTGAAGACCTGGTCGCGCGCCTCGACGATCTTCCCCGACATGGTCGGCCACACGATTGCCGTCCACGACGGGCGCAAGCACGTCCCGGTCTTCATCTCGGAGTCGATGGTCGGCCACAAGCTGGGCGAGTTCGCGCCGACCCGCACCTTCCGATCCCACTCCGGAACGGGCAAGGGTGAATAGCGTGGCCGCCCCAATCGTCGTTCGCGCCAGCTCCCGTTATGTGCGGGTAGCGCCCCGCAAGGCGCGACTGATTGCCGACCAAGTGCGCGGTATGCACATCGAGCAGGCTCGCGCGCTGCTCGAGTTCTCCCCCCGCGGCGCGGCCGAGGACATCCGCAAGCTGATCGATTCCGCTGCCGCCAACGCCGAGAACAACCACGACTTGATCGCCGACGAGATGCGGATCTCCGAGATCACCGTCGACGAAGGGCCAACTCTGCGCCGCTTCCGCCCGCGGGCGCTGGGACGCGCCTCGCGGATCAACAAGCGAACCTGCCATATCGCGGTGGCCCTGAGCCCCGAGGAAGAGGACTAGGGACATGGGACAGAAGATCCATCCCGGCGGCTTCCGCGTCGGCTACATCCAGGACTGGAAGTCGAACTGGTTCGAGGAGAAAGATTTCTCCGATGTGCTCAACGAGGACCTCAAAATCCGCGATCACATCGAAAACAAGCTTGCCCATGCAGGTCTCTCGAGCATCACGATTGAGCGCCACGGTGAGATCGCAGTGGACATCCATACCGCGCGTCCCGGCATCGTGATCGGCAAGTCCGGTAGCGAAGTGGACGCGCTGCGTAAAGACCTGCACAAGCTGACCGGCAAACCGGTCAAGGTCAACATCCGCGAGGTGAAGCGTCCCGAGCTCGACGCCAAGCTGGTCGCCCAGTCGATCGCCGAGCAGCTGCAGAATCGCGTCGCCTTCCGGCGGGCGATGAAACGCGCTCTCACCTCGGCGATGCGCTCCGGTGCCAAAGGCGTGAAGGTGCAGGTCTCGGGGCGTCTCGGTGGGGCCGAGATGGCGCGGACCGAGGGCTACTCCGACGGTCGCGTTCCGCTGCACACCCTGCGCGCCAACATTGACTACGGCTTCTTCGAGGCGCGCACGACGACCGGTCGCATCGGCGTTAAGTGCTGGATCAACAAGGGCGAGGTGATGCCCGAGGGCTTCCGCGACCAGCTCACCGACGAGGACGCTGGGCCGCAGGGCGGTCAGCGCGGCGGGCGGCCCGGTGGCGACCGCGGCGGCGATCGCGGCGGCGGTCGCTCCGGTGGCGGACGCGGGGGTCCCGGCCCCGGTGGTGGACGCGGCGGTCCGCGCGGCGGAGGAGGACGGTAGGCCATGCTGATGCCGAAGCGGGTCAAGCACCGCAAGCAGATGCGCGGTCGTATGCGCGGCAACACCAAGGGCGGCAGCACCGTCGCCTTCGGCGAGTACGGGCTCAAGTCGCTGGACCGCGGCTGGATCACCAACCGCCAGATCGAGGCCGCCCGCGTGGCGATGACCCGCAAGATCAAACGTGGCGGCAAGGTCTGGATCAACGTCTTCCCCGACAAGCCCTACACGAAGAAGCCCGCCGAGACCCGCATGGGCTCTGGGAAGGGCAATCCCGAGGGCTGGGTTGCCGTGGTCAAGCCGGGCAAGGTGATGTTCGAGCTGGCCGGCGTGCCGGAGGACCTCGCCCGCGAGGCGCTGCGGCTGGCGGGACACAAGCTTCCGGTCAGGACCAAATTCGTGCTGCGCGAGGGGGCCGAGGGACAGTGAAGGCCGCCGAGGTGCACGACCTCAAAGACGATGAGTTGATCGCGAAGCTGATCGAGGCCAAGCAGGAGAAGTTCAATCTGCGCTTCCGGCAGGCGACCGGCGAGCTCGAGAACACGGCTCGGGTCGGGGTGGCGCGCAGGGATGTGGCCAAGCTTTTGACTGTGGCGCGGGAGCGCGGGATTGACGTTGAGAAAGAGTTGAAACGGTAATGGCAGACGAAGAGAAAACTGACGCAGTAGACGAGACCTCCAAGGACGAGAGCGCCGAGGCCGCGGGTCCCGACGCGGCCTCGGAGGGGTCTGGGGGCGGGGGCGAGGCCTCCGTTCTCGACCCCTCCGAGTCCACGCCACCCGCGGAGGAGGCGCCCGAGTCCAAGGACGAGGCGCCGGAGGCGGAGTCCTCTGACGAACCTGAGGCTGAGCAGGAGGAGCCGGCTGCGGCCGAGGCAGAGCCTGCTGCGGAGCCGAATCCTGAGGACGAGCTTCCTTGGAAGGAGCGTCGTCGGTTGCAGAGATCGCGGCAGCCGCACAAAGCCGGTCCGGCTCTCACGGTTGAGGAAAGAGCTTCTCGGCGGGCCGAGGAGCGGAAGCTCAAGGCTGCTTCTAGGCGGAAAGAACGGGCGGCCGCTAAAGCTGACAAGGCTGCTGGAACGGGAACGCCCGTTGCTGAGAAGGACGCCGTTGCCGCCAAGACGCGGCAGGGGATCGTCGTCTCCAATAAGGGCGAGAAATCGATCACTGTGCGGATTGACATTGCTCGCCGTCACCCCACTTACGAGAAGGTCGTGCGGCGCTCACGCACGCTTCATGCCCATGATGAGCAGAACGCTGCTGGCGAGGGCGACACCGTGCGCATCATCGAGACCCGGCCGCTGTCGAAGACGAAGCGGTGGAGGCTGGTCGAGGTCGTGGAGAAGGCCAAGTGATCCAGCAGGAGTCCCGACTCAAGGTCGCCGACAACTCCGGCGCTCGCGAGATCCTCTGCATTCGCGTCAAGGGCGGATCGCACCGCCGCTATGCCGGCGTCGGCGACGTGATCACGGCGACGGTTAAACAGGCCAGCCCGCAGGGCGGCGTGCGCAAAGGCGAGGTCGTCCAGGCCGTCGTCGTGCGCACCAAGAAGCAGCTGGGCCGGCCCGATGGCACCTACATCTCTTTCGATGAAAACGCTGCGGTGCTGATCGATCCGGCGAGCAACAACCCGCGCGGCACCCGCATCTTCGGTCCCGTCGCGCGTGAGCTGCGCGATCGCAACTTCATGAAAATCATCTCGCTTGCGCCCGAGGTTCTCTGATGGCCAAGGGAATGCGGATCCGCAAGGAAGACCAGGTGATGGTGATCGGTGGCAAGGACGCCGGCAAGACCGGCCGCGTGGTGCGCACAGAGCCGAAGCGTAACCGCGTCTACGTCGAGCACCTCAACATGATCAAGCGCCACGAACGGCCGCGCTCGGTCAAAGATGCTCAGCGCGGTGGAGACGTCGGCGGCATCGTCGAGAAGGAGGGGCCGATCCACGTCTCCAACGTGATGCTGCTCGATCCCAAAGACAACAAGCCGACGCGAGTCGGCGTACGCCGTGACAAAGGCGGCAAGCGCGAGCGCTTCGCGAAGCGAAGCGGGGTGACCTTCTGATGGAGGCGACCGCCACAGCGCAGTCACAGGCCGCGCCGCCGCCGCGTTTGCGGGAGCGCTACGAGCAGGACATCCTGCCGGCGCTGACCAAGAAGTTCGGCTACTCGACCCCGATGCAGGCTCCTCGCTTGCAGAAGATCACGCTCAACATGGGCCTCGGCGAGGCGAAGCAGAACGCCAAGATGCTCGAAGCCGCTCTGGAGCAGTTGGCGACGATCGCCGGCCAGCAGCCGAGCGTGCGCCGCGCCCGCAAGTCGATCGCTTCCTTCAAGGTGCGCGAGGGGATGCCGGTCGGCCTCTCGGTGACGCTGCGCCGCGCCCGCATGTGGGAGTTCCTCGACCGCCTCTGCTCGATCGCCGTGCCGCGCATCCGTGACTTCCGCGGCCTCAACCCACGCTCCTTCGACGGTCGTGGTAACTACTCGATGGGTGTCAAGGAGCAGCTGATCTTCCCCGAAATCGATTACGACTCGATCGACGAGGTACGCGGCTTGGACGTGACGATCACGACCAGCGCGCAGACCGACGAGGAGGCTTTCGAGCTGCTGCTCGGGCTCGGGATGCCCTTCGCCAAAGAGGGCCGCCCCGGCAAACCCGACGCCGATATCGAGGCCCAGGAAGCCGCCGAAGAGGAGAAGCGCAAGGAGGAGGCCCGCCAGCGCGCGGAGGCCGAGCAGGCTGCGCTCGAGCAGCTCAAGGAAGAGAACCCGGAGGCCTACGAGAAGCCCACGCCGGCGGGTCCTGTCGAGGAGGATGACTCCTCGCCCTCGCAAGCTGCGGGCGAGGAGTCATCCTCCACGCCACCCGCCGGAGAGACCGCCTCGCAGGACGCTGAAAAGGAAGGTTCCTAGAATGGCTAAGACTTCGCTGAAGGTGAAGCAGGGCCGCAAGGCCAAGTTCAAATCCCGTGAATACAACCGTTGCCGCCGCTGTGGCCGGCCGCGTGCCTACTACCGCAAGTTCGGCCTCTGCCGGATCTGCCTGCGTGAGGCCGCGCATGAGGGCCACGTCCCCGGCATGACCAAGTCCAGCTGGTAACCGACCGAGACCGAAGAGAACATGCTTACCGACCCCATAGCCGACTACCTGACCCGGATCCGCAATGCGCTTGGCTCTGGCCATGACGAGGTGGAGATTCCCGCCTCGCGGCTGAAGCTGGAGATGTCGCGCATCCTCAAGGAGCAGGGCTACATCCTCGATTTCGGTAAGCAGCCGGCCCGTGTCGGTGAGGCGATCAAGATCCGCCTCAAGTACACCGAGGACCGCCGCCCGGTGATCGCTGGCCTGGAGCGGATTTCGCGCCCGGGCCGCCGCCGCTATGTCGATCACAAAGAAGTTCCCCGCGTCGACGGCGGCACAGGCACGGCGATCGTCAGCACCTCTGTCGGCGTGATGACCGGCCACGAAGCCAAGCAAAAGGGCGTCGGCGGCGAGGTCGTCGCCTACATCTGGTGAATTTCCCATGAGCCGGATCGGAAGAAAGCCCATCACCGTGCCTGACGCCGTCAGCGTCGAGGTTGCGCCTGGTCGCGTGGCCGTCAAAGGCCCCAAGGGGGAGTT
Organism: Actinomycetota bacterium; assembly: GCA_046733315.1. Taxonomy (GTDB): domain Bacteria; phylum Actinomycetota; class Thermoleophilia; order Solirubrobacterales; family 70-9; genus VRUE01. The sequence goes on from JBKPOV010000016.1 coordinate 11,263, forward strand.
GTCTCAGGTTCTCTCCAGCGAGATGAAGGTCGAGCAGTCCGACGGCGTCCTGACCGTAGAGCGCCCGACCAATCGCGGCGAGCACCGGGCCCTGCACGGGCTTACCCGCAGCTTGATCGCCAACATGGTCGAGGGCGTCACCGATGGCTTCGAGAAGAGGCTCGAGATTCAGGGCGTCGGCTACCGCGCCCAGCTGAAGGGCAAGAACCTCGAGCTGGCGCTTGGTTACTCCCATCCCGTCGCGATCGAAGCTCCCGATGGGATCGAGTTCGAGGTGCCGCAGCCGACCGAGATCATCGTGCGCGGCATCGACAAGCAGCTGGTCGGCCAGGTCGCCGCCGACATCCGCAAGCGCCGCCCCCCCGAGCCTTACAAGGGCAAGGGCATCCGCTACCGCGGCGAGCACGTGATGCGCAAGGTGGGCAAGCGCGCATGACGGTGGTCACCAAGAGGCAGGCCCGCTTGCGCCGGCGCCGCCGTGTCCGCGCGCGCGTGACCGGCACGACCGAGCGTCCCCGCCTGTCGGTCTACCGCTCCAACCGCGGCGTCTTCGCCCAGCTGATCGACGACGGCAAAGGCCACACGGTCGCCGCTGTCAACTGGATCGAGCCGGAGCTGCGCAAGCTGTCCGCCAGCGAGCAGGCCAAGCGCGCCGGCGAGCTGCTGGCCGAGCGCGCCAAGGCTGCCGGTGTCGAGACCTGCGTCTTCGATCGCGGCGGCTACCAGTACCACGGCCGGGTCAAGGCCCTCGCCGAGGGCGCGCGAGAGGGAGGACTGGTCTTCTAGCGCTGTTCGCTACCTTGACCGCTCGCTTATGAAGGGAATGGACACAACCAACGTCGAGACGGTGAGCCCGCGCGGGCTCGACCTGCAGGAGCGCGTGATCGAGATCAACCGCGTCGCCAAGGTCGTCAAGGGCGGCCGGCGCTTCTCCTTCACCGCCCTCGTCGCGGTCGGCGACGAAGAGGGCGTGGTCGGGATCGGCTACGGCAAGGCTCGCGAGGTTCCCCTAGCGATCCAAAAGGGCGTCGAGAACGCCCGCAAGGACTTGATTCGCATTCCCAAATACGGCCAGACGATCACCCACAAGATCATCGGGCGCTTCGGCGCCGGCCACGTGGTTTTGCGCCCGGCTAGCCCCGGTACCGGCGTGATCGCCGGCGGCGGCGTGCGGGCGGTGCTCGAGCTGGGGGGCGTCAAGGACGTGCTTACCAAGAGCATCGGGACGCAGAATCCGATCAACCTGGTGAAGGCGACTATGGATGGGCTGATCCGGCTGCGGAGGCCTGAGGAGGTTGCTGAGCTGCGGGGGCTGACGGTTTCGCAGGTGCTTGGAGTTCAGAAGAGCAATGGCAATGGGGCTGCTGCTTCGGCTGAGATTTCAGAGGAGTCGCCAGCGGGTCCTGTCGCTGCAGGGGACCCACCGCCTCCTGCGGTCGCTAAAGCGTCCTCGGAGGCGGTACCCCCTACAGCGCCACCCGCTGGAGAGGCGGCTGAGACTGCCGAGGCGCCGGCCGCTGAGGCTGAGACGCCGGCAGCTACGGAGGAGCCGAAAGCTGAGGATGCTTCATGACTGCGGTGAAGATCAAGCAGGTTCGGTCTTCCAATGGGTCTAATCCGACTCAGAAAGCGACTTTGAGGGCGCTGGGGCTGGGTGGGATCGGTAAGGCTGTCGAGCGGAAGGACAGTCCTCAGTTGAAAGGCCAGCTTCGGGTTGTCTCTCATTTGGTCGAGGTGGATGGCTGATGGCTGACAAAGAGCGGTCGGAAGAGATTGGGCTGCATAACCTGAGGCCGAAGCCTGGGTCGCGCCGGCCGCGCAAGCGGCTGGGGCGCGGTGAGGGTTCGGGACTTGGGAAGACCTCTGGGCGCGGTCACAAGGGCGCGGGGTCGCGTTCGGGCAGCAAACGTAAGCCCGGTTATGAGGGCGGCCAGAACCCGATTCATATGCGGATGCGAAAGCTGCGCGGCCCGCACATGAAGAAGTCGATGCCCTTCGAGAACTTCAGGACCAAGTCGCAGCCGGTCAACCTCGCCGACCTCGAGGATCGCTTCGATGCCGATGCCGAGGTGACGCCTGAGACGCTCAAGGAGAAGGGGCTCGCCAAGCGCTCCGACCCGGTGAAGATCCTCGCGCGCGGCGAGATCTCGAAGAAGCTGACGGTCAAAGCGCACGGCTTCAGCGCAGCCGCCAAGGAGAAGATAGAAGCGGCTGGCGGTTCCTGCCACACTCTGGAGCCCTAATGCTCCGGACTATTGCGAACGCCTTCAGCGTCGCCGACATTCGCAAGAAGCTTGCCTTCACGGCGGCGATGCTGCTGCTGTACCGGCTCGGCGCCTACATCCCGGCGCCCGGCGTCGATCTTGACGCAGTCAAGGAACTTCAGAACAACTTCGCCGGTGGCGGGATCCTCAACTTCCTCAACACCTTCTCGGGCGGCAGTCTCTCGCGGCTCTCACTCTTCGCGCTGGGGATCATGCCCTACATCACCGCCTCGATCATCCTGCAACTGCTCACCGTGGTCGTGCCGGCGCTGGAGAAGCTGCAGAAAGAAGGGGAGGTCGGCCAGCAGAAGATCACCCAGTACACGCGCTACCTGACCGTCGGGCTGGCTTTCGCGCAGTCCTTCGGCTACGTCTTCCTCTTTCGCTCCTTCGGGGAACAGGGCGGCAACAACTTCCTCGGCAGCCTCACCGGCGCGAAGGTGCTGCTGATCGTGATCTCGCTGACCGCTGGCTGCACCCTGCTGATGTGGCTCGGCGAGCTGATCACCCAGCGCGGCATCGGCAACGGCATCTCGCTGATGATCTTCGCCTCGATCGTCTCGGGTCTGCCCCAGGGCCTGCAGGCCTGGTGGGAAAGCCCCGACCAGGTCTTTGTCGTGATGATGCCCTTCATCGCCCTGGCGGTGATCGTCGCGATCGTCTTCGTCCAGGAGGGCCAGCGGCGTATCCCAGTCCAGTACGCCAAACGCGTCGTCGGCCGCAAAATGACCTCGGGCGGCTCCACCTACCTGCCGCTGCGGGTCAACATGGCCGGCGTAATCCCGGTCATCTTCGCCGCCTCGATCATGGCCTTCCCGCCGACGATCGGCCAGCTGCTCAACACGCCGGCCGCGCTCGACTTCGCCGCCTTCTTCAGCCCCAACAGCTGGGCCTACGTGGCCGGTGAGGTCTTCTTCATCGTCATCTTCACCTACTTCTATACGGCCGTGACCTTCAACCCGGTCGACCAAGCCGACAACCTGAAGAAGTACGGCGGCTTCATCCCCGGCGTTCGTCCTGGGCGGCCGACGGCCGAGTACCTCGATCGCATCCTCTCTCGCCTCACCTTCCCTGGCGCCCTCTACCTCGGCGCCGTGGCAGCACTGCCAACGATCCTGATCAACCAGACGGCGGCCAACTTCGCCTTCGGCGGCACCTCGATCCTGATCGTGATCGGGGTTGCGCTGGAAACCGTGAAGCAGCTTGAGGCGCAGCTGATGATGCGCAATTACGAGGGTTTCCTGAAATAGTTTGAGAGCCCTGCAAATCGGCGCATCTCGGGGTCTTCGGTCGGGCTCCTCGGGTCACGCACAACAAGTGCGCTCCCCTCGTCGCCCTCCCTGCATCCCCCGATCTGCTTGATTTTCGGGCTCTCAAATCAATTTCACAGACAACTATGGCCGCTGAACTCAATCTCGTACTTCTAGGCCCGCCCGGGTCGGGCAAGGGCACGCAGGGGGAGCGGTTGCAGGAGGATCTGGAGCTGCCTTATTACGCGACCGGGGATATCCTGCGGGCGGCGGTGCGGGGGGGGACGGAGCTGGGGCGTGCCGCGAAGGGGTACATGGACCGGGGAGACCTTGTCCCGGACGACGTGATCGTCGGCATGATCGGTGAGCGGATCGATTCCAGCGAGGCCGCCGATGGGTTCATTCTCGACGGTTTCCCGCGCACGGCGGGGCAGGCCGAGGCGTTGGCGGCGAAGTTGGGGGAACTGGGGCGGGAGCTGACGGCGGTGTTGCTGATCGACGTCAGCGACGAGGAGGTGGTTCGCCGGCTCGGCGGGCGCCGCACCTGCGTCGAGAACGGTCACGTCTTCCACGTCGAGTTCAACCCGCCCGAGCAGGAGGGAGTCTGCGACGTCGACGGCAGCGAGCTGATCGTCCGCGACGACGACAAACCCGAGGTGATTCGCCACCGGCTCGAGCAATATCACGCAAAGACGGCGCCACTGATCGAGCACTACGACAGCCAGAGCCTGCTGCGCCAGATCGACGGTGCAGCCGCGCCCGACGCTGTCGCCGACGAGATCCAGCGCACGCTGGCGACGCTTCGGCTCGAGGCTGACGAAGCCATCTAGTGCATGCTGGCGTCGCGGAGCATGGGACTAGCGTGTACAGGATGATCATCACCAAGACCCCCGAGCAGGTCGACAAGATGGCGGCCGCCGGCGAGATCCTCGTCCGCTGCCTGCGCATGCTTGCCGCCAAGGCCCGCCCTGGCGTCACCACAAAGGAGCTCGACCTGGTGGCGGAGAAGCTGATCCGCTCACAGGGCGCCGTGCCTGCCTTCAAGGGCTATCGGGGCTTCCCGGCGTCGATCTGCGCTTCTCCCAACTCGATGGTCGTACATGGCATCCCGAGCAATTACGAGTGCAAGCGCGGCGACGTGCTTTCCCTTGACGTCGGCGTGATCAAGGACGGTTGGGTAGCCGACGCGGCGATGACCCTGCCGATCGGCTCGGTCGAGCCGGAGGCAGCCAAGCTCCTCGATGTCACCAAGGCGGCGCTCTTTGCCGGGGTCGAGCAGATGCAGCCGGGCAACAAGCTGGGTGACATATCGGCGGCGATCCAGAAGGCGGTCGAGATCGAAGGGCTATCGATCATTCGCACCCTGGTCGGCCACGGGATCGGCCGCGAGATGCACGAGGATCCACAGGTCCCCAACTTCGGCACCGCGGGCAAGGGCCCGGTCCTCGAGGAGGGCACCGTTCTGGCGATCGAGCCGATGGTCAACGCCGGTGGCGCCCTGGTACGGATGGGCGACGACGGCTGGGCCGTCTACTCCCAGGACGGCTCGCTTGCAGCCCACTTCGAGTTCACCGTCGCCGTGACCGCGGACGGCCCGCGGATTCTCACTCCTTGGCACGAAGGGGAGTAGCTCCCTCGGCCGAGGTGTGGAGGGGCCAGTATGCCTCTCCGGGAATTGATGTCGCACGCCCGCTTTGCGGGCTTAGCGACAATGTATGAGCGCGGCTACGCCGCGCCTCGAAACACGAGTGCAGCGGCCGCCTGCGGCGACATTCCCGGAGAGGCATACTGGCCCCTCCAGAGCCCAGAGCCGCAGCTGGTTAGCTCGAGCGATCAGGCGCCGAGAGCTTCAAGACCGAAGTCCTCTCCGGTCGGAGCGCTCCAGGGTGCCCGCTATCCCCAAGCTTCTGGCGGACCCGGCGCCAACTCGAGTTCTGGCGGCCCCG
>JBKPOV010000017.1:0-3064 GCA_046733315.1 Actinomycetota bacterium
CGATCTACCCGGAGCTGCTGAAGCTCGTCCGCGAACACACCTCAACGATCATCTTCGTCAACAACCGCCGCGGCGCCGAGCGCCTCGCGAAGCGCCTCAACGAGCTTCACGCCGACGAGCCCGAGCAGGAGCTCCCGGCGACCGAGCACGCCGGCAACACCGCTTCGTCCCGGGGGGAAGACGTTTCTTCCGCGGGTGGCGTGGGTGATGGGGGGGGCGAGGACGACGTCGCCCGCAGTGCCCCCCCAACACCCACGACAGGACCCGCGGCCGAAAACCAAGGTGCTGCCGCGACAGGACCCGCCGGCCCAGAAACCATCGAGGAAATCGCCCGAGCCCACCACGGCTCCCTGAGCCACGAGGAGCGCACGGTCGTGGAGGAGCTGTTGAAGTCAGGCCAGCTTCCCTGCCTGGTCGCGACGTCGTCCCTCGAGCTCGGCATCGACATGGGCGCCGTCGACCTGGTGATCCAGGTCGAGTCGCCGAAGTCGGTCAGCCGCGGGCTGCAGCGGGTCGGTCGCGCCGGCCACTCGCTCGGCGAGGTCTCGCGCGGGCGCATCTTCCCCAAGTTCCGCGCCGACCTGCTCGAGTGCACCGTCGTCGCGAAGCGCATGCGCGAAGGCGCGATCGAGGAGACGGTGATCCCGCAGAACCCGCTCGACGTGCTCGCCCAGCAACTGGTCGCGATGGCGGCGCTCGACGAGTGGGAGGTTGACGACGTCGAGCGCCTCGTCACCGCCTCGCAGCCATTCCACGAGCTCTCCCGCGAGCAGTTGGAGAACGTCCTCGACATGCTCGACGGCCGCTACCCCTCCGACCGCTTCGCCGAGCTGAGGCCGCGCATCGTCTGGGACCGCACCGCCGGGACCATCCACGGTCGCAAAGGCGCCCGTTCGCTGGTCGTCACCAACGCCGGCACGATCCCCGACCGCGGTCTTTATGGCGTCCACCTGCCCGACGGGCGGCGGGTCGGCGAGCTCGACGAGGAGATGGTCTACGAGGCCCGTCCGGGACAGACCTTCCTGCTCGGCGCGACGACCTGGCGGATCGAGGACATCACCCGCGATCGCGTCATCGTCACCCCGGCGCCGGGTGTCCCCGGCGCCGTGCCGTTCTGGAAGGGAGACGGGATCGGTCGCCCGGCCGAGCTGGGCAAGGCGATCGGTGCCTTCGCCCGCGAGGCGGTCTCGCGCAAGCCGGAGGAGCTGGCGGCGGAGTACGACCTCGATCGACGTGCCGCCGAGAACCTGGTCGCCTACCTGCGCGAGCAGCAGACCGCGACCCGCGTCGTGCCCTCGGACGAGACGATCGTGGTCGAGCGCTTTCGCGACGAGATCGGCGACTGGCGGCTCTGCATCCTCTCGCCCTACGGTGGTCGCGTCCACGCCGCCTGGGGGCTGGCGCTCTCGGCCAAGATCCGCGCCGAGCGCGAGCTCGAGGCCGACGCGATCTGGTCCGACGACGGCATCGTCATCCACCTGCCGGATGCCGACGAGCCGCCACCGGCTGACCTCGTCCTGATCGAGCCCGATGAGATTGAGGACCTCGTCGTCGGCGAGCTCGCCGGCTCGGCCCTCTTCGGCTCGCATTTCCGCGAGAACGCCGCCCGCTCGCTGCTCCTTCCCCGCGCCTATCCGGGCAAGAGAACACCGCTGTGGCAGCAGCGGCTGAAGTCGCAGAGCCTGCTCGAGGTCGCGCGGGACTTCCCCCGCTTCCCGGTTGTGCTGGAGACCTACCGCGAGGTGCTACGCGACGTCCTCGACCTACCCTCCCTCGCCGAGCTGCTGCGCGACCTGCACTCGCGCCGTCTCAGCCTGGTCGAGGTCGAGACGCCGACCGCCTCGCCCTTTGCCTCTTCGCTGCTCTTCGACTACGTCGCCACCTATATGTATGAGGGGGACACGCCGAACGCCGAGCGGCGGGCGGCGGCCCTGGCGCTCGACCGCGACCTGCTGCGGGAGCTGCTCGGTCAGGAGGAGCTGCGCGAGCTGATCGATCCGGAGGCGCTGGAAGAGGTCGAGGCCCAGCTCCAGCACCGCACCGAGGCGGGCCAGGCCGGCGACCGCGACGCCCTGCAGCAGGTGCTGCGCAACGTCGGTGACCTGACTGCGGAGGAGTGCGAGCAGCGCGTTACCGAGGGCTACTCGGCCGCGTCGATGCTGGAGAAGCTGCTCGACGAGCGCCGCGCCGCGCTGGTGCGGATCAACGGCGAGGAGCGCTACGTCGCGGCCGAGGATGCCGGCGTCTTCCGCGACGCCCTGGGGGTGCCGCCGCCGCCGGGCCTGCCCGAGAGCTTCCTCGAAGAGCACCCGGACTCACTCGTCACCCTGGTGCGCCGCTACGCACGCACCCACGGCCCGTTTCCCACTGTGCAGCTTGCCTCGCGCTACGGAGTCGACCCGACTCCGGTACTGCGCGAGCTGGAGCGCACCGGCGTCCTCGTCCGCGGCGAGCTGCTGCCAGGCGGCACCGAGCGTGAGTGGTGCGACGCAGACGTGCTGCGCCGCGTGCGGCGCTCCAGCCTCGCCCACCTGCGCCGCGAGGTCGAGCCGGCCGGTCGAGACCGCTTTGCGCGTTTCCTGCCGAGCTGGCAGAACGTCGATGCCCACCGTGCCGCTGGCGCCGGGCCGGACCGCCTGCGCGAGGCGCTGGTGCCGCTGCAGGGCGTCGTCTTGACTCCCAAAGTCTGGGAGGCCGACGTCTTGCCGCGCCGCCTTGGCGCCTACTCGCCGGCCTGGCTCGACGAACTCTGCACGAGCGGCGAAGTCGTCTGGATCGGAGCCGGCGCCCGCGGCCGCAGCGACGGGCGCATCGCCCTCTACTTCCGTGACGACGTGCGCCTCGCTGGCCCTCCACCGGCAAACGTCAAGCTGGAGAAGCCGGGGGGCGAGGTCCACGACGCGATCCGAGGACGCCTTGCCGCCGGGCCCGCTTTCTGGCTCGATCTGGTGACCGACCTCGACCACCCGACCGAGGAGCTCCATGGCGCTCTCTGGGATCTCGCCTGGGCGGGTGAGGTGACCAACGACGCTTTCTCGCCGCTGCGTACGCCGCGCCTGCGCGC
>JBKPOV010000018.1:0-10230 GCA_046733315.1 Actinomycetota bacterium
TAGTGGATGTCGTCGAAGTCGATCTGGCCGAGGTTGCCGCCCCATTTCGGGGTCGGGCGTGAGTAGAAGTGTTCGAGCGCCTTGAGGCGGAAGTCGCGCATCCACTGCGGCTCGTCCTTGTACTCGGAGATCGATTCGACCACCTCCCGCGAGAGGCCCTTCGGCGCCTTGTAGGCGTAACCCGACTCGGAATCGTGAAAGCCGAACTTCTCTTTGTAGTCGGCGTTGATGCCGGCGAGCGAGCGTTTCTCCGCTACGACCTCGGGTGTTGCCATGCTTAATCGACCTCCAGGGTGATCGTGTCGTCCACGACGGCCGCCGTGAACGTCTGCACCGGGGCGAAAGCTGGGAGCGTCTTCGGCCTGCCGGTGGTCAGGTCGAAGAGGGAACCGTGACGCGGGCACTCAACCGTGCACGTCGCTTGGTCGAACTCGCCCTCGGCGAGCGGCCCGTCGTCGTGCGAGCAGCGGTCCTCGATCGCATACAGCGTCCCCTCGCAGTTGAAGACACCGATCTTGCGCCCATCGTGCTCGACCAGGCGCATGGTGCCGGGCGGCAGCTCACTGGCCGCGCAAACGCTGATCTTGCTTGTAGTTGTGCCGTCCGTCACGTTATTCCTAGTTCCGTAGTCGGATTTTAGCGACCTGCAAGGATCGCAGACCACGACCCTCCCTGCGAACTGCATCAAATTCTCAATCTGGCAGGTAGAGAATTTGATGCAGTTCGCTAAACGATTGGAGCCAGGATGAGCGAGAGGACCAGTTACGCGGCGGGCACTCCCTGCTGGGCCGATGTGGCCACGCCCGACATTGAGGCCGCCGCAGGTTTCTATGGCGGTCTCTTCGGCTGGAGCATCGAGGAGGGCGAGAACGCCGAGCAGACCGGCGGCTACCGGCAGGCGATGCTGCGCGGCAAGCCCGTCGCGGGCGTGATGCCGCTGATGCAGGAGAGCCAGCCGCCGGTTTGGTCGACCTACGTCTCGGTCGAGGACGCGGACGCTACGACGGCGAAGGTGCGCGAGGCCGGCGGCAGCGTGATCTCCGAGCCGATGGACGTGCTCGACCTCGGCCGCATGGCGGTCTTCGCCGACCCGAGCGGCGCCGTCTTCGGCATCTGGCAACCGGGCACCTTCGTCGGCGCGGAAATCGTCAGTGAGTCGAACACGATGATCTGGAACGAGCTCAACACGCGGGACGCGGCCGGCGCAAAAGAGTTCTACGGAGCCGTCTTCGGCTGGGACTTCGAAGAGCGGAAGTTCGGAGCCAACGTCTACATCACCATCAAACGGGGCGACGATTCGCTCGGCGGCGTAATGGACCTCACCGGTCGCGTGCCCGACGAGGTCCCCAACCACTGGCTCGTCTACTTCGCCGTCGAGGACACCGACGCCACGGTGGCGCAGGCCAAGGGCTCGGGCGGAGAGGCCGTCTTCGCCCCGGAGGACATCAGCGAAGTCGGCCGCATCGCGGTCCTGAAAGACCCCTTCGGCGCCGTCTTCGCCCTGATCACACCCGACCCCGCAATGGGCACCGAAAGCCCCTAAAGGTTCCGGTGCGCTTTATGTGGGCATAGGCCGCATAAAGCGCACCGGAACGGTCCGGTCAGATCTCGGCCGCTTCGGATGGGCTGCCGATGGCTCCCTCGTCCTCCCATTCGGCCGGCTCGCCGAGGCTAGCGCTCTTAACGACCTTCAGCCCCAGCATCGCGCACTTCATCCGCGTCGCCGAGATCTCGATCCCGAGCAGCTCGAGGACGTACTCCTTGGGCAATCGCAGCAACTCCTCGCGGGTTTTGCCCGCCAACTCGTCGGTCAGCAGCGAGGTAGCGGCAGTCGAGATCGCGCAGCCTTTCCCCTCGAAGGCGATCTCGGCGACCTTGCCGTCCTCGTCGAGCCGGATCGTCACGTGCTGCTCGTCACCGCAGAAGGGATTGGTGTCCTCGAACTCTAGGTCGGGACGATCGATCCGCCCGAAGTTGTGCGGGCGCTTGTAGTGCTCGAGGATCTGATCGCGGTAGAGCTCGTCCATCAGAGCTCGAAGACCTTGCGGGCGTCGTGGAGGCCTTCGACCAGGCGGTCGATCTCCTCGGTCGTTGTGTAGACGCCGAAGCTGGCGCGGGCCGTGGCGGCGATGCCGAGGCGGTCCATCAGCGGCTGGGCGCAGTGGTGACCGGCGCGGACGGCGACGCCGTGGCGGTCGAGGATCTCGGAGACGTCGTGGGCGTGGACGCCCTCGAGCTCGAAGGAGACGGGACCGACGCGTTCTGGTCCTGCTGCCGGCCCGAAGATCCGCAGGCCAGGAACCTCCGCGACGCGAGCCAGCGCGTAGTCGGTGATCTGCCGCTCGTGCTCCAGCACTGCCTCCATGCCGACGCCGTCGAGCCAGCGCAGGGCCGAGGCCATTCCGATCGCCTGGGTAATCGCCGGGGTGCCGGCCTCGAAGCGGGCCGGTGGGTCGGCGTAGGTCGTGCCCTCGCGGGTGACCTTGCGGATCATCGACCCGCCACCGAGGAAGGGCGGCATCGCACGCAGCAGGTCGAGCTTTGTCCAGAGCATGCCGATCCCGGTCGGCGCGTAGAGCTTGTGGCCTGTCAGGGCGTAGAAGTCAACGCCAAGCTCGGCGACGTCGATCGTCATCTTCGGCGCCGCCTGCGCGCCGTCAGCGAGCACCAGCGCGCCCGCCTCGTGGGCCAGCCGCGAGATCTCCGCCAGCGGATTTTCGGTGCCGAGCACATTGGACACGTGGGTCACGGCGACTAGCTTCGGGCCGCGCTCGAGCAACGCCGCGTAGGCGTCCATGTCGAGCAGGCCGTCCTCGCCGACCGGCACCCAGTCGATCTCGGCGTCGACCCGCTCGGCCATCTGCTGCCAGGGGACGATGTTGGAGTGGTGCTCCATCTCGGTGAGCACGACTCGATCACCGGCGCCCACGTTCGCATCCCCCCAGGCCCGCGCCACGAGGTTGATCGCCTCGGTCGCGTTGCGGACGAAGACCACCTCGCGGCGGTCGGCGGCGCCGATGTGATCGGCAACCGTCGCCCGCGCCCCCTCGTACGCCGCGGTCGCCTCGGCCGAGAGCGTGTGGGAGCCGCGGTGGACGTTGGAGTGGTGGGTGCGCTCGTAGCGGTCGACCGCCTGGATCGAGGCGAGCACGCGCTGGGAGCTGGCGCCGCTGTCCAGATAGGCGACCGGCTTGCCATGCACCTCGCGCTCGAGCGCCGGGAAGGCGGCACGGACCTTCGCGATCGAGAAGGCTGGAGCGGGGGAGGAGCGCTCTGTCGTCGTCGGCTCCATGCTCCTCGAGTTAGGCGGTGGCGCCCGCCTCGACCTCCTCGCGAATCCAGCCGTAGCCCTTCTCCTCGAGCACGCCGACCAGCTCCGGGCCACCTTCCTTGACGATCCGGCCCTCGAACATGACGTGGACGAAGTCGGGTTTGACCATGTGCAGGATGCGCTGGTAGTGGGTGATGATCAGCACGCCCATATCGGGGCCGGCGAACCTGTTGACACCCTCGGCGACCGTGCGCAGGGCGTCGATGTCGAGCCCCGAGTCGGTCTCGTCGAGGACCGCGACCTCCGGTCGCAGCAGCGCCAACTGCAGCAGCTCCATCCGCTTCTTCTCACCGCCGGAAAAGCCGTCGTTGAGGTAGCGGCTGGAGAAGTCTTTGGGGATGTTCGCCAGCGCCATCGCTTCCTGCGCGACCTTGGCGAAGTCTTTGATCTTGATCTGCTCCTCGCCGCGCGCTTCGCGGTGGGCGTTGATCACCATCCGCAGGTACTTGCTGACGGAGACGCCGGGGATCGAGACCGGGTACTGGAAGGCCATGAAGAGGCCGGCACGCGAGCGCTCGTCGGGGTCTGCCTCGGTCAGGTCCTCGCCCTTGAAGGTGATTGTCCCCTCGGTGACCTCTAGCGCGGGATGTCCCATGATCACGTTTGCCAGGGTCGACTTGCCGGAGCCGTTGGGGCCCATCAGCGCGTGCACCTTGCCCTTCTCCACGTCGAGATCGAGTCCGCGGAGGATCTCCTTGTCCTCGACGCTCACGTGCAGGTTGCGTATCTCCAGCTCAGCCAATTTCACTCCGTTTCTGGGTTTGAGAAGTCTGTACTTCAGGCGGCCGTGCCGACCGGGGCCCGGGACTCAGCGCTGTTGCCGCCGAACTCGACCAGCTCGGCAAGCGTCGTGCCCGAGAGGGCTTTGGTCACCCCGCCCTGCACGCGCATCCACAGCAGCTTGGTCGAACAGGCGTGGTCCCCGTCGTCCTCGTGCGAACAGAGCACTTTGCCGTCGGGCGCGTCGTGGAAGCACTCCATCGGCGCGATCTGCCCTTCGAGTGCCTCGACCACCGCGTCCATGGTGATCTCCTCAGCCGGTTTCGCCAGGCGATAGCCGCCGTGGGCGCCGCGCGTCGAGGTGACCAGGCCGGCCTTGCGCAGCTTCGCCACCAAGTGCTCCAGATAGGAGAGCGGCAACCGCTCCGCCTCGGCGACGGCGCTGAGCGAGACCGGCAGCGAGCCGGGCTGGCGGCCCAGCTCGACCATCAGGCGCACCCCGTACTCGGCTTTGGTCGAGAACAGCATTGATCTAAATCCTACTGAAGCGGTCGGTTATGCGGATTCCGTCGCTGCGTCGCTGCCTAGCTCCATGTGGGCGCGGCTGTCGCGACCGCGGATCAGGACGAGCGTGAGGACGAAGCCGAGCGCCGCGATCAGGGCGCCGCCGAGGAAGGCCGCCTGGAAGCCCTCGGTGAGGCCCTGAACAGCCGAGGCATTGCCGGCCGAGAGTACGTCGTCGGTGCGCGAGATCGCCACCGCCGAGAGCACGGCAAGCCCGAGCGCGCCGCCGATCTGCTGCGAGGTGTTGATCAACCCGCTGGCCAGGCCCGCCTCGTTTTCCTCGACGCCGGAGACGGCTGCGATGGTGGTCGTGACGAAGGCGAAGCCGAGGCCCGCCGCGGCGAAGAGCGAGGGGCCGAGGATGTCCGTGACGAAGCCGCCGCCGACCGAGACGCGGCTGAACCAGGTGAGGCCGATGACGATGAAGAGCAGGCCGAGGGCGAGCACCGGCTTGTAGCCGATCTTGGTGACGAGCTGGGAGGCGATCCCGGCCGAGGCCATGATCACCAGGGCGAGCGGCAGGTAGGAGAGGCCGGCGTGGATCGCGCTGTAGCCGAGCACCTGCTGCATATACAGGGAGATGAAGAAGAACATCGAGAAGAGCGAGGCTCCGACTAGCAGGCCGACCACGTTCGCGCCCGTCAGGGTGCGGATGCGGAAGATCGAGAACGGCACCAGCGGTTTGGCCGTGCGCAGCTCGATCGCGACGAAGGCGGCCATCAGCGCGACGGCGAGGGCGATCAGGCCGATCGTCTGAGTCGATCCCCAGCCGGCGTCGTTGGCGTCGACGAGCGCGTAGACGAGGATCGAGAGCGAGGCGGTGACGGTGACCGCGCCGGCCACGTCGAAGATGCGCTTCTCGCCCTCCATGCGGCTCTCAGCGATCAGTCGCGGCGAGAGCGCGAAGGCGATCAAGCTGACCGGAACGTTGACCCAGAGGACCCACTCCCAGCCGAGCCCATCGGTGAGGATGCCGCCGAGCAGGACGCCGGCCGCGCCTCCCGAGCCGGCGACGGCGCCCCAGACGCCAAGCGCCTTGTTGCGCTCAGCGCCGTCGCTGAAGGTGGTGGTGACGATCGAGAGCGCGGCGGGGGAGATGATCGCGGCGCCGAGGCCCTGCGCGGCGCGGGCGGCGATCAGCTGCCCCTCGGTGGCGGCGAAGCCGGCGGCCAGCGAGGCGACCGCGACGAGCATCAGACCTCCCATGAAGACCTTGCGGCGGCCGACGAGGTCGGCGGTGCGGCCGCCGAGCAGCAGGAAGCCGCCGAAGGTGAGCACGTAGGCGTTGACCACCCAGGGCAGGTTCTCCTGCGAGAAGTCGAGCGCTTTGCCGATCGAGGGCAGCGCCACGTTGACGATCGAGGCGTCGAGGACGACGACGAACTGGGCCGAGCAGAGCAGGATCAGCGCGAGCCAGCGCTTCTCGCGGAATTCTCCGTTGCCGTTCATCGGATGGCCTCAGTCAATCAAAACTAGATCGTGTGGTCTCACGGCTCGATCAGCCCGCGGCGGATCGCGTAGCGAACCAGCTCCACCCGGTCGCGCATGCCGAGCTTGCGCATCGCGTTGGCACGATGGTTCTCGATCGTCTTCTCGGAGAGGTGGAGGACCTCGGCGATCTGCTTTGTGGTGTGCGCCTCCGCGACCAGCTTGACCACCTCTTCCTCGCGCGGAGTCAGCTCCTCCTCGCCGCTGGAGCCGCGCTCGAGAACGTCCTTGATCAGGGTCCGTTGAGCCTCCGGTGTCAGGAACGGCTCGCCCCGCTCGACCGCCCGGATCGCCGCCAGCAGGTCGGTGTCCGCTTGGGCCTTCAGCACGTAGCCCGAGGCGCCGGCCTTGAGCGCCTCGAAGAGGTAGCGCTCGTCGTCGTGCATGGAGAGGATCAGCACCGAGACTTCGGGCGCCTGCCGCTTGATCTCCCGCGTCGCCTGCAGCCCGGTGAGCTTCGGCATCTTCACGTCGAGGATCGCGAGGTCTGGCCGCTCGCGCATGGCGAGGTCCCGCGCCTCCGCGCCGTCAGCCGCCTCCGCCACCACCTCAATATCCGGCTGGCGCTCGAGCAGCAGGCGAATACCGGAGCGGACGATCCCGTGGTCGTCGGCGATCAGCACGCGAGGCATTGGCCCAGTTTCCCAGGCGTGGCGGGGAGATCTTGGGGGCTTGGCGACTTATCCGTGAAATGGACGGAAAAGTCGCCAAGCCCGGCGCCCTGCTCGCAAGAATCGCCGAGCGCCAACATGGGGTGGTTTCGATCGGCCAGCTGCGTCGCTGCGGAGTCAGCGACGATGCGGTCAGGGCGAGGGCAGCCTTGTGCCAGCTCCACCGCGTGCACCGAGGTGTCTATGCATTGGGGCATCTGGCGCTTTCGCCGGAAGGTCGCTGTATGGCGGCTGTGCTGGCCATCGGCGGAGGGCCGCACGGCGGCGGGTCAGTTCTCGAGCATTGGGGATCGGCAGTCAGCCACCGGAGCGCACTATCGCTATGGAGCCTGCTTCCCGCCAATCAAGCTCCTTGCGACATCGTCGTCGGGGACAGCGGAGGTAGGGCACGGCGTGTCGGGATCCGTGTTCATCGCTCGCTTACTCTCGTGTCCCGCGATGTGACGCTGCACCGTGGAATCCCCGTCACGACTCCTGGGCGGACGATTGCGGACCTGCGCGAAGCGATCTCAGCCCGCCGCAGAAGCGCCATCGCCACCCACGAACTGCGAAAGGCGATTCGTCAAGCGAACGTGCTCGGCTTGCCGATCGGTCCTCGGGATGCCAAGGTTCGGACTCGCAGCGACCTGGAGACAGACTTTCTGCGGCTTTGTCGCCGTCATCGGCTGCCGCCACCCGAGGTCAATGTTCGCATCGGCCCCTACTTGGTCGACTTCTTGTGGAGAGAGCGGCGGCTCGTGGTCGAAACCGACAGCTACCTCTATCACCGTGGCGAAGTGGCGTTCCAGGACGATCACGCTCGTGACCTGGAGTTGATGCGCCACGGCTTCGAGGTACTGCGACTCTCCGAACTGCAACTGGATGAGGAGCCTGCTCACGTGGCGGAGGTTTTGATCGCGAGGCTTGCTGGCCGTCCACGCGACTAAGCGGCGTTAAGCAGCGCGAGGTTGCGCGGAGTCACCCGGTGTGGCGGGCACCGTGAGGTGGACGGTGGTGCCGTGGCCCGGCCGCGACTCGATCGTCAGCTCGCCGCCGATTAGCAGGGCTCGCTCGCGCATGCCGGCGATGCCCAGGCCGCCCTCGGACTCATCGAAGGCAAAGCCGCGGCCGTCGTCGGTCACGTCGAGGGAGACGCCGCCGTCCTCGCGGCGGCGAAGCGTCACCGACACTCGGCTGGCCTCGCTGTGGCGGACCGCGTTGGAAAGCGCCTCCTGCGCCACCCGATAGACGACCAGCTGGGCGTCGCCACCGAGATCGGTGAGTTTGCCCTCCGCTTTGAAGTCGGCTTCGATCTCGCTGCGGCCGATCTGCTCCACCTGGCCGGCGATTGCCGCCGCCAGGCCGAGGTCGTCGAGCGCGGTGGGGCGCAGCTGGCGCGCCAGCGAGAGCAGCTCCCGCATCGCTTGGTTGGCGAGCGCCTTGGTCTCGTCGAGCTCGGCCTCGAGCTCCGGTGGCGCAGCCGCGCGGGCCGCCTCCAATCGCAACAGGAGCCCGGTCAAGGATTGGTTGACCTCATCGTGGAGGTCGCGCGCCACACGGGCGCGCTCCTGCTCCTGCGCCTGCAGCGCCGCGGACCCAGCCCTGCGCCGCTCGGCCTCGAGCCGCTGCATCATGCGCAGGAAGGCGAGCTCGATCCGCTCCACCTCCTCGGTCTCGCCGACGCCGTCGATCGAGCGGGGGAGGACCGGGCCGGGCCGGCTCAGGTCGACCTTCTCCATCTCCTCGATCAGCCGCTCCAGGGGGGCGAAGCGGCGGCGCAGCATGATCAGATTGACGGTGAGGCCGACCACCGCCGCCAGAAGCAGGACGATCACCGCGATTGTCATCTCAAACCCCTCGGTCGGATCGGGCAAGCCTAGGTGGTTGCGGGGAGCGCTATGGGGGATGGCACCTATGTTCAGCGCCGCCCGTCACGGCCATACTTTGCGTGACCACTCGACCGAGGAGCTGAACGCATGTCCACCACCAAGCAATCCACATGGGGCGCCACCCTGCGCACGACGATCCTTCTGGCATCCCTCTCGGGGCTGCTGGTTGTTATTGGCGCGCTGATCGGGGGGCCGAGTACCGCCGCGGTCTTCCTTGGCATCGCCCTGCTGATCAACCTCGGTTCCTATTTCTTCAGCGACAAACTGGCGCTGAAGATGAGTCGCGCGGAGCCGATCGAGGAGTCCGAGGCGCCGCGGCTCTACCAGATCGTTCGCGAACTGACGACGCGCGCGGACCTGCCGATGCCGCGCCTCTACATGATTCCCCAGGACCAGCCCAACGCCTTTGCCACCGGCCGCAACCCGCAGCACGCCGCGGTTGCGGTCACCCGCGGGATCACCAAACTGCTCTCTGAGGACGAGCTGCGCGGCGTCCTCGCGCACGAGCTCGCGCACGTCAAGCATCGCGACATCCTGATCCAGTCGGTCGCCTCGGCGATCGGCGCCGCGATCACTTACCTCGCCTACATGTTCATGTGGTTCGGCAGCGACGACGAGTCGCCGCTCAGCCTCGTTGCCTCGCTGGCGATGGTCCTGCTGGCGCCGATCGCGGCAAGCATCATCCAGCTCTCGATCTCGCGCCAGCGCGAGTACGCGGCCGACGCCGGCGGCGCCGAAATCTGCGGCAACCCCGAGTCGCTAGCCAGCGCCCTGCTGCGCCTCGAGCAGGGGGCGGCGGCGATGCCGATGCAGGTCAACCAGGCGGCCGAGCCCCTCTACATCGTCAAGCCCTTCTCCAGCAAGGGCATCGCCGGCCTCTTCTCGACCCACCCCCCGATCGAGGAGCGGGTCAAAAGGCTGCGCCAGATGCGTCCCAGCTTTAGCTGAAGCTCTTTTTGGGAACGGCAGAAAAGGCCCGCGAGAGCGGGCCTTTTTTGTTGAACTCGAACGCATTTGTTTGACCTGTGGCACATTTAAGAACTAGACTGTACGTTTAACGGACAGCCTGTATCCGAACCATGGCCAAGGCCAACGCCAGATCCAAATCCAACGCGCCGCGTCGCCTGCCGCGCGGGCGCCACGCGCTCGCCCCCAACGAAGTGCTGCGGGACCAGCGCGAGCGCCTGCTGGCAGCCGTGCCGGCCGTCGTCGCCGAGCGCAACTACGAAGCGATGTCGGTCGCCGACATCGTCAAGGCCGCCGCCGTCTCCCGCAACGCCTTCTACAGGAACTTCCGCGACAAGCAGGAGTGCGTCGCCGCCGCTCATGAGATCGGCCACGAGCGCCTCTTCGATGTGCTCTCGGTCCCCTGCTATGAGGGCGCGACGATCGAGGAGCGGGTGGGCAACTCGCTCGAAGCCGCCCTCGACGTTCTCGCCGCCGAACCCGCCCTGGCCCGCCTCCTCTTCGTCGAGGCCCCCTCTGCGGGGGACGAGATCGCGCTCCGCTATCACGAGTGGCTGGGGCGCTACGGCGCCCTGTTGCGCTCCGCCGCCCCCGACCTACCGCCAGAGTCTGTACCTGCACC
>JBKPOV010000019.1:0-11033 GCA_046733315.1 Actinomycetota bacterium
GGCCGCGGCGGCCCGGACGTGCTCAGGGGAGGTGCGGGCGCCGATGTGCTCAAGGGCAATAGCGGTGCCGATCGCCTGCGCGGCGGCGCCGGCTTCGATCGTTGCCTTGGCGGGGCAGGCTCCGACTCGAGCCGAAGCTGCGAGAGATAGGAATGACGGGATCGCGGGTAGCGCGATCCCTTGTTCCTCTTTTTCTCGAACAGGCTCGGCTGTGGTGGCTCCCTGCTCGTCTCGGCAGTCGTGACCGTGATTCTCCTCCTGCTTTTCGGTGTGATCGAACTCGACTAGTCCACGAACGAGTGCTCATCACCGGCGGGGCGGGCTTTGTCGGCTCGCACCTGGCACGGCATTGCTCGAACCTGGCCGCCGCGACCCGCGCGAGTGGCTAGCCAGCATAATCTGATAATCTGATTTCGTGAAGCAATTGAGCGCCACCGATGCGTCTCGTCGGTTCTCAGAAGTCTTGGACGATGTAGAGCGGGGCGGGGAGTCCTACGTCGTGGTCCGTCACGGCCGGGCCGTGGCGACCATCGGTCCCACGAGCGGCGGAACCGGGAAGTCACTCAAGGAGGCGCTTCGTGCCAATCGGCCTGATGATGCCTGGGCGGACGAGCTGCGGGAGCTTCGCGAGGGCATGGAGCCTGTGACGGACCGCTGGCACGACTGATCCTCGATACGACTGTCTTGGTGGACGCCGAGCGTGGGGGCGATGCACTGGACGAGGCGATCGGCGACAGTGACGATGTCGCTGTTGCGGCGATTACCGTGGCAGAGCTGAGGGTGGGCGTTCAGCTGGCAAAAGGGCGCCGAAGGAACAAACGCGAGCGCTTCGTCGCCGCGATTCTCGATGCCGTCTCGATTGAGCCCTATGACCTTGAGGTAGTCGAGGCCCACGCTGTCCTGTTGGCGCACGTCCGGCGGGTGGGAACCCCTCGCGGCGCCCACGACCTCATCATCGCTGCGACGGCACGAGCTCAGGAGCGGCAGGTCGTGAGCCTTGATCGAAGGGGCTTTGCCGAGCTCCCCGGGGTCTCCCTCGCGAGTGGGGCTGACTAGACGCTGGGCGTCTCGCATTCGTTGAGTCCCGCCCGTCGGCCTCTGACTCGATTGGGGGGACTTCCTCATTGGTCATGATCCTCAGTCGCCGTCTTTGCCTTGCCGGTTCGTCTCGCCCGGATGGGTGATCCGTTCGGCGGCTTCGCGGACTTCGGCCCCCGCCTCGCGGGTCGCGGCGGCGGCCTGGTCTCCGACCGCCGCCAGGCCCTCGCTCGGCTTGCCACCGACGATGTCGCGGAAGGCTTCCTTGAAGCGCTCGGTGCGGCGCTCGGGGGCGAAGCGATCCTCGGCCTTGGCCTGCTTCGCCGGCCGCCGCTCGCCATAGCGGTAGCGGGCCCAAGCCGAGTGCGGCTTGCCGATGCGGCCGGCTCCGTAGAAGGCGACGGGCGCCACGAAGATGCCGATCGCGCCGTGCAGGATCCGCCCCTTGGCGAAGCAGGTCGCCACGCAGCCAAAGGCGAAGAGGGTGAGGACGATGCTGGTGACAAAAGCCTCGTTCGTGGTCGAATCGATCGCCACCGGGCTGACGCCGAGCACGATCAGCAGCATCAACGCCGCGGCGATCACGGTGGCGTCGACCGAGCTGCGGCCCTCCTCCGTCCAGTAGACGTCCTCGAGGTGGACCCAGAGGGCGAACTCGTCGATCGTCAGCCCGACGCCGACGCCGAAAAGAAGCGCGCAGATCTCGGCGTACGGAGTGCGACCGTCGCTGACGAAGCCGAGCGTTCCAGCAGCCATCATCGTCACGATCCCGAAGACAAGGTGGTGAAGGTGAAGCCCGGACTCGCTTTCGATGTTGCCCGGCCACCACGAGACATTGCCGCTGCGGATGATCCGCGTGCTCATCCGGATGAAGGCGAAGGAGGCGAGGAAGCCGATCAGGACGAGGAAGACCGCCTGCTCGTTGTGGTCTTCGAGGTTGCCCCAGAAGTTGGTGAGAATCGACCCTGTAGCCATGCAGGGACGAGTCTAAGCCGCCCTATTGCTTGACCGGATCGGGCACTGCCGGCACGAGATCGAACTCCGTCCCCAGTCGCAGCTCGCTGTAGCGCTCGGTCCAGTCGTCGTTGAGCCCGTCGGACTGGCGTTTCATCCGTGGCTCGAAGGTGAAGCCCTCGGGAGGGGAGAGATCGAGCCGCTCGAGCAGATGCAGCGTGCTGGTCTCGTAGTCGGCCTCGAAGTTCTCGTAGAGGATCAGCACGGGCTTGATGCAGGAGTGCTCGAAGAAGGCGTCCCAAGCTGCCTCTTCGACCAGGATCTGATCGAGCAGGTGGCCGATCGCGCGGTAGTGGAAGCGCAGCTGCGGCCGGTGTTCCTCGATGAAGCTCTTGTAGGGCGGGGAGCCGTCCTGCTCGACCGAGGCTGCCTTTGCCTGGGCCTGGTCCTCGCGCCAGGTCGCCGTTTGCACCGCCTTCCACAGCGAGACCGCCTGGCGCAGCTTGTTGGCCCGGACCACGCGGACGAAGGTCAGCTCCGGGAAGACCTCGGGCAGGAGCTCGGCGAGGGGAAGGTCGCGGTAGCGGGGGATGTTGCGCAGGAGGCTGACGAAGTCGCCGAAGTAGCCCCACATCAGCTTGGCGCCGAAGACCCCGTTGGGCGTCGTCCCGACCTCGAAGACCCACTCGAGATAGCGGTCGTAGGCGGCGCGGCTCCACAGCGGCGAGCGGGGCGGGGGCTCGCTGCCGATCGCGCGCTCGCCCAGGTGGTCGCGAATCGACTGGTCCTCGACCCCGAGGAAGTATTCCTCGGGCCGCCGCGGGCGGCCGCTGTGGCGCAGCGCCTCGAAGTACTCCTCCGGCTTGCCCGCCACGCCGGTGTCAGCCAGCGCATGGCAGACCAGTGTGCTCCCGCTTCGAGGCGTGGCGCAGACGATGTAGGAGCGTTGAGGTTGCATCGCGGAGCGCTTTAGTCTCTCCCTGGTACCCACACGAGGAGAAAACACCACTTGGACGCCCCGCCGAACATCCTCTACATCCACTCGCACGACACCGGCCGCTTTGTTCAGCCCTACGGGTTCCAGGTCCCGACTCCGAACCTGCAGCTCCTCGCCGACCAGGGAGTCCTCTTCCGCGAGGCCTTCTGCGCCGCGCCGACCTGCTCCGGCAGCCGCGCCAGCCTGCTGACCGGCCTCTACTGCCACAACAACGGCATGCTCGGCCTCGCCCACCGGGGCTGGGCGCTCAACGACTACAAGCAGCACTGGGTTCACACGCTGCGCAAGGCCGGCTACCGCTCGACGATGATCGGCGAGCAGCACATCTCCGTCGACCCCGGCGTGATCGGCTACGACGAGCTGGTCACGGTCGATACCAACCACGCCGAGAACGTGGCCCCGCTGACGATCGAAGCGTTGCAGAAGGCACCCTCGCAGCCCTGGTTTATGTCGGTCGGCTTCTTCGAGACGCACCGGAGCTTCTTCGCGCCGACCTCGGTGCGGGACACGCTCTACTCGCTGCCGCCGGCCAACCTTCCCGACGTGATCGCCACCCGCCGCGACGTCGCCGCCTTCAAGACGAGCGCGCGCTCGTTGGACCACGGAATCGGCGCCGTGCTGCACGCCCTGCACGACTTCGGCCTGGTCGACAACACGCTGGTCATCTGCACGACCGACCACGGCATCGCCTTTCCCGGCGCCAAGGCGACCCTGTTCGACCGCGGCATCGGGGTGCTGATGATCGTGCGCGGCCCGAGCGGCTTCACGGGAGGAAAGGTGATCGACGCGCCCGTCAGCCACCTCGACGTCTTCCCGACCCTTTGCGAGCTGGCCGGGGTCGCCGCGCCGCCGTGGCTGCAGGGCGCCTCGCTGATGCCGCTCGTGCGGGGCGAGACCGAGCGCTTGCACGACGCGATCTTCGCCGAGACGACCTACCACGCCGCCTACCAGCCGCACCGCGCGATCCGCACCGAGCGCTGGAAGTACATCAGGCGCTTCGACGACTACGAGCACCCGATCCTCGCCAACTGCGACGACAGCGACAGCAAGGACCTCCTGGTAGAGGCCGGCTGGGGCGAGCAGGTGGTCCCGGAGGAGCAGCTCTACGACCTCGTCCTCGATCCCGAGGAGGGGAACAACCTGGCCGGCGATGCGACTCGTCAGGACGTGCTCGAGGAACTGCGGGGGCGGCTGGAGGCCTGGATGCGCGACACCGAAGACCCACTGCTCGACGGCCCGGTGCCGCCGCCGCCCGGAGCGGTCGTAAGCGAGCAGTGGCAGCGCTCGCCCGACGAACCGGTTCGCGTTGTCACGGCGGATGCCACGGCCGTGCCATCCAGGTGATGCAGGTCCAGCCGGGCGTCTCGGCGTCGGCCGGATGCCAGCGCTCACCGCGCTCGAAGACGCTGAGGCCACAGTTCCGCGTGCGGACGTTCCACAGCCGCGGGACCATCGCCGGCTCGAACGCATCGCCGAGCAGCGAGTCAAAGAGGAAGAACCGGGAGAAGATGCCGTGGGTGACGATCAGCGTTCTTTCCTCCGCGGGCTGAGACTCCAGCTCAGCCTTCAGCCGTCTCACCCTGGCGCGGACCTCGTTGAAGGATTCCCCGCCCTCGCCAGAGTGATCGGGGTCATCCGCGTGGGCGGCCATCCGTGACGACCAGCGGCGCAGCTTCTGCTCCTCGGGGCTCAGTTGCCCGTAGCCATCGGACTCTTTGAGCTCGTGCACGTAGGGCAGGACATCGACTGGCAGCTCGAGCGCGTCGCTCAGCGGCGTCGCGGTTTCGATGGCGCGGCGCATCGGGCTGCTCAGTAGTCGGGTCACCCCGATCCCCTTCAGGGCCCCGGCCGCGGCGGCCGCTTGTTGGCGACCTCGCTCGCTGAGC
The DNA here is from genome assembly GCA_046733315.1 of Actinomycetota bacterium. Taxonomy (GTDB): domain Bacteria; phylum Actinomycetota; class Thermoleophilia; order Solirubrobacterales; family 70-9; genus VRUE01. The sequence continues at coordinate 4,876 of JBKPOV010000019.1, forward strand.
CGGTCGCCGGCCTCGGCCGGCAAGGCGATCGCCTCCGGGTCCGCGTTGGAGGCGGACTCGCCATGGCGAAGCAGAAGCGCGCGCACCGGCCGATCTTCTCAGCACGAGGCGTGCTGCCTCGCTCGGGGAGGGCTAGCCTCCCCGGCGACAACTAGCGAAGGGAGCGCCGATGCTTTCGTGGCTGGCCGGAAAGATGATCGCTCGCAACATGAAGTCGATGCGGGCCGGGGACGCCGGACCGACGCTGGCGATGGACGCCGATGACGTCAGGTTCACATTCCCCGGCGACAGCTCATTCGCTCCCGGGGCGAGCAACAAGCGAGAGCTGGAGCAATGGCTCGAGCGCTTCACCGAGATCGGGCTGCAGATCTACCCGGACGAGGTCATCCTCAAGGGCTTTCCTTGGCGCCAGACGATCTGCGTTCGTGGCCACATCCATCTCGACGATTCCACCGAGGGGCGCGTCTACGACAACCGCTACGTGATCTGGGGCCACATCGCCTGGGGAAAGCTGCGTGAGTACGAGGTCTACGAGGACACCGAAGAGACACGCCGGCTCGACGAGTACCTCTCCAGGACGGCTGGAGCGTAGCGAGAGGGGGCGGCGCGACGATGGCGGGAGGAGGGGAGAAAAAGACATCTGCGCGCGCGGTCGTGCGCGGCACGGTCCAAGGCATCGGCTTTCGCGATGCGACCCGGCGCGAGGCGCATCGCCTCGGCGTCAAGGGATGGGTGCGCAACGAGGAGGACGGCAGCGTCCTGGTTCACGCCGAGGGTCCCGAGCCGGCGGTCGAGGAGATGTTGGCGTTTCTGCGCGAGGGACCGCCGGGCGCCGAGGTAAGCGGGGTCGAGGTGGAGAACCTCAAGGTCGAAGGCCACGAGCAGTTCGCGATCCGTGGCCTCAGCGCCGGCGTCTTCGTCGTCCAAGAGCACGCCGCGACGGCCCACCATTTCGACCTCCGCCTCGAGGTCGGTGGGGTGATGCGTTCGTGGGCGGTCCCGAAGGGTCCCTCGCTGGACCCCGCCGTCAAACGCCTCGCCGTCGAGGTCGGCGACCACTCGCTCGCTCACAACGATTTCGAGGGCCCCACTGATGGCGGCGGCGTGATCGTCTGGGATCGCGGCAGCTATGAGCAGGGCGGTCGCGTGCCTTGGCCGCAGGCGCTCGAGCGCGGCCACGCCGTCTTCGTCCTCCACGGCGAGAAGCTCAGCGGCGGCTTCGCCCTGCAGCGCACCCGACCGGGGGAGAAGCCGCAGTGGCTGCTGATCAAGCGTCGCGACGAGTACGCGCGGCCGGGCTCCGACGTGGTCGCCGAACAGCCTCGGTCGGTGCTCAGCGGCAGCACGCTGGAGCAGCTCCTGCAGCGCGGCTGAGGCCATCTCGAGCCGACCCGAGCGGGCTCAGGAGAGACAACTTTTTGCAATTGCACAATAAAATTCTATTGTTGCTAGAGATAGCCAGCAATGAACACGATCGAAATCGACCGGATCTCGAAGATCTACGCCAGGGGGCCTGGTGCGGTTCCCGCCTTGTCCGAGCTCAGCCTCGCGGTCGATGAGGGCCAGGCGCTTGCCCTGCTGGGCCCCAACGGCGCCGGCAAGTCGACCGTCGTGCGAATCCTCGCAACGCTCGCGCGCCCCGACTCGGGCAGTGCCTCGATCGCCGGTTTTGACGTGGTCAGGCAAGCGGGGCAGGTGAGGACCTGCATCGGCGTGGCCCTGCAGGACGTCGGGCTCTATCCGGCGGGAAAGGTCCGCCAGGTCCTCCTGCACCACGCCCGGCTCCTTGGCCTCACGCGCCCGGCGGCATCGGCGCGCTGCGATGAGATCATCGAACTGACGGGACTGGCCAAGCTCACCGGCCAGCGTGTAGGTCGCCTCTCCGGCGGCACCCGGCGCAGGCTCGATCTTGGTCTCGCCCTGCTCCACCGCCCGCCCGTCCTGCTGCTCGACGAGCCGACCGGCAGCCTCGACCCTTTCTCGCGGCGTGAGTTTTGGCGCGAGCTCGCCCGGCTGCGGGACGAGGGCACCTGCATCCTCTTCGCCAGCCAAAGCATCGATGAGGCCGAGCAGCTGGCCGACAGGGTGGCCGTGCTGGTGGACGGCACCGTTTGGCGCGATGACATTCCGGCAGCGCTCATCCGCGACGTCTGGGGGAGCGATGACGTCGCTGTCGCTCCCTGAGTCCCGGCCGATGGTCGCCGTGCCGGTGCACCCGCCGGCATGGCTCACTCAGGTAGATCTGCTCACCCGCCGGGTGATGGTCGAATCGCTGCGCAGCCCCGTGCTGATCCTCAATCTGCTGCTGGCATTGCTCTTCCTGATCGTCTATGACGGGACCGTCGGCGGCGTGCCGTTGCTGGTCAGCTTCGCCGGCGGTAACTACTACAACTTCATCCTGCCGGCAGCGATCCTGGCGGCCTCGGTCGGCGGTGGTGCCGCCGGATTGCTACTCGTCTCCGACATCCGCTCCGGCTACCTGAGCAAGCAGCTGACGATGCCGATCCGGCGCTCGGCGCTGGTCGCCAGTCTCGTCCTCACCTCGGCCTTCCAGGTCGTCCTGCAGGCGACCATCGTGATCCTCGTGGGCATCGCCCTTGGGGCCGATCCCAAGACCGGGACGCTGGGGATCGCCTGCGTCCTTGCGCTCGCCTTCGTCTGGGGCCTCGGCTTCGCCGCCTATTCGGTCTCGGTCGCGATCCTCAGCCGGGACATGCAGATCACCTCGGCGGCCAATCTGATCTTCATCCCGCTGATCTTTCTCTCGCCGCTGCTGGTGCCCTACGAATACCTGAAGCCGTGGATGCAGACGGCGGCCGACGTCAACCCGGCGCGCTACGTCACCGAGGGGATGCGTTCGCTGTTGATCGAAGGCTGGGATGGCCAGATGCTGCTCGACGCGCTGGCCGCGAGCCTTGCCTACGGGATCGAGATGGGCGGCGTGGCGCTGCTGGTCATTCGCTCACGCTTATTGGGAATCGACGGATGAGCGGCGGGGTGCACCGAGATGGCTGAGCTGCTCGGGGCACTCGGGTGGAAAGCGAACCTCGGCGGTCGAGTTCGTCTGACCGTGCTCACAGGCGTGCCGGCGGCGGCGATCCTGATCGGTGGACTCGCCTTCGCGGCGCTGGCCTCGGTCTCGATCCTGCTCGTGCAGGCGGCGATCTGGACAGGCTGGCTGGTCTGGCTCGGGATCGTCTTCCCCCGCAACTTCCGCCGTGATTCGGAGGCGCCGTGCGAGTGGCCCTACCGGCGCGCTTTCATGCGGGAAATCCTGCTCGGGATCTCGGTTGCGTTCAGTCAGTTCCTGCGTCCGGCCGCGGCCGGATTTGCCCTCCAAGGCTCGCTTGCCCCCGGCGATGCGCTGACGATCGGCGCAACGCTTCTCCTCGCCGGCACGACCGCGATCGTGATCGGCGTCTCCACGCTCGGGGTGGCCCGGACGCTGTTTGTCCACGAGTACGTTCCGGGGGAGCAGCGGGTGGTCAAAGCGGGCATCTACCGGTTCGTGCGACACCCGCTCTTCCTCGGCGGCGCCTTGGTCTCGCTCGGCCTGGCGATCTGCACTGGCAGTCAGACCGCGATCGAGCTCGGGCTCCTCAATGCCTGCGTCCTGCCGATCTACGTTCGTCTCGAGGACCGGCGCTGCTGCGCCGTCCTCGGCCGGGAATACGTTGACTACAGCGTCGCCGTCGGCAGTGTGGTGCCGCGGCGGCGGGCGGCGATCAGGCCGGTGGCCCACCTGCACCAGGCCGCCGGCAGGATTGAGCCGATAGCCGGTCGTGCCGCGGTCACCAAGCGGTAGGCGAGCTTGGTCAGTGGCATCGCGATTGCCAACGATGTGGCGAGCGAGCGCCCGGCGGGCAGTTGACGAAGTAGGGGTGGAGCGCCTTGCGCCCCGGAGAGAATCTCCCCGTCCGCCGTGATCACGTGTGCGCTGCGGAGCCTCTCGGGCCCGGGGATCGACGCCAGCAGCAACTGGCCCTCGGCCTCCTGGATCGCGATTGGCTCGAGGCGCCGCCAGCGATCCCAGCGGAGGAGCAGCGCAACGCAGACTTTGCAGAAACCACACTCGCCGTCGTAGAGGACCTTCATCGGCTGGAGTCGAGCATCACCCGCAGGTGTCGTCAAGTGATTCGGCGGCTCTTTCACTTGCGCGGTCCGATGCTTCGTCGGACGGGTTTTCACCTTCCACGGCAATCAGCAGCGACACCGTGCAGGGGCCGGTCCTGATCGTGACGACATCGCTGTAGCCCTTTGATTTCGAGTTGTCGCTGACCAGGTAGCGAACTCGGGTGCTCTCCTCACCGAAGTCGAGCTCCTCGGGCTGCTGGACTTCGACGGACGGCGAGGAGCTGAAGCTGATGATCGCGTTGCCGATGCATTCGAGCCGCTTGTGTGTGTTCAGGCGTTCGTAGGCTGACGCCGCGAGCTCGGGCGTCTTGAAGATGCCCACCGCCTCGTCGATCCTGGCGCTGCCAACAAGGAACATCTTCGAGATCGCCGTCCGGCCGCCGTCGCGTTCGAGGATGGGGAGGGGCCCGCACAGTTCGGGGGGCGGTTCGCCGACCGCGGAGCCCTCCGGCAGATCCTCCATGCTCAGCAGCAGGCTCTCGGGAGTGCCCGCTGCCGCGGCAGATGAGCCGTCATCACCACCGCCGCAGCCGCCGACCGCGATCAAGGCGATCAGCAGCACCAGGAGTGGCGACTTGAACATGGTGGCGCAGTTTAGTCAGAAATGTTCTTCCCAAGGGCTCGACTCCGGCCAATACTGTGTCAGCGTGGCGCCAACGATTGACGAGCTGACCGTCGCCGACGCACCCGATGCCTGGCGGGCGCTCGGGTTTGAGATTGACGGGGACACCTGCGTGCTCGGCGATATACGGATTCGACTGGCGGGCCCGGAGTCGGGCAAGGGGCTAATCGGCTGGTCGCTGCGTGACGTCGAGATAACTGAGCTCGACGGCCTGCCAACCGCACGTTCGGCCCGTCACCCACCGGTTGACCGACCGCCGCATCCAAACGGCATCACCATGCTCGACCACGTGGTCGCGATCACGCCCGCGCTCGATCGAACCGTTGCGGCGCTGCAGGACGCCGGCCTCGATCTACGCCGCATCCGCGAGGAGCCCACACCCGCCGGGGCTCCCCGACAGGCTTTCTTCCGCCTCGGCGCCAACATCCTCGAGGTCGTCCAGGAGCCGCCCGAGGCGATCAAGCGCGCCGGCGGCGACCATCCCGCTTTTTTCTGGGGCCTCGCCTTCGTCGCTCCCGACCTGGAGGCAACGGTCGCAGCCCTCGGCGATCGCGCCAGCAAGATCCGTCAAGCCGTGCAGCCCGGCCGCCGCATCGCCACACTGCGGCGCTCGGCCGGCCTCTCACTGCCGGTCGCACTTATGACGCCTCGGCTTAATGGCGCGATCCGACCTAGTCCCTGCGCCGCCAAATCTCCGCCACCCTGAGCTACCTGGCAGTGGCCCGTGGTCGGCGCCTCAGACGCCGTAACCGCGATCAGAGCCGAGCAGTCTTCCGCTTGACGGTGTTTCCAGGTTGATCCCGAGAAGGAAAAAACTTGCGCGAAGCGATTCTAAACGCTAGCGTATAGATATTGGAACGCTTAAGTTTTCCATCCCAGGGGATCTTTACAAGAAGCAGGGACATGTTTTCCTGCCTCACGGATACCCATAACCGTAACCAATAGTGAGAGGAAGCACCAATGACTAAAACGCGAACCGGACTAAAGGCGCTTGGCCTGTGTGCCCTTGTCGTCGGCCTTATGGCGATTACAGCCAGTGCGGCCCAGGCAAAAGGGGATTGGACTTATCTGGACGCTTCGAAAGTGTTAAAAATATTCACAACCGCCAATGCTGCCGAAGTACAGGCGAAATTGGAGACAGGCGTAGTTGGTGTTCTGCACTTCAAAACACTTGGTGGAACAGAAGTCTTATTCTTATGCACTTCGCTGGAACTTACCCCTCCCGCGAAACTCCTAGAAACCGGTGCCACGACTGCTACAAAAGTCAAGTTCACAGGATGTAAAACTGACCTCAATAAAGTAGAGTCAAAAAACTGTGAACCAAAGAGCGCAGGAGCACCGAAAGGCACAATCGAAACCAAAGAAGCTCTTGGTTTAATTGCCTTACACAACGGTGCAGCCG
>JBKPOV010000020.1:0-3968 GCA_046733315.1 Actinomycetota bacterium
CTCAGGTCCTCCCCAGCAACCGGCTTGTCGACGATCGCCACCGGCACCGAAAGCACAACCCCCGTCCCGAGAGCCAGAAGCACCCCCAAAACCGCGGGCCACGGACCCCAATTGGAGTATGGGAAGGACGCCGGCTGCCCCTCCCGGCGGCTTGTACTTTTTCGCCAATTCATGCTCGGACGGCGACCAGCGTCCCACCGAAAAAGTTGAGCCGGGAGGGGTTGCCGGGGTCCCTGCCCTCTAAGTTGCAGCCCATGACGCCCGCAGTTTCACAGGTCTCCAGGTCCACAAAGACGCGATTGCGCTTCCTGCGCCGCCTGCTCGTCCTGATCGTCTTCCTCGTCGTCGTCGCGATCGCGCTCAGCCAGTTCACCGAGCTGAAGCGACTGGCAACCGGCATCCTCGCTTCGACCGCGGTGCTGGCCGCGATCGTCGGCTTCGCCGCGCAGCACACGATCGGCAACATGGTCGCCGGCGTTCAGCTCGCCGTCTCGCAGCCGATCAAGATCGGCGACCGCATCTGCTTCGAGGAGGTCGAGGGACGGGTCACCGACATCACCCTCTCCTACACCTACATCAGCCCCGGCGACGGCACCACCGTCGTCATCCCCAACCAGTTGCTCGTCGACGGGGTCATCCACAACCTCTCGACCGAGGACACGCAGGCCTGAGCGAGGCCCGGGCCGAAGTACCCTCTGCCCATGGCGCAGCGCAATCGGCGACGTCAGCGGCGGCGCGGGGGGATCGGAGGCAAGCTCGCCCTGCTCGGCGGCACGCTCTTCGTCGTCGTCGTCTTCGCGGTCTTCGCGGTTGCCTCGTGGGTGTTCGACGTCGCCGCCGATGCTCCCTCGCTGGCCGTCTGCAAGAAAGTCGACCGCACCGGCAACTCGGCGATCTACGCCGGCGACGGCAGCAAGCTGGGGTTGATCGAGTCCGACGAGGCCCGAGCGCCAGTCTCGCTCGGGCGAATCCCGAAGCGGCTGCAGCGGGCCACGATCGCGATTGAGGACCAGCGCTTCTATGAACACGGCGGGGTCGATCCGGAGGGCATCCTGCGGGCGGCCGTCAAGAACCTCGAAGCCGGCGAGGCGATCGAGGGCGGCTCGACGATCACTCAGCAGCTGGTCCGCAACCTCTGCCTGCGCAACCCCAAGCGCGACCTCGAACGCAAGATCATCGAGGCGAAGCTGGCGATCGAGTACTCCGAGCGCCACTCGCGCAAGCAGATCCTCGACCAGTACCTCAACGCCGCCTCATACGGGACGGTCGAAGGCTCGACCGCGATCGGCGTCGGCGCCGCGGCGAGGATCTACTTCTCCAAGCCGGTCTGGAAGCTGAACCTGGTGCAGGCGGCGCTGCTCGCCGGCCTGCCGCAGGCGCCCACGGATTACAACCCGATCCTGCACCCGCGCGAGGCGCTGCAGCGGCGCAACGCGGTGCTGGCCAAGATGGCGCACCTCGGTTACCTCACGCCGGCGCGGGCCAGGCAGGCCGAAGCACGTGGCCTCGAGCTGAACGTCACCGGCTCTTACTTCGCCCACCGCGAGCCCTTCTTCTTCGACTACGTCGAACACGAGCTGATCCAGCACTACGGCGCCGAGGCGGTCCGCAACGGGGGACTGGAGATCCACACGACCCTGCAGCCCCGCCTGCAGGAAATCGGCCTGGAAGCGATGCGCTCCGCCCTCCCCTATTCGACCGATCCCTCCTCCGCGCTCGTCTCGATCGACCCGAGCAACGGCGAGATCGAGTCGATGGTCTCCAGCGCGAGCTACGACGCCAGCCAATTTAACCTCGCCGCCCAAGGGCACCGCCAGCCGGGCTCGACCTTCAAGACCTTCGTGCTGACCGCCGCGATCAAGCAGGGGATCGATCCCTACAACACCTACTACACCTCGAAACCGCTCAATCTCGACCTCCCCAAGTGGGGCCACTGGGAGGTGCACACCGCCGACGAAGGCTATCTCGGCAACGTCAACCTTCAGCAGGCGACGGTGGCCTCTGACAACACCGTCTTCGCCCAGCTCGACCTCGACGTCGGGCCGCGCCAGGTCGCCGAAACGGCGCACTCGCTCGGCATCACCAGCCCGCTCGACGGCATCCCGGCCGAGGGCATCGGCGGCCTGCGCGTCGGCGTCTCGCCGCTGGAGATGGCCAGCGCCTACGCCACCCTCGCCGCCGGCGGCATCCGCCACGACCCCGTCGCCGTCAAGCGGGTCGTCTTCCCCGGCGGGCGCACCGAGCGACCCGAGCGCACGCCACCGCGCCGGGTCGCCTCTGAAGCCGTCGCCTACGAGGTAACCCGGCTCCTGCACGACAACATCACGGAAGGCACCGGCACCGCCGCCTACACCGGCTGCCCGGGCCAGGCCGGCAAGACGGGAACGACCGACCGCGAGACCGACGCCTGGTTCGCCGGTTACCAGCCCACCCTGGCCACGGTCGTCTGGGTTGGCTACCCCGAGTCCAACGCGATCGAAATGACCAGCGTGCACGGGATCACCGTCTTCGGCGGCACTTTCCCGGCCGAAATCTGGCACTCGCTCTACGCCGGTGCCGAAATCCCCTGCGAGGAATTCGAGGAGCCCAAGCAGCCGATCAGCTGGGCCCCGTTCTTCGGCAAGTTCACCAGCCCCACCCCGAGGAGCGACAAGAAGGGACCCGGCGGCGCGGCGGAAGCGGAAGCCGATCGGGCCCGCGAACTCGGCGAAGAAGTAACCGGCGGCTACAACCCGGACGCTTACGCGCCGGGCGCGGGGCAGGAGCCGACGCCGGTTCCCCCTCCCCCGTCGGCGGCGGGCGTCGGCGGCGGTGCGCCGAAAACCGGGAGCGAATAGCTGAGCCTCGCACCGGGGGTCGCCTACGGCTTGATGTGGACCGGCTTCGCCGCCTACCTCGGTGCGATCGCCTGGGCGCCGCAGCTCGGCGGGCGGGTCATCTGGACGGCGATCGGCGTCCTCCTCGTGGCCTTCGTTTGCCTGCCTCCCCTGCTCTCCCACGATGTCTACAGCTACATCGACTACGCCCGCCTCGGGGTTCTGCACGGCCTCGATCCCTACGTCCACCCCCCGGCAAGCGCGCCGGCGGACGCCGCCTTCTCCCACGTCACCTGGACCGAAACCACCAGCGCCTACGGTCCTCTCTTCACCCTGCTGACCTATCCGCTCGCCTGGCTCCCCCTCGAAGCGGCCGTCTACGTCCTCAAGGCGATCTCCGCCGTTGCCGTCCTCGCGACGGCGTGCCTGGTCGGACGCCTCGCCCCGAGCCGCGGCATCGACCCCACTCGAGCCGCGGCCTTCGTAGCCCTCAACCCATTGGTCCTCCTCCACGTAGTAGGCGGCCCCCACAACGACGCCATCGCCGTGCTGCTGATGACGCTTGGCATCGCCGGCCTGCTCACGGCCCGAGAGGCCTCCGCCGGCATCGCCTTCGTAGCCGCGACAGCAGTAAAGGTCTCCGCCGCCGTCACGATCCCTTTCGCCCTCCTAACCACCCTCAACCAGCGGCCGACGGGACTGAAAGCGATCCATATCTCTGCTTTGAGTCCCGTCGGCCGGCTTTTCGCGGGGGCGGCCGGTGCCGGGTTCGTGATTGGGGGGTTGGCTTGGCTTGAGTTCGATTGGAACTGGCTCCACGCCTTCGCCCTGGCCGGCGAGAACCAGGGTCGGACCAGCCACATGAGCATCCCAATCGTCACAGCCCGCCTAACCGGCCTCGACCCCGACGCAGTCCGCATCGCCTTCGGAGCTGCATACGCAGCCCTCGTGCTCCACCTACTCGCCTGGACCTACCGAGGCGGCGACTGGCTCCGCGCCTCGGCTTGGGCAACCGCAGGATTGCTTTTCGCCACCGCCTGGCTCTTGCCTTGGTACCTCCTCTGGCCACTGCCCGCCGCAGCTCTATCAAGGGACCGTGCTCTCCAGCTTCTGGTGCTAGCCCTTACGGCTTACCAACTCGGGGCCCGCATC
>JBKPOV010000021.1:0-3104 GCA_046733315.1 Actinomycetota bacterium
AGGCTGCCGGCAACATTCCGGTGTTGCTCCAGGACGACCCCGCCCTGGTCCCGCTCGAGACCGTCCCTGGCCGCAACCACTACGACTTCCCCCTCTCCGAACGACCGCCCTGGCAGTGGCGGGTCGCGGGTCGCTATCGGGGCTGGTCAAGTTAAGCATCATGACAGCAAGGGAAATGATGCAATGATGCTTCTTATGCGAACGACAGTCACCCTGGATCCCGACGTGGCCGCCAAGCTGAAAGAGGAGATGCGCAGGAAGGACATCTCCTTCAAGGAGGCGCTCAACTCAAGCATTCGCCGCGGCCTCGTGCGCAGCGAGGCCAAGCCACAGCCCTACCGCCTTCCTCCCCCCCAGCGACTGGGAGCCAGGCCGGGCGTCAATCTTGACAAGGCCCTGCAGCTGGCCGGTGAACTCGAGGACGCCGAGACGTTGCGCAAGCTCCGGCTTGGCAAGTGAAGCTACCCGACGTCAACCTGCTGATCTACGCGGTTGACGATTCCTCCCGCCACTACGCCCAGGCGAGGCCTTGGCTCGAGGAGACACTCTCCGGAACCGAGGAGGTGGGCTTCGCCTGGATGGTGCTGCTTGGCTTTGTCCGGATCTCGACCAACCCAGCCGCCTTCGGCAATGCCCTTTCTCCCTCCCGAGCTTTTGAGTTCATCGACAGCTGGCTCGGGTCGCCCGTGGCGGCCGTCGTTCAGCCGAGTGAGCGGCACGCTGCTTACATGCGCGACCTGCTCATGCCGCTGGGTACGGCCGGTAACCTGACCAACGACGCGCACCTGGCCGCACTCGCGATCGAACACGGCGCCGAGCTCTGCTCCAGCGATAACGACTTCTCGCGTTTCGAGGGCGTCCGCTGGGTCAACCCCCTGGCGATCCCTCCTAGGACCGGACGGCCGTAGGCGCCGCTTCTTCCCGCTCCGCCTCGTCCTGCGCCTGTTGGATCAGGCCGCGCCAGTCCGTCGTCCTGAAGACGAGCAGGATCGCGGCGAAGCCGAGGAAGACCGACCAGGCCGCCATCGCGATCTGGGTGCCGACCGAGAAGGAGAGCACGGCGGCGCGCGAAGGGCCATGAAGGGTCGCGACGAGCAGCGCCTGCTGGGCCCCGGCGCCGCCAGGGGTGAAGGGGACGATCGTTGCGATCGCCTGCACGCTCATCACCAGCAGCACGTTGCCGAACGAGCCGCCGATGCCGAAGGCCTCAAGGAAGAACCAGAAGGCGCCGAAGCGGCAGAGCCAACCGACACCCTGCCAGGCGGCCACCTCACGAACGTAGCGGCGCGGCTGGGAGAGGATCACCAGTCCCTGCCTGACCCGGGCCCAGAAGCGGCGCACGTGGTGGGCCAGGTAGTAGATGCCGATCGCGAGCGCGACCAGCAGCACCCCGATGACGATCAGCAGGGTCCGCGGATGGTTGACCCAGAAGGAGATCTCGAAGGCGCGCGAGTGCGGCAGCTTCGGCGGTTCCGGCAGCAGGCCCTGCGTGATCGCGTAGAGGAAGACGAGGATCCCCGCCGTTGTGTCGAAGACCGACTGGACCAGGAAGGACGAGGTGACCGCCGGATAGGAGGAGTCGGGGATCTGCCGCTTGACCAGGAAGACCTTGGTCACGTCGCCCGCCCGGGCAGGCACGATCGCGTTGATGCCCGCTCCCGCCAGATAAGCCGCGCTCAGCTGCAGGAAGGAGATCGGCTTGTCCGGATATGCGGCGCGCAGCACGTTGCGCCAGGCCCAGGCGCGGCAGAGCTGCATCGCCAGCAGAAAGCCGAGCGCGATCGCGAAAGGGGTCCAGCGAATGTCGGAGAGGTGCGCGAAGAAGGAGCTCGTCGCGTGGAAGAAGGAGTTGAAGCTGGATGCGAGATCGGCGTACGGCATCGCAGCTACACTAGCCCGCTCGTGTCAGAGGCCGAGACCCAGATCGCCGCTGAGCAGGCCCCCCGCGACCCCGCCGACGAGGCGATGTGCGCGCGTGCCCGCGAGCGCTACAGCGCCGACCGCAAAAGCCGCTTCCGCCGCCGCCGCAAGCGCCATGCCGAGTTGCCAAACCTGATCATCATCGGCGGCCTCAAGTGCGGCACGACGAGCATCCACCACTACCTCGGCCTGCACCCCGAAATCCAGATGTCGAAGCCGAAGGAGCTCAACTTCTTCGCTCGCGAGCTCAACTGGGACCTCGGCCTCGACTGGTACGCAAGCCGCTTCGACAGCCGCTTCAAGGTCCGTGGCGAGTCCTCGCCCCACTACACCAACCTGCCGCGCTTCACGGGCTGTGCCGAGCGCATCCGCGAGCACTGCCCCGACGCGCGTCTCCTCTACATGGTGCGCGACCCGATCAAGCGCATCCTCTCCCACTGGGTCCACGCCACCGGCGCCGGTTATGAGACCGGCGACCTGGTCGGCGTCCTCTCCCAACCCAGCACCTCATATATGAACCGCTCCAAGTACTGGATGCAGCTGCAGCCCTACCTGGAGCACTTCGATCGCGAGCAGATCGAGATCATCGCCCAGGAGGAGTTGCAGAGCGAACGCGAGGAGACGATGCGCAAGGCCTTCGCCTTCGCCGGCGTCGACGAGAGCTTCACCTCCGAGCAGTTCGACCGTGAGTGGGAGAAGTCGAGCGCCAAGCAGGGCGACAAATACCAGTTGATGGAGAAGCTGATCAAACTCCCCGGCTTTCGCTCCTTCGATCGCAACTTCGACCGCCTGCCCGAGTCGATGCGCTGGATCGTCGAGAAGGTCGTCCACGACCCCGAGAAGCCCCCCGCCCCGAAGCCGAAGCTTCCCGACGACCTCTTCGAGACCGTCCGCGCCCGCTTCAGCGACGACGTCGCCGGGCTGCAGAGGTTCGCCGGCCGCCAGTTCGCTGGCTGGCACGACTACTCCTGAGCGCCCCCCACTAGGCTCCACGGCCGTGCGGCGCCTGATGCCAGATCCCGGCGAGACCACGGTCGAGCAGCAGCTCGACGGCTACTGCCCCTGGGAGCACTGCCGGGAGGAGCGACCGTTCGTGGCGATGAACTTCGCCGCCACGGTAGACGGCGGGGCGACCATCGGGGGGGTCTCCGGGCCGATCGGGTCGGAGACCGACACCGAGATGC
>JBKPOV010000022.1:0-28994 GCA_046733315.1 Actinomycetota bacterium
GAGGAGGGGCGCCCGACCTTTGCCCCAGCTACCCTTGGTTGACTGACCAGTCAATCGAACGGAGGCAGGCGATGGCGGACAACGGCGGCAGCAAGTTCGGCGGACGCGAGGTCGTCATCGTCGAGGCGGTGCGCACCCCGATCGGACGGGGGCACGAGGAGAAGGGCTACTACAAGGACGTTCATCCCTCGAACCTTTTGGCTAAGACCTACCGCGAGCTGTTCGAGCGGACCGGCGTCGACCCGGCCGAGACCGGTGACGTGATCGCTGGATGCGCCCAGCAGTTCGGTGAGCAAGGGGTCAACATCGGCCGCAATGCCTGGCTCGAGGCGGGGCTGCCGATCGAGACTCCGGCCACCACGATCGACCGCCAGTGCGGCTCTGCCCAGCAAGCGGTCAACTTCGCCGCGACGCTGATCGCCTCCGGCGTGCACGACGTCGCGGTCGGTGGCGGCGTTGAGCACATGGGTCACATCTCCTTCGCCGACGGGTACTCGGTGATGAAGGAGCACGGCGCGCCCTTCTCGCCAGAGCTTTTGGAGCGCTACGACCTGATTCCGCAGGGTCTCTCCGCCGAGATGATCGCCGAGAAGTGGGAGATCCCTCGCTCTGAGCTCGACGAGCTCGGCGTGCGTTCCCAGCAGCTTGCCGCCAAGGCGACCGAGGAGGGTCGCTTCGACCGCGAGATCGTGCCGTTCAGCGTCAACGGCGACACCTACTCGACCGACCAGGGCATCCGCCCGGAAACCTCGATCGAGGTGCTCTCGCAGCTCAAGCCAGCTTTCAAGGAGGACGGCAGGATCACCGCCGGCAACTCCTCGCAGGTATCGGATGGCGCCGCCGCCGTGCTGCTGATGGCAAGGGAAAAGGCGGACGCCCTCGGTCTGAAGCCGCGCGCCCGCATCTTCGATCAGACCACCGTCGGCGTCGATCCGGTGATCATGCTCACCGGCCCGATTCCCGCAACCGAAAAGCTGCTCGAGCGCAATGGGATGACGATGGACGACATCGATCTGGTCGAGATCAACGAGGCATTTGCGTCCGTCGTTGCCGCCTGGCGCCGCGAGCTCGACCCCGACATGGATCGGGTCAACGTCAACGGTGGGGCGATCGCGCTCGGACACCCGCTTGGCTCGACCGGGGCCCGTCTGATCACCACCCTGCTGCACGAGATGGAGCGCACCGACAAGGAGATGGGCCTGGTGACGATGTGCTGCGGTGGCGGCCTCGGGACGGGAACCCTGATCCAGCGCATCTGAGCCTGACCGCCTCGGGTAATCTGAAAATGTAGGTTTCCCCTGTGGGTACGCGGCTGACTTCGTTGGGGGCGGGGGCCCTGGTGATCGCTCTGATCGTTGCCGGCTGCGGCGGGGATGACTCAAGCTCGACCTCGATCTCCAAGGAGGAGTTCATCGCCAAGGCCGATGCCGTCTGCCAGAAGGCCGCGAAACGGCTGGAAAAAGGACTGGTCGGCTTCTTGGTCAAGGGCAAGAAAATCCAGAAACCGAGCCAGGCGGACAACGAAAAGTTCGTCGTCACCGTCCTGATCCCGAGCCTGAGGCGGGAAATCAAGGAAATGCAGGCACTCGGCATTCCCGATGGCGACGAGGAAAAGGTCGGCGCGATGATCGACGCCCTCAAAGAAGGGCTTGAAACTGCCGAAGACAATCCAGAAGTCGTTGCCGCTGGCGGCACTGACGTCGTCTTCGGCATCTCCAGCCGCCTCGCCGGCGAATACGGCATCGAAACCTGCGGCAGTCGTTAGGCCTAACCAGAGCTTGGCTGCCCAGCCAGGCGGTCGCTATGCTCCGCAGCCGATGGACCTGACCCTCTCGCCGTCCGAGCAGCAGTTCCGAGAAGAGGTCCGCGAGTGGATCGAAGCGAACCACCCCGGGCCCGAGCCGGAAGCCGGCCTTGAGGAGGTAATGGCGTTCCGCCGCGAGTGGCAGCAGAAGATGCACGCCGCCGGCTGGGCCGGAATTTCCTGGCCGGAGGAGTACGGCGGCCGTGGCGCCACCTTGATCGAGCAGGCGATCTTCGTCGGCGAGGCCTCGCGACTGGAGGCGCCGAGCCCGGCAAACGTGCTTGGGCTGGCGATGGGAGGGCCTGTCGTCATCGCCCACGGCACCGACGAGCAGAAGCAGCGCTACCTGGAGCCGATCCTCACCGCCGAGGAGATCTGGTGCCAGGGCTTTTCCGAGCCGGAGTCGGGCTCGGATCTGGCCTCGCTGAAGACGCGCGCGGTCAGGGACGGCGACGAATGGGTCGTCACCGGCCAGAAGGTCTGGACCACGTTCGCTCAGTACGCCAAGTGGTGCATGCTCGTCGCCCGCACCGACCCGGATGCCCCAAAGCACAAGGGGCTCACCTACTTCCTGATGGACATGGATCAGCCGGGAGTGGAAGCCAAGCCGCTGGTTCAGATCACCGGCGAGGGCGAGTTCAACGAGGTCTTCATGGAGGAAGCGCGGATTCCCGACGCCAACGTCGTCGGCGGCGTCGGCAACGGCTGGTCGGTGGCGATCACGACGCTGATGAACGAGCGCGCCGGCCTCGCCTTCGGCGCGATCGCCCAGATCGCCAACAACCTCAAGCGCCTCGGCGCGCTGGCTGCCGAGACCCGGGTCAACGGCGGCAGTGCGGCGGACGACCCCTTTTTCCGCCAGCGCCTCGCCCAGCTGCACATCGAGGCGGAGACGATGCGCCTCAACGCCTACCGCGGTCTTACCAAGACCATGCAGTCCGGCATTCCTGGCCCCGAGGGCTCGCTCGGCAAGTGGCAGTGGGCTGACATCAACCAGCGCATCGCCGAGCTGGCGCTCGACATCGAGGGGGCTTACGCACCGCTGGCCCGTGGCGATGAGCACGCGCTCGCCGGCGGAGCCTGGCAGTACAGCTTCCTGCGCTCGCGGGCCAACTCGATCGAGGGCGGCACCACCGACATCCTCAAGAACATCATCGCCGAGCGGGTCCTCGGCCTGCCGAGGATGCGTTAGGGGCCTCGCGAGCATGTACTTCGACCTCACCGACGAGCAGCAGGCGATCAAATCGACCGCCCACGACTTCCTCGCCGCTCGCTACAAGTCGGAGCGCGTTCGTGCGCTGGCGGAGAGCGAGACAGGTTTCGAGCAGGCCGACTGGGACGAGATGGCCGAGCTCGGCTGGACCGGTCTGGCCCTGCCGGAGGAGTGGGGCGGGCAGGGGCTCGGCATCGTCGAGCTGGCCGTGCTCTTCGAGGAGATGGGTTACGCGCTCGCTCCCTCGCCACTCTTCTCGAACACGATCGCCGGGTTGGCGCTGACCCTGTGCGGTTCCGACGATCAGCGCGAGCGCTTCCTGCGGCCGCTGGCCGAAGGCAAGCTGCGCGGCACCCCGGCGCTGTGGGATGCGGGAACGGCGGCGACGATCGGCAGCTTCACGATGGAGC
The DNA here is from genome assembly GCA_046733315.1 of Actinomycetota bacterium. Classification (GTDB taxonomy): domain Bacteria; phylum Actinomycetota; class Thermoleophilia; order Solirubrobacterales; family 70-9; genus VRUE01. The sequence goes on from JBKPOV010000022.1 coordinate 3,428, forward strand.
CTCGCGCCGACGGCGATGGCATCGTCCTCGACGGTGAGAAGGTGCTGGTGATGGACGCGGCGGCGGCCGACTTCTTCCTCGTCGCCACCTCGGACGGCCGTCGCCACATCGTCGAGCGTGGCGCCGACGGCGTCTCGGTCACGCCGTCGACCTCGATCGACCTCACCCGCCGCCTTTACTCGGTCAGCTTCGACGGGGTCCGCGTCCCGTCCGGGGATTCGTTGCCGGCTGAGGAGTCGGAGTACTACCCCGTGTTCTTCAGGCTCTGCGTCGCCCTCGCGGCGGAGTCGACGGGGATCGCGCAGCGGACGATGGAGATGGCGGTGGAGTACGCCAAGGACCGCCAACAGTTCGGCCGGCCGATCGGCTCCTACCAGGCCGTCTCCCACCGCTGCGCGCAGATGCTGCTCGAGACGGAGAATGCCCGTTCGGCCGTCTACGGCGCCGCCTGGGCGGCGGACGCCGAGCCGGAGTCACTGCCCACCGCGGCTTCGATGGCAAAGGCGTATGCCTCAGATGCGGGTTGGCGGGTTCCCGATGCCTCGATCCAGGTCCACGGGGGGATCGGCTTCACCTGGGAGCACGACCTGCACTTCTTCCTCAAGCGCGGTAAGGCGAACGCCTCGATGTTCGGCGACGCCAAGTGGCATCGCGAACGCGTCGCCGACGCCGTCCTTGTCGATGCCGCCGTGCCGGTATCGGCGTGACATCCCGCTCCGCTGTTCCTTTGCCTCGCAATGTGTTGAAAAGGCACAGCGGAAGGTTCTCGTGAGCGCGCTCGAGCGCATCTCGGTGGCCGCGATCGGCACCACCGTCGCCGATCTCGAGGCCGAGACGCAACGCGCTGAGGCGGCAGGCGTCGAGTGCGTCTGGGCGCCCGAGCTTTTCCGTTCCTCGGTCACCCAAGTCGCCTACCTGGCCGGCAAGACCGAGCGCATCGACGTCGCCACCGGGATTGCCTGGGCCTTCACCCGCAGCCCCTTCATCCTCGCCGTCAGCGCACTGGACATCGATGAGATGTCGGGAGGCCGCTTCCGTCTCGGGCTCGGCTCAGGGGTCAAGCGGCTCAACGAAACCTGGCACAACGCCGAGTACGGCAAACCGGCGCCCCACCTGCGCGAGGCGATCGAGGCGACGCGGCTGATCATGCAACAGGCCGGCAAGGGTGAGCCGATCCGCTACGAGGGTTCCTATTACGACATCAACATCAAGGGCTGGATCCGGCCGCACCCGGCGCCGCGCGAGAGCGTGCCGATTTACACCGCTGGCGTGCAAGGCGGCATGTGCAGGATGGCGGGAGACGTCGCCGACGGCCTGATCGGCCATCCGATCCAGAGCCTGCGTTGGATCGATGAGGTCGTCGTCAGCTCCTTCGAAGAGGGACTGCAGCGCTCCGGTCGCGAGCGTTCGAGCTTCGACTACCTGCCGACCGTCTGCTGCGCGATCGACGACGACGAAGCGCGTGCGATCGAGATGGCGCGGCGGACGATCTCCTTCTACGCCACCGTGAAGACCTACATGCCGCTCTGGGAGCTGCACGGCTTCGCCGAGAACGCGGTCGCCGCTGGCGAGGCATTCCGCCGCGGCGACCTCGCGGCCGTCCCAGCGGCGATCAGCGACGAGATGGTCGAGGCCTACTGCGCCGCCGGCCCGCTCGACAAGGTCCGCGCCCGGGTCGAGGCGACCGCAGAACGAGCCGACGGCCTCTTTTTGACCCCCCCCACCTACGTCATCTCCCCCGACGAGCTCTCCGAGTACCAATCCCGCATCATCGAAGCCTTCGGCCCTGCAGCCTGATGCGGGCGGGATGCCGGTGCCCCTCGAGCGGCTCGGCTGAACCTGTCTGGCCGATTCTTGAGCTTACTCGTCGCGTGGGGTGATGCGGAAGGTTGAGACGACCTCGGCCTGCTTGGCCTCGGGGTGGACGACGTAGGCGCTTGGGCCGCCGCCGAACCAGCCCGAGCTCTCGTTGTCGGCGACGAAGATGCCGGGGTGGTGGCGACCATCGCCGTCCTCCACCCAGACCTTGTCGCCCTCCTTGAATCCGTGCTCGCTCATCCCGTCAGCCTAGTCCGTCGTGCAACGCGTCGTCCCCCTAAGGAGGGGACAACGCGTTGCACTTCGGTCAGGTGTCAGGGGCAGACGACGATCAGGTGGAAGTCGGCGTCGGCGTCGGCGCCTTTTTCGTCGCGCGTGCGCACTTCGATCGCATTGGGGTTGGTCGGCGCGACGTTCGTCTGCGCGAAGCCGGCGCCGGGCACGGTCGTGCCGGCGTTGTTGCGTGAGCTCACGTTGGCGCAGATGCTCACGTTGGCGGGGAAGATCACCGCGACGGCGCCGCCGCCCTCCGCGGCCGTGATGCCTGCGTCGCTCGCGCGCGCCAGCGTGGCGTTACCGGCACCGGGCGGATTGTTGACGACGGCCCAGTAGGTATGGGCCGCTCGCTTGGCCGCGGGTACGACGCCCAGCTTGTTGGTGTTGATCTGGAAGCCGGTCAGCGTCTTCTTCTTCAGCTTGCCGCCGCCAATCGTCTGCTTTTTGATCGAGCCGCCATTGATGCTCTGCGCCGCATAGGCCGTTCCGGCAAGCGCGGCAATTAGCGCGATCACGGCGACGATCATCGCCGGCGAAGGTCTCTTGCTCCTCGTAGCGTCCATGGGAACCCCTTTTGTCTCGACGACGTGTCTGAGCCTTACCCCTAAACCCGGCGGCTAAGCGGGCAGAGCGGTGACGAAGCGTTCGAAGGCCGCCAGGTCGGTGACGGCCGGACCGTGGCCTGGCAGGATCAGGCTCGGGTTGAGCTCGGCCAGCTTGCGGATCGAGCGGCGGTTCTCGGCCGCGTCGTAGGTGAAGATCTCCGGCGGCTCCTTGATTCCCGGAAGCCCGGTGGCGTAGCTCATGTTGCGGATCACGTCACCGCAGATCGCCACGCGGTCGGAGTCGCGGAAGTAAATCACCTCGCCGCGCGCGTGCCCCGGCGCGTGGATGACCCGGAATCCCGCCACCTCGTCGCCCTCGCGTAGCACCCGGTCGACCTTGTGTGGAGGGCCTTGCCAGATCCGCTTGATGATCCGGTTGAAGGGGTTGTTCGGCGCCGCCTCCTGAACCGGGCGGCGGCCCTCCATCGCATCGACGTCGTCGGCGTGGCAGGCGAGCGGCACCTCGCGCGCCTCACAGACGTCCTTGGCAACTCCCTGGTGGTCGGGATGAACGTGCGTGAGGGCGAGCAGCGAGAGCTCGCGACCCTCGATCTCGGCGAAGATGCGACTACGGTCCCAGCGGGTGCCGGCGTCGATCATGACGTCCTCGGCGAGGTAGACGTTCACGCTTGGCGCCGGGAACTGCTTGAGGCGCCAGACTCCCGGCGCGAGCGACTTCAATGCTGGCCGATGCCCATCGTGCCGCGGGGGTCGCCGCTGTGCTCGGCCAGCTCCTCCAGCTCGGCGATCTTGCGCTCGCCTTCGCGCCGAGCCGGATCGTCGGCATCGAGCGGCTCGATCAGGCGGCGGATTCGGTTACGGACCTGCAGCGCGAAGTGGGGGGTGGAGGCACCGGCAAGAGCGCGAATGTCCTCGGCGGTGACGCGGTGGCCTCGATCGAGCAGCTCGGGATTCTCGGCCTCGCTCATGGTTCCGTTCCTCCGATCTTGGTCAGTTCGGCCAGCTGGTCGATTTCGGCTTGCTGGTTCACGTCGATCGCCTCCTGGTCTCCGATTATCCAGACGTGGTTGTAGAAGGCGCGGGTCGGGTCGGTGGTGTAGCCGGGCTTGATGTCGAGCAGGTATTCGCGCAGCGCCTCCGGCAGCGTATCGGCGTCGTCGGTGAGCAGCAGCGGTCCCCAGGTCCCCGATGCCGAGAGCGGTGAGGCGATGGCCGCGGCGACCGGTTCATCGCTGCGCGCGACCACGAAGCCGTGGCCTGGGTCGTTGACGTTCCAGCCGAAGTCGCCGCGGGCGTAGCGGGCGAGGGCGATTGCGTTTCCCACTGGGTCCTCGGCGGCGACACGGCGAACGGGATTGCCAATCTCGCCGACTGCCCGCACGACGTCCGAGGAGATCGCCGAGGACGGGCCCAGAATGAAGACCGGCGTCTTTGGGTGGCGCTTCAGCTGCTTCGCGGTGGCGCCGGGCAGTTTGTCGGTCGCGGCGAAGAGCACCGGGTCCCCCGACCGCGCTGCCCAGGCGGCGGCGGGCATCGCGAACTCGGGCGCCGATTCGGGGACGAGGACGATGTGGCTCGGTGCGCCGCCGAAGAGCCGATCGCGCAGCCTGGCGACCGCGGCCGCGAGCGCCGCCGGCTCGTCCCCCACAACGCTTGTCGTCTTCAGGTCATCGGGTGCGGCCGCATCGCCGACGATGAAGGCCTGGGCCTTGCCGCTGTCGCGGCTCCCCTGGGGGGCAAGAGCGGCGAGGGCCTGCGTGGTCGGCTCCGGCAGCTCACCGCCTGAAGAGATCAGCAGCGGCGCCCGCAGCGGTTCCGCCATCAGGACGGAGGCGGCGATTGCGCCCTGCCACTCGTCTTCGTCGACCAGGGTCACGGCTGAGGGGCGCTGGGCCGCCTTCGCCGAGGGGAAGACCGCGAGAGAAACGCCCGCCGCGGTGGTGGCGGCGTCCGCACCGCCGACGCGGGTCGTGTTGTTGGTCGCGAAGGAGGGATAGCCGAGTTGTTCGGCTGCCTCGGCAGCCGGTGTCTGCTCTTCGTCGACCGCTGGTTCAGGTGGCGCCTGCGCCGGGGCAGGAGCGGGTTTTTCCACCTCACTAGAGCCGCCACCGCCGAGAATGGCAGCGACGAGAAAGACCACCGCGACCAAGACCAAGGCCCCGATCGCCTTCAGCGCACCAGGTACCGGTTTCCGGCGCCTTTTGGGGGCGGGCGGCTGCGACTGCGGCGCCTCAGTCGGCTTTTTCGGCTTCGCCTCTGGTGCCGGGGGCTCGGCCGTCGGCGCCGCCGGCACGTCGGCGTTGATTGGTCGTTTCCCGGCCAAGGCCGGAACGGTACAGGCGAGGCGGTGGCTGGCTGGTCAGCTAACCTTCTCTCGACTGGTTGACTGACCAGTCAATCAGTCCGAGGCAACGACGTCGCCGAAAAGAAGGGACCCATGGATTTCGCACTGAACGACGAGCAGCAGGAGTACAAGGAGCGCTGCCGGACCTTTGCCCGCGAGGTGATCAGGCCCGCCGCTCGCAAGCACGACGAAGAGGAGAGCACCCCCTGGGAGGTGATCAAGGAGGCGCGCAAGCAGGGCTTCGGCGGCCTCGAGAGCATCCAGCGCTCGGCTGCCGACGAGCAGGGCCAGATGCAAGTGATCTCAGCGGAGGAGTTCCACTGGGGCTGCGCCGGTACCGCCCTCGCGATTTCAGGCTCGGGCCTGGCCGCGGCTGGGATCGCCTCCTCCGGCACCCCCGAGCAGATCGCCCAGTGGGTGCCCGAGTGCTTCGGCAGCGGTGAGGAGATCAAGCTCGGCGCCTACGCCGTGACCGAGCCGCAGGCCGGCTCCGACGTGAAGAGCCTGAAGACGACCGCCAAACGTGACGGCGACGAGTGGGTCCTCAACGGCACCAAGGTCTTCATTACCAACGGCGGCATCGCCGACGTGCACGTCGTCGTGGCTACCGTCGATCCCGCCCTGGGAACGCGCGGTCAGGCCTCCTTCGTTGTCGGCAAGGACACGCCGGGGCTGACCCAGGGCAAGAAGGAGTCGAAGCTCGGCATCCGTGCCTCGCACACCGCTGAGATCGTTCTCGACGACTGCCGCATCCCGGCCGAGAATCTGCTCGGCGGCGAGGAGAAGCTGCAGCGCAAGCTGCAGCGTGGCCGCGAAGGAAAGAAGTCCCGCGGCGCCGACGCCTTGGCGACCTTCGAGATGACGCGGCCGCTGGTTGGCGCCTCCGCCCTCGGCATTGCCCAGGCTTCCTACGAGTGGACCCTCGAATACCTCGACGGGCAGTCGGAAGCCGGCAAGCCGCTCCTACAGGAGCAGCGCATGCAGCAGACGCTCGCCGACGTCGCCACCGAGATCGAAGCCGCCCGGCTGCTGGTCCAGCGTGCTGCCTGGATGGGCCGCAACGGCATCCCGATGCGGGGTGGCCAGGGCTCGATGTCGAAGCTCAAGGCCGGTGACGTGACGATGTGGGCGACCACGACGCTGATGGATCTCGTCGGCCCCTTCGCCTGGAGTGCCGATTGCCCCCTGGAGAAGTGGTTCCGCGACGCCAAGATCTACCAGCTGTTCGAGGGCACGGCGGAGATCCAGCGCATGGTTATCTCGCGCATGCAGGCGCGTGAATACTCCGAGCGGCTTGGGTACGCGGCCGAAGTCGCCGACGAGGCGATGGCAGCGAAGCCGGTGGAGAAAGAGCCCGTTCCGGCCTGAGGTGGGGAGCCACCGGAGGCCCTTTCTCAGGCCGCTTCGCGGGAGTTCCTGAGAAAGGGCCTCCGGTGGCTCTCTAAGCTCCGGGCGTGCACACGCACGCTCACTCGCATGAGCTTGATGCCCGGCGGGGCGACAGCCGGCGGCGGATGTGGATTGCTTTGGGGATCAACGGGGCGATGCTGGTGGCCGAGGCCGTTGGCGGGGTGCTCACCGGCTCGCTTGCGGTGCTCGCTGATGCCGGGCATGTCCTCTCTGACGTCGGCTCGATTGGCTTGGCGCTGTTCGCGTCGGCGCTCGCCGGGCGGCCCGCCGGCGGGCGGATGACGTTTGGCTATCAGCGCTCGGAGATCCTCGTTGCGCTGGTCAACGGATTGCTGCTTGTTGCCGTCGCGCTCGCGATCGCCTATGCGGCGATCGGTCGGCTCGGCGACCCGCCGCAGATTGATGCCGGCGGCGTGCTCGGCCTCGGTTTGCTGGGGCTCGCCGGCAACGTCGCCGCGACGCTCGTGCTGGCGCGCGGCGAGCGTGCCGACGTCAACCTCGAGGGAGTGCTCCGTCACAGCGCGGCCGACGCGCTCGGTTCGATCGGCGTAGTCCTCGCCGGCGCGATCGTCCTCGCCGGCGGTTCCTCGATCGTCGACCCGGTCGTCAGCTTGGCGATCGCGGCGCTGATCCTGATCTCCTCCTGGCGGCTGATCAAGGAGCCGATGGATGTGCTGATGGAGGCCGCGCCTGCCGGCGTCGACGTTGACGCCGCCGGCGCGGCAATTTGCGCCGAGGAAGGAGTCCTCTCAGTCCATGATCTGCACATCTGGACGGTCACCTCCGGCTTCGGTGCGCTCGCCGCTCATGTAGTGGTAGCGGGCGATTGCGATCGAGACCTGGTGCGGGCGCGGGTTGAGCTGTTGCTGCGGGAGCGCTTCGGCATCGACCACACCACGCTGCAGATGGAGCAGCAGGCTCCCGAGGGCCTGCTGCACGTCGAAAACGCTCCGCCGCAGGCGTAGGCGCAAGCCCCCTTGCAGGCTAATCCCCCTGCAAGGAGGCATATCTCGACTTAGCTAGCCTCGCCAACGATGCTCAAGACTCGCCTTGCCCTGGCGGCTCTCTTTGCCGCCGCGGCGGCGCTGGTCGTGCTGCTCGCCGCCAGCGTTGCCCCCGCCCAAGACCTCGAATCGAAGCTCGACGCCAAGGAAGCGAAGCTTTCCAAGGTGCGGGAACGCTCGGGGGTCTTGACGACGACCATTTCGCACTACGGCGACCGCATCGACCGGCTGACGAGCGAGGTCGCCAACCTGCGCAACCAGGAGGCTGCGGTCGAGGTTCGCCTCGACGCCAAGCAGGCCGAGCTCGATCGTGCCGAAGCCCAGCTGGGCGTCGCGAAGAAGCGCTTGGTCGAGATGAGGGCGCATTTGAAGCGCGCCCTCGTATCGCTGCGGGAGCGACTCGTCGCCATCTACGAGACCGGCACGCCCGACGTTCTCAGCGTCATCGTCGGCGCCAACGGCTACGACGACCTGATCGATCGCACCGAATACCTCAACCGCATCCGGGGCAACGACGAAGCGATCGTGGGACGGGTGCGCGAACTGCGCGATCAGGTTAAACGGACAGTCGCACGCCTGCGCACGGTGAAGAACCAGATCGAGGCGGCGCGCGACGCGATTGCCACCGAAGAGCAGGCCCTGGCCAGCGCGCGCGCGGCCGTGCAGGAGCGTCAATCGTCGTTGGTCGCGGCCAGGGCCAGTCGCGTCGCAGCCCTAAAGAAGATCGAGGCGACCGAAGAAGACCTAGACGGCGACGTCGCCGAGATCCAGGCAGAGCTTGCCGCTCGGCTCGGCGCGATGGCTTCGGCTCCGCTGCCAGCCGGGCCGATCCGCTACGGCTCGGGGCAGCTGATCTGGCCCGTCGACGGGCCGGTCGTCTCGGGATTCGGCATGCGCTGGGGTCAAATGCATGAGGGAATCGACATCGCGGTCCCCGCTGGTACTCCGATCAGGGCCGCGGACTCGGGCACGGTGGTGCTGCTCCAATCAGAAGCTGAAAGCGGCGGTTACGGCAACTTCACCTGTCTCGATCACGGCGGTGGTTTGCAGACTTGCTACGCCCACCAATCCGCCTTTGCCGTCGGCTCTGGGCAGAGTGTCTCCCAGGGCGACGTGATCGGCTACGTCGGTTGCACGGGGCACTGCTACGGGGATCACCTCCATTTTGAGGTGCGAGTGGGCGGGACGCCCACAGACCCGCTCGGCTATCTGTAGCGGCAAGCCGTACTCAGAATTCCTTAGGAAATCCCATTATTGGGTATGTCCGTCGGGTTCGCGCCTGCGACCCTGGGTAAGCAGCGTCGAGGAGGCGACGATGATCCGCCAGGCTCACATCTATCTAGTAGGAGCGGTGTCCGGCACCGCGCTCGTTGCTGCCGCGGTGGTGACCTTCGTCCTGCTGGTCTCGTTTCAGGCCCTGCGGGACTGGCCGCTTGCCGGCATCAGCCTCGGCGGTGACGACAACGCGGTGAGCGCGCCAAGTTCACCTGGCCCCGGCGCCGTCCAAGCTGGTCAAGCGTCAGCGAGGCCGCCTAGCGGGGCTGCCGATCGAGCCGCCAACCGCGCTTCCGGGACTCGCCCGGCTGGCACGCAAGGCACCAAAGTGGCCACTGGCACCGTCCCAACTCCGTCCTCGAGCTCTCCAGTTGCCGAATCGCCGACGTCCAGCACCCCCGGCGCGGGCGCGCCGAACGGTTCGTCGCCCTCTGGCTCCTCTAGCGCCAGCTCTGGCGGCGGGGAAGGCGGTGGCGCAGGCGGCGGTTCGAGTCCCAGCAGCCCGGCGACAGGCGGACAGAGTGGAAGCGGCACCCCATCGACCTCGGGAGCGGTTACCGGCGCCGTCAACAACACCGTATCCGGCGTCGATGAAACGACCGGCGGTGCGCTTGGGGCCACCGGGGTCACCAAGGTCACCGAAGAAGTTGTAAGCGGTGTCGCGGGCCCCCAATCGACGGTTGGCGAAACCGTCGATGAAACCGTGAAAACGGTTGGCGGCCTGCTCCCCGGCAGCCGCTGACCGCCGACTTCCTTTCAACCGTCACAATGCCCGCCTATGGTGGAGCGTGGACAGGCGGGCGCGGTGGCCGACCCGATCGAGGGCTCGCTGGTTTATCCAACCGAGAGCCGTGTCAACCAACACGGGCGGCTGGAGATTGCCGGTTGCGACGTGGTCAGCCTGGCTGAGGAATTCGGCACTCCCGCCTACATCTATGCCGAAGCGGACATGCGCGGTAGGGCACGCGCATACCGGACAGCCTTCGAACGGCGCGATGCCAACTTCGAGGTCCTTTTCGCCAGCAAGTCGCTGCCCTGCACAGCCGCCTACCGCCTCTTCGCCGAGGAGGGCCTCTCGGTTGACGTGGCTTCGGGCGGTGAGCTTCACATGGCGCTGCGGGCCGGCTTCGATCCCGCCCGCATCCACATGCACGGCAACAACAAGAGCGACGAGGAGATTCTCTTTGCCGCGCGTTCCGGGGTCGGCCACCTGATCCTCGACTCCTTCGACGAGATTGACCGCTGCGAGCGTCTTCTAGAGGAACGGCAAGACGTGCTGGTGCGGGTCACGCCGGGGATCAAGCCCTCGACCCACGACTACGTGCAGACCGGGCAGCTCGACTCGAAGTTCGGCTTCGGCCTCGGCGATGGTCTGGCGGCGCGGGCGATCGAGCGGCTGCTTGCCTCCGACGTGCTCAACTTGACCGGACTGCACGCGCACATTGGCTCGCAGATCTTCGAGCTGGAGCCATACACCATGGCCATCCGAGCTCTCGGCGAGCTGGCCGGCGAGTGGTGTCGGATCGTCAACGTCGGCGGCGGCCTCGGCATTGCCTATACCGCCGAGGACGAGCCACCCGAGATCGACGCCTACGTCGACGTCAAGGTGCGGGGCGTCAGCGAGGTCTTCGGCGAGGAGGTGCGGATCCTGATCGAGCCGGGCCGCTCGCTGGTCGGCAACGCCGGCGTGACCGCCTACCGGGTCGGCACCGTCAAGGAGATCCCCGGCATTCGCACCTACGTCGCCGTCGACGGGGGGATGTCGGACAACATGCGCCCGATGCTCTACGGCTCGCGTTACGAAGCTTTGATTGCCGACCGGGCCGCGGAGCCGGCGGAGAGGCCGGCGACGATCGCCGGCATGCACTGCGAGTCGGGCGACATCATCGTCCGCGACACGATGCTGGCCTCACCGGCCGTCGGCGACGTCCTCGTCACCCCGGCCACCGGCGCCTATGGCTACGCGATGGCAAGCAACTACAACGGCGTGCCCCGGCCGCCGGTGATCTTCTGCCGTGACGGCAACGCGCGGATCGTCGTGCGGCGCGAGACCTACGAGGACCTCACTTCCCGAGATGTCTGAGCCGATTCGCATCGGGCTGCTGGGACGCGGCACGGTCGGTGGTGCCTTCGCCGAGCTGATCGCCGCGCGGGCCGAGGCGGTTCAGGCGGCCACCGGTCGCCGGCCGGAGATCTGCGGTGTGCTGACCCGCGAGGAAGGCGACTTTGCTGAGATTCTCGCTCGCTCCGACCTGATCGTCGAGCTGATCGGCGGCACCGATCCGGCCCGCGGCTACGTACTCGAGGCCCTGCGCGCCAAACGCCCTGTCGTCACCGCCAATAAGCAGCTGCTTGCCCAGCACGGTGAGGAGCTCTTCGACGTCGCCCGCGAGGCCGGCGTCCAGCTCCGCTTCGAGGCAGCGGTGGCGGGCGTGATTCCGATCGTGCGGGTGATCCAGGAGAGCTTCGGTGTGACCGAGATCGCCAAGGTCTTCGGCATCGTCAACGGCACCACCAACTTCATCCTCAGCGAGATGGCGTCCAGCGGCGCCCCCTACGAGGAGGTACTGGCGCGGGCGCAGGAGCTTGGCTATGCGGAGGCCGACCCAACCGCCGACGTCAGCGGCGCCGACGCGGCGGCGAAGATGGCGATCCTCGCCCGGCTCGCCTTTCACAGTCCGGTCACTCTGGATGAGGTCTGCTACGAGGGGATCGAGCAGGTCCAGCTCGATGACCTCGCCTACGCCAAGGAGCTCGGTCTCTCGCTGAAGCTGCTCGGGGTGGCCGAGCGGCGCGAGGGCGGGATCAGCGTGCGCGTCTTCCCCTGCTTCCTCTACGGTGGCCATCCGCTGGCGCCGGTCGAGGGCCCATTCAACGCGGTGATGGTCGAGGCAGCGGAGATCACCGAGGTGACGATGTCGGGGCCCGGCGCCGGGGGAGTGCAGACGGCGTCGGCGGTCCTCGGCGACGTCGTCTCGATCCTCAGCGGAGATGCCCCGGTTCACGAGACCCGCGAGCGGTTGCCGATCGTCGCCGACGTCACCTCCTCCTTCTATCTGCACCTCGCGGTCTCAGACCGCCCCGGCGTGCTGGCAAAGGTGGCACAGGTCCTCGGCGATAAAGACGTCTCGGTGAAGAGCGTCGTCCAGCGGGGCGAAGGCGACGACACCCGCCTGGTGATGGTGATCCACGAGTGCTTAGAGTCGCGCTTCTCCGCGGCACTCGAGGCGATCGACCAGCTCGACGTGCTGCGCTCCCCGCCGCGCGCGATCCGGGTGATCGAAGAGGAGTTCGTTTGAGCCCGGCCCCACTGGTCGAGCGGTATCGGCAGCACCTCTCGCTTGAGCCGGGTGACCCCGTCGTCACCCTCAACGAGGGTTCGACGCCGTTGGTCGAGGCGCCGCGCCTTTCCGAGCGCCTCGGGGTGCGTGCCTACCTTAAGTTCGAGGGAGCCAACCCGACCGGCAGCTTCAAGGACCGCGGCATGACCGTCGCCGTCTCGCGAGCGAAGGGCAGGGGGGCCGAGGCGGTGATCTGCGCCTCGACCGGCAACACGGCCGCGAGCGCCGCCGCCTACGCGGCACGCGCCGGACTGCGCGGAGCGGTGATCGTCCCGGAGGGCAAGATCGCGATCGGCAAGCTAGCCCAGGCGCTGATGCACGGCGCTCGGGTGGTCGCCTTGCGGGGGAATTTCGACGACGCCCTGCGGATCGTCCGCGACCTCGCCGACAAGCACCCGATCGAGCTGGTCAACTCGGTCAACCCACACCGGATCGAAGGCCAGAAGACCGCCGCCTTCGAGGTGGTAGAGGAGCTGGGGGAGATGCCGGGGGCGCTGGCGATCCCCGTCGGTAACGCCGGTAACGTCACCGCCTACTGGCGCGGCTTCCAGGAGGTGGCCGAGCGCAAGCTTCTTGACCTCGGGGTCAGCAACAGGCCGCCGATCCTCTACGGCTTCCAGGCCGAGGGGGCCGCGCCACTGGTACGTGGCGAGCCCGTCGCCAATCCCGAGACGGTCGCCTCGGCGATCCGAATCGGCAATCCCGCCCGCTGGGAGGAGGCGATGGCGGCCTTTACCGCCTCCCGCGGCCGCGTCGCCGCGGTCTCCGACGAGCAGATCCTCGACACCTACCGCTGGCTCGCCGCCGGCGAGGGCGTCTTCTGCGAGCCCGCCTCGGCGGCCTCTGTTGCCGGCCTGCTCGCCCACGGGCTGCCCACGGTTGACGGCGCCCCCCCACCCGAGTCGGTCGTCTGCGTCCTCACCGGCCACGGTCTCAAGGACCCCGACACCGCGCTCTCCAAAGCGCCCGCAGTGATCAACTGCGAGAACGACCTCAGCGCGGTCGAGCGCGCGGTATTCGAGTGACGACCCGCCGCCGTCTCGTCCGCGTCCCCGCCTCCTCGGCCAACCTCGGGCCCGGCTACGACGTGCTCGCCGCGGCGGTCTCGCTCTTCCTCGAGCTCGAGGTTGAGGAGACGGGCGAGTTCGCGCTCGATCCCGGCGAGCTCAGCGTCTCCACGGACCGCGACAACCTGATCGTGCGCGCCTTCGAGAGCCTGCACCCGGCTGATGGAATCGCTTTCAGCCTGCGCAGCGAGATTCCGCTGGCGCGCGGTCTCGGCTCCAGCGCCGCCGCGATCGTCGCCGGTCTCTTCGCCGCCGACCACCTCTTCGAGCTGGCTCTCTCAAAGGAGGAGATGCTGGCGAGGGCGAGTGAGCTGGAGGGCCACCCCGACAACGTCGCAGCGGCGATCTACGGCGGCTTCGTGATCTGCGGGACTGGAGAGGGGGGCGCTCCGAGCGCCGCCCGCTTCGACCCGCCGGGCGGCTTGGAGGGGGTCGCCGTGATTCCGGCCGAGGAGGTCTCGACCGAGCGTGCCCGCGAGGCGATACCGGCCGACGTCCCACTGGCCGACGCGGTTGCCAACGTCTCCGCCGCCTCCCGCCTCGTCCTCGGCCTGCAGCGAGCCGACCTCGATCTCGTCGGCGCGGGCCTTGCCGACCGCATCCACCAGGACCGCCGCCGCCACCTCTATCCGCGCTCGATGGAGCTGGTCGACGGCGCCAAGGACTTCGGCGCCCTCGGCGCCACGATCTCCGGCGCCGGCCCTACCGTCCTCGTCTGGACCACCTGGCAGGACGCCGGCAAGGTCGTCGAGGCTCTCGAGACCCGCTGCGCGGGCTGGGCCGAGGTCCGTCGCCTCCCCTTCAGCCCGCACGGCGCTGACGTGCCTGAGCTGTAGGCCGCTGAAGGGAAGAGAGTTGTCGCCCCACCGCTTGGGGTCGGGTGCACTTGACCCGACACGCAAAGAATGAACTTCGCAATCTAGGGGCGACCGTCGAGGAAGTGGAAGAGGCAATTGCCGCAGCAGTCCAAGTGGATCGCGATGCAGACGGAAGGCCTCGCTACACCAGCTATATTCGGGGCGTGCGGGTACGCATCGTGACTGCGCTCGATAAGCCGGGATTGATAGTCACAATCCACAAGAGGAGGCGCTGATGAAAGCCGATTACGACAGCGAGGCTGATGCGATTTCAATCGACCTGTGTCCGTTTAAGCACTTTGACGAGCAAGAGCAGGTTGACGACGACTACTGCGTGGTCGGTTTCGAGAAGGGTCGCCCGGTTAACCTCGCGCTCTTGAGTCCGGCTAAGCACATCGAGCTTCTCGAGGAAGCAGCTGAGCGCTACGGGTTGGACTGCACGGCCATCATCGCCACTACGCGCGCGGCTCTTGCTGCTCCCGATCGGATCGTGGAATTGAAACTCGGCGCCCCACTGCCAGATTCGCGCTCCTTGTTTCGGCATCCGGGCCCGGGTTAGGATCGCGGTGTGATCGGAAGGCTGAAGTTCCTTGTTGTTCTCGCTGCGCTGGGCGCGTGTCTCGTCGTTCCGACCGCTACGCAGGCGACGCTGGCATACACGCGCAATCCGCTCAGTCCAACCGTCTTCGTTGCCAACGACAACGGCTCGGCTGCTCGCAAAGTCGGCTCGGGGTCGAACCCGCGGGTCTCGCCGGACGGCGAGACCATCGTCTTCTACCGGCAGGGCAAGGGCAACCAACCGGCGGACCTGATGGTGGCGCCCGCGGCGGCTGGACCTGCGAAGAAACTCGCCAGCGGCTGGCAGGACCCGTTCGTCTTCGCCTGGTCGTCTGACTCGACCACGGTCGCGGTGCTGCTCGGTCCCGATGTCGGCAAGCAACGCCTGATCACAATCGATGTGGGGACCGGCACCCAGCGCACAATCGCGCACGGCTACTTTTCTGGGGTGAGCTTCTCGCCGCAGGGGAGTGAACAGCTCGTCTATGCGCAGTCGCAAAGCGAAAACTTCCCATCTCGCAGCGACGTCTACCGCATCGACCTTCTCCCTCCTGGCGCCGAGAGCGTCGCCCCTGTCCTCCCGCAACGGCTCACTACCGACCATCGCTCCTCCAGCCCGCTCTGGGGTCCGAGCAATCGAATCGTCTTCGTCAAGCACCTCGGCGAAAAGAGCCGGCAGTACGGACCCAAGAACGAGCTCTTCCTGATGGACCCGGACGGCAGCAAGGTCAAGCGGCTGACCCGCACCAGGGTCGATCCGCTCCTCTCGGGCCTCAGTCCAACCGAGTGGTCAGCGAACGGCAAGCGCCTGCTCGCCGAGTTCGGCGGCCAGGACACCAGCTACGCGGTCACGGTCAATCCCAAGACCGGCGCCGAGCGGGCGCTGACCAAGGAACGCGAGGTCGGTTTCGTCGGCACGGCTCTGTCGCGTGACGGCAAAGCCGTCCTCGGCAGCCTCGGAGGTTTCGAACCAGGTCCCGGCCACAAGGTCGTCAGCATCCCGTATGCGGGCGGCAAGCCGAAGCTGCTCGCCAACGATGCCTCCGAACCGGACTGGAGCCGCTGATGGCCGACAACTACACGATCAAGCACCGCGACGATTTCGAGTCGATGCAAGGGTCGGGGGACTCCACCTGGCTGTTGGCGCGCAAGGCGCTTGGCACATCTGCCTTTGGCTTCAACTTGGTCGAAATTGATCCCGGCGGGGAGATTCCCGAGCACGACGAGGCCGAGAGTGGTCAGGTCGAGCTCTACATCGTGCTCGAAGGCGACGCCGTTCTCCGCATCGAGGGCGAGGAGCACGAGGCGCCCGCCGGCACTTTCGCATCGATCGAGCCGCCGGCAAGTCGCACGATCTTCAATCGTTCCGAGGCACCCCTCACAGCGATGCTGATCGGCGTTCAGCCCGAGGGCGGCTACGAGCCGATGTCCTGGGCGTAGCTCCCCGCTGGCCGGGACGAAATTCGGCCCTGTTTGCGGGGAAATCCAGATTTGCTGGTTGGGGCTTGTTGGCCGCCCTATAATTCTCGAACTTGTCAACCCGTCGCGCGCCCGCTCGAAGAAGGCGTGGAAACCGGGAGGTCAGCGTGTCCCATACCCAGTCCCGTGAGCTTCACGGCGAGGACGGCCCCGTCCGCTACTCGCCAGAGCGTGCCTACAGGCCGCTTGTCTCGCCGCCCAGCGTCGAGGACAAGGATGCCTGTGCGATCTACGCCTCGGTCCGCAAGGACGCGACGCCTAGCCACGCGCCGATCGAGCTGGCGGTCCCCGCCCTGCAGAAGATGCTCCATCGTGCCGGCAACGTCGACGGCGAGGGGGACGGTTGCGGCCTGCTGGTTGACCTGCCGCGCAAGATCTGGGCCGAGGAGGTCCGTTCCGGCGGTCACGACCCCTCGCTGACCCTCGACGACGCCTTCGCCGTCGCCCACATCTTCGTCGAGCGCTCCCAGGACCTCGAGCGGATTCAGCACGATGCCCGTGAGCTGCTCGGCCAGGGTGGCTTCCGCATCCTCGCCGAGCGCATCGGCATGGTCAACTCGCCGGCGCTGGGCCCGACCGCGCGCGAGGAGGAGCCGCACTTCTGGCAGCTTGCCGGTCTCGTCGCCGATGCCTCGCGCCGCGATCGTGTCCTCTTCGACCTGCTGATCGAGCTCGAGCAGCGCCTCGACGTCCACGTCCCTTCCTTCTCGGCGACGACCTGCGTCTACAAGGTGATGGGCGCGCCGAAGGTGCTGGGCGAGTACTACCCCGACCTGCACGACGAGCGCTTCGAGACGATCGGCTGCTTCGGCCACAATCGCTACTCGACCAACACCTGGCCCTCCTTCAAGCGCGTCCAGCCCTTCTCGGTGCTCGGGCACAACGGCGAGATCAACACGATCACGCAGCTGCGCCAGGAGGCGAAAATGCTTGGAGTGCCGATCCACACGGACGGCTCCGACTCGCAGGACCTCAACCGCACCATCGACACCCTGGTCAGCCGCGACGGCTTCAGCCTCGCCGAGGCGATGGAGATGGTCGTGCCGCCGATCGTCAACGAGATCCGCTCGCTGCCGGACGAGCTGCACCGCTTCTACATGTACCTTCGCCAGGCGATGGGCCCCTTCGCGCAGGGCCCGGTGGCGCTGATCGCCCGCCACGCCTCCGAATGCGTCTTCTCCTCCGACGCCCTTGGCCTGCGGCCGCTCTGGCAGGTCGAGACCGGCGATGACTTCGTCTTCAGCTCGGAGCCGGGCGTCGTCCCTGTCAAGGCGATGGTCGCCGAGCCAAAGCCACTCGCCCCCGGCGAGAAGGCGCTGGTCACAATTGACCGCGAGGGCAGGCGCTCGACCCTGCACGCTCACGACGCGATGCTGCGCATCGTCCGCGAGAGCTGGCTGCGTCGCAACGGAGCTGACGAGGCCGCCGCCTACGATCGCGCCCTCCTAACGGGCGGACCGCTGGAGGGCGAGGAGGTACCGGGCTACTCCGACGCCGGGCCCGAGGAGCCGGTCAAGGTCTCCGACCGCGTCCTCGCCGGCTTCGGCTGGCAGCGCGACGACGTCAAACTCGTCCAGCAGATGGCCTCGAACGGGTCGGAGCCGGTCGGCTCGCTCGGCTACGACGGGCCGCTCGCGGCGCTCTCGCCGGAGCGCCAGAACCTCGCCGACTACTTCAAGGAGACGGTCGCCGTCGTCACCAACCCGGCGATCGACCGCGAACGCGAGATGGAGCACTTCTCCACCCGCACCGTCTACGGGCGCCGCCCCTCGCTCGTCGCCGCCGGCGAGGACACCGGCACGGTCGAGGCGTCCTTCCCGGTGATCCTCGGCGGCCACCATGGCCTGGCGCCGCTCTCCGACAAGACCTACCGGGCGATCGCCCGCAAGCACCACACCTACCTGCTCGAGGACCTCTGGGAGGAGTTCCGTGGCCGCGCCGACGTGGTCGACATCTCGCTGCTCGAGTCCGAGACGACGCGGGGCGCGATCGAGCGGATCAAGCAGGAGGCGGTGAAGAGGGTCCGCGACGGCGCCGAGCTGCTCGTGCTCACCGACCGCACCGTCTACGACGCCGATCGCCGCTACCTCGACCCGCACCTCGCCACCTCCGCCGTCGACCAGGCGCTGAAGGGCTTCAAGGTCGAGCTCGGCGAGGAAAACCTGCGCCGCCGCTGCGGCATCGTCCTGCGCTCGGCGGCGATTCGCAACGTCCACGACACGATGCTGGCGCTCGGCCTCGGTGCCAACGGCGTCTGCCCCTACACGATGGTCGAGGTGATCTGCGTCGAGGACTACGAGTCCGACGTATCCAACCTCTGCGACGCCCTCACCAAGGGCATCGAGAAAGTGATCTCGACGATCGGGATCCACGAGGTGCGCGGCTACGCGCGCCAGTTCTCCTCGATCGGCGTCAAGCCCGAGCTGACCGAGCTCTTCATGACCGAGGCCTTTGCCGCCTCCGATCGGGCCGGCGTTGGCTTCGCCGCGCTTGACGAGGACACCAACGAGCGTGCTCGCATCCTTGGCGGCGACGAAGAGGCCAAACCGGCGAAGACGTTCCGCTTCTATCCAAAGGTCTACAAGGCCGCGATCGCCACCGCCAACGGCACCGGCTCCTACGAGGACTACTCGCAGAAAGTCCGCGATTTGGAGCAGCAGAGCCCGATCTCGATGCGCCACATCATGGGCCTGAAGGGAGATCGCGACCCGATCGATCCCGCCGGGGTCGACGCCGGCGTCGGCCACCACGACTACCCCGTGGTGATCTCCTCGATGAGCTTCGGTTCGCAGTCCGAGCCGGCCTTCCGCGCCTACGCCGAGGCGGCGAAGTCGATCAACGTGCTCTGCGTCAACGGCGAGGGTGGCGAGATCCGCGACATGTACGGGCACTACCGCAAGTGGCGCGGCCAGCAGGTCGCCTCGGGGCGCTTCGGCGTCTCGGCGGAGATGCTCAACTCCTCCTATCTCGCCGAGATCAAGATCGGCCAGGGCGCCAAGCCCGGCGAGGGCGGACATCTGCCCGGCAAGAAGGTCTCCGAGAAGGTCGCCGCCGCGCGTAACGCCGCGCCCGGCACCGACCTGATCTCGCCCTCCAACAACCACGACCTCTACTCGATCGAGGACCTCGCCGAGTTGATCGACGAGCTGAAGACGGTCAACCCCGACGTGCGCGTCTCGGTCAAGGTCCCGGTGGTGCCGAACATCGGCACGATCGGCCTCGGCATCGCCAAGGCGGGCGCCGACATCATCACCCTCTCCGGCTTCGAGGGCGGTACCGGCGCCGCCCGCCAGCACGCCCTGCGCCACGTCGGTCTGCCCTCTGACATCGGCACCCGCGCCGTGCACCGGGCGCTGATGGAGGCCGGGCTGCGCAACCGGGTGGAGATCTGGGCCGACGGCGGCTACCGCCACGGCCACGACGTCGTCAAGCTGCATTGCCTCGGCGCCAACCGGGTCGGCTTCGGCACCCTGGCGATGGTCAGCCTCGGCTGCACGATCTGCCGCGGCTGCCAGCTCGATACCTGCCACGTCGGCATCGCCACCCAGATCGAGACGGTCGAGCAGGCCCAGGAGCACGGCCTGAAGAAGTTCACGCCGCAGGAGATCGACAGCGCCGCCGAGAGCTGCGCCCGCTTCTTCCAGGCGATGGGCGAGGAGGTCAAGCAGGTCGTCGCCTCGCTCGGCTATGACCGCGCTCAGGATCTGGTCGGCCGCTACGACCTGCTCGAGCAGGTCGCCCACCACGACAAAGTCGACCTGGCGCCGCTGATCACGCCGCTGGAGGAGTTCCTCGACCTCGAGCCGATCGACCTGCCCGTCCCCGCGGCCGAAGAGGCCCGCGCGGAGGCAGGCATGGTCGTCGCGCGGCCGATTCGCATGGAGGCCAAGCAGGCCTCGACCCAGATCGCCGGGCTCGCCGGAGACATCTGCTCCGGTCGCACGATCCGCAACGAGTTTCCCCGCGCCACCGATGCCAACGACCGCGTGCTCGGCTCCGAGCTCTCCGGCGCGATCGCCCGCTCGCGGATCTTCGAAGACGGACCCGAGTCCAACGACGACGTGCTCGCCAGCCTCGAGTTCAACGGTGGCTCGGTCGCCGGCCAGGGCCTCGGCGCCTTCAACTCCTACGGCGTCGCGATCCGAGTCGAGGGTGGCGCCCAGGACGGCGTCGGCAAGACGATGCTCGGCGGTAGCGTCGCCGTGCTCAAGGGCAAGGGCGCCAAGGGCCAGCGGGTCAACGGCTCGGTCGGCAAGTCCTTCGCCTACGGTGCCCAGCGCGGCCGCCTCTTCGTGCAGGGCTCGGCCGATTCGCGCTTCTGCATCCGCCTCTCCGGGGCCGACGTCGTGCTGGCCGGGGAACCTGAGGAGCCGATCGACGACTCCCGCGGCTGCATCGTCGACCGCGCCAACGCCAAGGGCTTCGCCTTCGAGTACATGACCTCGGGCCGTGCGATCGTCCTCGGCGATCTCGGACCGTGGGCCTGCGCCGGGATGACCGGCGGCCGCGTATACGTCCGCCACAACGCCTTCGGCATCGACTCCGAAGCGATCCAGCGCCGCCTCGGCGAGGGCGCCAAGGTCGAGCTCAAAGAGCTCGACGCGGAGGGCCTGCTAGACGTCGACGACCTGCTCGGTGCTTACGCGAACGAACTCCGCGCCACCGACCAGGACGACGAGGCCGACCGAGTCCTCGGACTAGCTTCCGATGCTGCGCACAACTTCATGATGGTCGTACCCCACAGGGTCCAGGCCGACCCGAGCATCTCGACTGAGTAGGACCCGGGCGGGGGAGGGCGGGAGCCCCTCACTGCGGAACCCGCGCCCGCACGCCCGACAGGACCAAGGTTTAGTTGCTCACAAGTTCCGCCGTAAGGGGCTCCCGCCCTCCCGAGCAGGGAAAGCTCTCAGGCGAGACGCCCCTTCTTTCTTTAGCTGGCTAAGAGGTCATCCGCGGTTCGAACCCGGAGAGGCGAGCGAGTGCCCCTCCAGCGGAACTTGTGAGCAACTGCGAAATGGACCCTTGCTAGGGCTCCGACGCGGGTTCCGCAGGAGGGGCACTCGCTCGCCTAACGCGTCGTGCTGAAGAGATCAGCTATCGCCCGAATCTCCTGAAGAAGCCCGTCGAGCATCTGCTCGTTGGTCGTGTGGATGCGCCACTCGGCGTACTTGCGGTCTTGCTCGACCTGGTCGAGGCGCTGTTCGAGGGCGTCGGTGCGGGTGCTGACCTTGTCGATGCGGCGGTTCAGGCGTTTCTCGCTCTTGCGGACTCGGCGCTTGAGCAGGGCGTTTGTCTCCGAGCGGAGGGCGTCCAGCTCACGGCGAATTGACTCGCCGCCGCCTTGCTCCTGCTCGGCGAGCATCTCCTCCACACCCGATCGGACGCGCTCGATCTCCTGGTGGAGGCGTTCGCGGGCGCGCTCAGCTGCCACCTCCGGTGGCTCATGACCAGCATCCATGCACCCCATGCTAAGCATCAAGGAGGCCGGAATTTCCGCACCTTCGACCCGGCGTCACGCAGGGGAGGGACGGGCACCCGTCCCTCCCCCCGCTAGCGTTCCAGCGCAAAGAGGCGGTAGCGGCCGATGGCGAGTTCGTCGCCGTCGGCAACGCGTCCCCAGTCGACGATCTCGCTGTTGAGGAAGACGCCGTTGAGGCTGCGGTCGTCGAGAATACGCAGCGCGTCCGGCTGCTCGGAGACGATCAGGGCATGGCGGCGCGAGACGCTGGGGTCGTCGAGACGGATGTCCGCGGCGGCGCTGCGGCCGATCCGCGTCCAGCCCGGCTTGATCGTGAAGATCCTGATCCCCTCGTCCTCGTCGCAGAGGGCGAGGTAGCGGCCGGGGCCGGGAAGCTTCTTCCGCGCCCCCGACAGCCAGTCGGGCGGGGAGGCCTCGACCGGTAGCGCCATTTCAGCGGTCTGACCGTGCTCCTGCCTCGCCTCGAAGATCGAGTCGCGGCGGTACTCAGTCGCTCCGCATCTGGGGCACTCGGGCAGCTGGTCGGGCTCCCTCAGCGAGAGCTGTGAGCCGCAGGATGCGCAAAAGTAAGTTCCCGAACCGGGGATTGTGCCTGCAGGCAAGCTGTCGACGTCACTACCGGGGCTGGGACTGGTGATAATGCTGACTCCTTCCCGACGCCTCCGCACGACGATGCTAGCGCGAGTCGGACTTATCGCATCAGGGGTTTCCCGCAGATGACCGCCGCGAAACCGCCACCGACATAGAATCGCGGCCGCGATGGGACCGGTCAGCGCTGAGATCGAGATCGACGTGCCCCGCCGGCGCGCCTTCGACGCGATCGCCGACCTCGCCCTGCGTCCCGCCTTCACCGACCACTTCCTCAGCGACTTCCACCTCACTCGGATCGAGTCCAGCGGCGTCGGGGCCGGCGCCCGGTTCCGTTTTGCGGTGCGGCCCCGCCGCGTCTGGATGGATACGACGATCGCTGAGATCGAGGCGCCGCATCGACTGCTCGAGCACGGCCGCGGCGGCCGCGGCAACCGCATCCCTTCGACCACGCTCTGGGAGCTGACCGAGGGTCCCGGCGCCCTCACCAAGGTCCGCGTCTCTTACTGGACGGAGCCTTCCAACCCGGTCGATCGCGGCCTCGAGTTGCTCTCCGCCGCCTCGGTTCCCTACGAGCGACGCTGGCGCGAGGCCCTGCGCCGGCTGCGCGACCAGCTCGAGTCCGACGAGCTCGACCAGCACCGCCTGGCGGTCGCCGGCGGCAACCCGCACGCGACCGGTATTCCCTGAGCCCGGTCTTATAGGCTCTCGCCGCCGATGCCCCGCCGCACCCGACTCGTCCTGCCACTGTTTGCCGCCCTCCTGCTGGGGGCGCTGGCGGTGACGGTCTCCGCCTGTGGCTACTCGAGCGACTCCAAGGAGGTCGTCGAGGGCGAGGTGGTCGAGCTGGGCGAGCTCAAATACCAGGTCGTTTTCTCGCGCTTCCTCAACATCAACGACAACGAGGACTCCGCCTATCTGGTCGGCCAGGCCGTGCCGAAGAAGGGCTCCGCCTACTTCGGCGTCTTCCTCGAAGCTCAGAACAAGAGCGAAGAGAGCCAAAAACTCGCCGACTCGTTTGTGATCACCGACGCGGACGGCGAGGCCTTTGCGGCGATCCCCTCCGAAAGCCTCTACGCCTTCCCGCTCGGCGGCGAGGTCGAATCGCAGGAACCGATCCCCGCGCCTGACTCCACTCCTCAGCAAGGGCCGATCGCGGGTTCGCTCGTGCTCTTCGAACTGCCCGCAGAAGCCTCCGAGAACCGGCCCCTGACGCTCTCGATTGACGGGCCGGAAGGTCCGGCCGAAGTCACGCTCGACCTCTAGGAGGGTCTAGGTCAAAACCCGGTCGAAAGCACTTCCGATGCGGCGGGAGCGGCCACCTCGCCGCCGGCCGCTTCCGCTTCTACCAGCAGCACCCCGATCGCGAGCTTGCCGCCTTCGGCCGGGGCAAAGGCGGCGAACCAGGCGTCCTTGCGTTGCTGGGGGTGCTCGGCATCCTCTTCGCCCGGCCTCGGTCCCAGCTCGGCCGTTCCGGTCTTGCCTGCCACCTGGGCCTCGGAGATCGCCCCGGCGGTTCCGGTGCCGCCGGTTACAACGCCGACCATCAGTTCGGTCAGTTCGTCGGCGATCTGCTCTGACATCACCCGCACCGGCTCCGCCTCGGGCCGCAGCTTCTTATTGGCCACGATCGAGGTCGGCTCGCGCACGCCACCGTTGCTGATCGTCTGGGCCACGCTCGCCATCTGCAGTGGCGTCGCGAGGACCTCCCCCTGGCCGATCGCGCTGACGCCAAGGTCGATTTCTTCGCCGATCTCGGTTGGGATCGTCGATTCGGCAGGATCGACTCTGGCGACGATTTTCGACGCGTAGAGCGTCGGCGGTGCATTGAAGCCAAAGCGTTCGGCGGTCTCGACGAGTTCGTCGTTGCCGATCGCTGGGCCGAGCGGGGCGAAGTCGGCGTTGCAAGACTCGGCGAAGGCTTGGCGGAAGGTGCCGCCGCAGTACTCGCCGTTGGCGTTTTCGATGAAGCGGCCACCGACGTTGACACCGCTGGTGATTTCGAATTCGTCGTCGAGCGAGACGACCCCCTTCTGCAGGGCGGCGGTAGTGGTGATCATCTTGAAAGTCGAGCCGGGGGGCTGGGGGGCCGAGAACGCTTGGCCGGCCAGCGCCCGCACGTTGCCCTTGCGGGCGTCGAGCACGGCGATGCCGCCGAGGCGGCCGGCCAGCGCCGCGACGGCGACCTCCTGCAGGTCGACGTCGATCGTCGTCTTTACCGCTGCCCCAGGCTTCGGCTCGGCTTCCGCGATCGTCCGGGACGAGCCATCGGCATCGCTGACGGCGAGGAGCTCGCCGCCTGGCTTGCCGGCGAGCCGAGCGTTGAAGGCGCGCTCCAGGCCGCTGATCCCGACGGGCGTTTCCGGCGCGAAGCCCTGACGGGCCAGCGCCTCGGCTTCATCTTCTTCGGCGACGCCAACTTCACCGGTGACATCGATCGCCGAGCTGCCGATCGGATGGGCCCGGGCTTCGGCCGGACCCTCGGCGAGCGGGGTGCCGTCGGCGGCCAGTATCGGCGCCCGAGGTGCAAGCTCGACCTGGCTTTCGAGGTGCTCGCCGGAGCGCAGGCCGGGGAAGACCAGGCTCTCCTCCCAGGCGATGCCGCCTTCGTCGTAGGGAATGGCGATCTCACTGTCGACCGCGCCGAAAGCGACGGTAATGGCCGCCACCGGTACGGGCACGATCGTCTTGCCGTTGCGCGAGGCGGGGTCGCCGGGCGAGCCGGCCTCGAGCGAGCGCAGGGTCGCGATCTCGGCGGCGGCGCGGTAGGAGGTGACGAAGTCGTTGAGCTCGATCCGACGGCGCGAGGCCGGGTTCAGCTCCCTGTACATGGCGGCGTATTCGTCGCCTTCCCAGGCGCGGACGAAGCGCTCTGCGGCGTCCTTTCCTGGCTCGTCAGGAGTGCCGGCCAGGGCGCCGAATATGAAGGCGATGAGGGCGATCAGGCTGAGGGGGAGGGCGCGGGTGACGAGGCGGCGGCGGCGCTCAGCGTCGGAGAGGGGCGTCATTGCTTTGAAAGGTATTGGAGGGGCCGGGTGCCCTCCTGCTTGCTGGGTTTTTCGCCGGGCGCGCTCCTTCTCTCGCGAAGTGGACTGTGCGAAAAAAATGACGCCGCGGCGCAGGAGGGCACCCGGCCCCTCCTTCCTGCTTCCATTGCCTTATGACCGTGCTGGATTGGGCCATAGTTGCCTTCACCTTGGCTCTTGGGCTGTGGGGCTATCGGCAGGGGCTGATCGTTGGGACGTTGACGCTGGTTGGGTTCGGGGTTGGGGCGTTTGCGGGGAGTCGGATTGGGCCGTTGGTGTTGAGCGAGGGGTCGGAGTCGCCTTATGCGCCGTTGTGCGCGGCGTTGGGGGCGTTGTTGGCGGGGGCGCTGGTGGCGGTGACGCTCGAGAGCATGGCGTTGAATTTGCGGGCGCGGTTGATTCGTCGCGACGGCTTCCTGCATCTCGCGGATGGGGCCGGGGGGGCGGCGCTGATCGCCGCGGTGGCGCTGGGGCTGGTC
>JBKPOV010000023.1:0-2911 GCA_046733315.1 Actinomycetota bacterium
AGGGAAGGCCGCCCGCGGCGGACGCGGACGTGAGTGAGCAAGACTGCCGGTGACTATGAGTGCGAACGAACAAGAGCAGAGCACGCGGGCGGAATTTGATTCCTACGAGGACGCCGTCGAGCGTCTGGAGCAGATCATCGATCGGCTCGACTCGGGCAAGGCCGGCCTGCGCGAGACGCTCGATCTCTGCCGCGAGGGCCGCGAGCTGGTCACCTACTGTGCCGGTGAGCTCGACGCGGTCGGTGAGGGCCTGAAGGAACTGAAACTCGACGAGCTTGCCGAGAAGCTGGCGTCCTCGGCATCGTCTGATCCCTCTTGATCAGCCGTTTCTGACCTTCGCGATCTCCGCTTCGAGCATGCGTCGTCCGGACTTCATCTCCCCGGCCCCCCATTTCTGAATCATCGGCTGCTCCGGGCGCTCGAGGAAGACGTAGGCGAGCTCGACCGCCGCAACTCCGCGCGCCTCGGCGACCGCGAGGACGTAGATCGCCTGCTGGATCTCGTAGCGAGCGACCAGCTCGGTGAGCTCGGTGCCGTCCACCCTGTCGGTCTTGTAGTCGACGATCAGGGGCGGCTTGCTGTCTTCCTCCACCAGCAGGTCGATCGAGCCGCGCAGGACGGTGTCGGCGACTTCGATCAGCAGGGGGACCTCCGCCCGGCTCCTTTGCGCGCCCTTTATCCGCTCGGCGAAGAAGCTGGAGCCGAGCCAGGCATGGAACGGGGCTAGCAGCGCTTCCGCCTCGAGATCGGTCCCCGCGTCGACCTCAGCCGAAGCCGAGATCCGGCGGACCAGCTCGGCCGTCGGCGCTTGCCATCCATTCGCCTGGCTCCACTCGAGCAGCGAGTGCACCGCCCTGCCCCGCACCGCGCCGCCGTCGCCCTCCACCCGCTCGTCGCCAGCTCGCTCGCGAAGCGCGCGGTCACTGTCGAGGGGCCGCTCCGCGGAGCCCTCGCCGTGGGCGGAGATCGCGGTGTAGGAGAGGGGGCGCCTCGGGGCTCTCGCCTCCCTTCGCGCGACCAGCGGTGCCGGTCCTTTGCCGGTTTCTGCCACCGCGTCCGCCTGCTTGCGCACGATGGCCAGGCTCCTCGCCTGCTCGACCGAGGCATGATTGACGCGAACCGCGATCCGCGACGGCTCGAACCTCGCCTCCAATCCCGGCCTTGGCTCCGGGGCCGCGACCTCGACGCTCGAGTCGCGCTCGCGATCGACCTCGAATGCGGCGGCAATCCGCTCGATCACGGCCTTGCCGTGGCTCTCGCGGGACGGGGGCGATGGGCTGATCACGCCGCTCAAGAGGAGCCGTTCGCGGGCCCGCGTCGCGCCGACGTGGAAGAGGCGGAGCTCCTCCTCGGCTTCCCGCTTCTGGGTGTCCTCGCAGAGCTCGCGCTGGGCATAGAGGTTGATTGCGCGGGCGCCGAGTCGACGCAACTGCATCCCCACGCGTGGTGCCTCCTGCTCGCGCCCAAGCGTGAGCAGCGGCGTACGCGTGGCGGGGAGCAGGCCGCGGGAGAGATGGGGAATCGCGACCACATCGAACTCGAGGCCCTTGGCGCTGTGGATGGTCATGATCCGCACCCCGTCGTGGCCCTCGACCGCGGTCGCCGCCTGCGAGTCGGCATCGGCATCGGCGCGGGCAGCGAGGAAGTTGAGCAGGCCGCGCAGGTCGCGGCCCTCGGCGCTCTCGAACTCCGCCGCGAGGCGCATCAGCTTGCGCACGTTGGCGAAGCGGGTTTCACCGGCGGCGCGCATCAGCACAGCGAGGTCGTAGCCGGTCTCGGTGACCGCGGCATCGATCAGGCCAGCGAGGGAGAGCGAGCTGGCGCGACGCCGCAGCTCGGCCAGGGTCGCGGCGAATGTGCGCAGCAGCGACAGCTCCGTCGCCGGTATCTGCTCGAGGCGCTCGCGGTCGGCGAGCTCGTCCTCGCTTGTCCCGGTCGCCTGCTCGACCGTCGGCCAGATGTGGCGGCCCCTACCCGCCGCGGCGCGCAGCAGCCAGAGCGTGTCCGGGGTCACCCCGCAGGCAGGCGAGGCCAGCGTCCCCAGCAGCGCCTGGTCGTCGAGTGGGTTGGCGATCGTCGCCAGCAGTGCGCAGACGTCGGCGACCTGCTGCTGGGACCAGTAGCCGCGGCCGCCGACCACGTAGGGGCGGAGCCCGGCGCGTTCGAGCGAGTCCTCATAGGCGTCGAGGCGGGTGAACGCCCGCAGCAGCACGACCATCGCACCCCGCTCGACGCCCTGGTCGGCGAGCTCACGCAGGCGCGAAGCGAGGAAGCGCGCCTCGGCCAGCTGGTTGGCAGGCGTGCGGGCATCGGTGACAGGGTCAAGCTGAATATCGCCCTCGTCCCAGCCCTCGCGGCCGGTGAGCAGCATCTCCACCGCTGGCCCTTCGCCGGGCGGCTGGGAGCGAGCCGGGGCCGCGCCAACTCGCAGCGGCGTGTAGCCGCTCAGCAGCCGCTCGCCGATCGCGTTGACGGCGCCGATCACCTCGGGGCGCGAGCGGAAGTTGCCGCTCAGCGGAATCGCTTGCCCGCCGGGGTTCGCGCCGATCGCCTCGCGGCGCTCGCGGAAGACGTCGAGGTCGGCATGCCTGAAGCCGTAGATCGATTGCAGCTCGTCGCCGACCACCATCAGTTGGCACTTTGGCCCGCGCAGCGCCTCGATCAAACGCAGCTGGAGACGGTTAGTGTCCTGGAACTCGTCGACCAGGAGGTAGCTGAACCGGGCCCGGTAGGCGCCGCCGGTCTCACTGCGCTCGAGCAGGCGCACAGCCAGCAGCTGCAGGTCCTCGAAGTCGATGCCGGCCCGCCTCTGCTTGGCGACGTCGAAGCGCTCCGAGAACAGGCCGAGCAGCTCGGCGACGTGGCGGTACGCCGTTCCACCCTCGCCGGCCTCCGCGACCCGGCTCAGCGC
>JBKPOV010000024.1:0-1480 GCA_046733315.1 Actinomycetota bacterium
TGCTCTGCTTGCTCAGAAGTCCACAGCACATAGTCTCTGTGCTGGTGAAGGCGCTTGTGCAAACTGGAAACGGTGGGCCCGGGGTCCTGCAGGTCCTCGAGCGGCCGGACCCGTCGGTCGGGCCGGGCGAGATCCGGATCGCCGTCAAGGCCGCCGGCATCAACTTCGCCGACACGATGGCGCGCCTCGGCATGTACCCCGATGCGCCGAAACCTCCATGTGTAATGGGTTACGAGGTGGCCGGCACGGTCGAGAGCACGGGCGAGGGAATCGATGACTTCGCTGTAGGCGACAGGGTTATGGCCGGCATCCGCTTCGGTGGCCAGGCGGAGATGGTCACGGTTCCCGCCGAGCAGGCGCTGCCGCTGCCCGAGCGGCTCAGCTTCGAGCAGGGTGCTGCATTCCCGGTCAACTACGGAACCGCCTACGCGGCCCTGATCATCATGGGCAGCCTGCGTGAGAAGGACCGCGTGCTGATCCACGCCGCCGCTGGAGGGGTGGGCATCGCCGCCACGCAGATCGCCCGCAACGTCGGCGCTGAGATCTTCGGCACTGCCTCGCCATCCAAGCACGATGCGATTCGGGCCCAGGGGGTCGCGCATCCGATCGACTACCGCAGCCAGGACTTCGAGGCGGAGGCGCGGCGAATCACCGGTGGCGAGGGCCTCGACCTGATCATCGACGCGCTTGGCCCGTCGTCGTTTCGCAAGGACTACCGCCTGCTGCGCTCCGGCGGTCGTCTTGTCATGTACGGCCTCTCCGAGGTCACGAAGGAAAGTGGCCGCGACATTCCCGCCGCCCTCAAGAGCCTCGCCAAGATGCCGCTGGCGACGATCCCGTGGTGGAAGAGCCTGGCGCTGATGAACGAGAACAAGGGGATCTTCGGCCTCAACATGCTCAAGTGGTGGGATCGCGAGGGAAGCCTCGATCGAGTCACCGAGCCGCTGATGGCGGACCTCGAGGCCGGTCGCCTGGAGCCCGTGGTCTCCGAGGCGTTCCCGTTCGAGCGCGCGGGTGAGGCGCACCAATTCATTGCCCAGCGCCGCAACGTCGGCAAGGTAGTGCTGTTTCCTAGTTAGGCCTGCGGCGCGGCGCGGGGCACTTCCTGATGAAGAGGGCGATTCTGATCATGCTGGCGATCCTGGCGGCGCAATCCGCCTCGGTCGCGCGCGCCGAAACGACCTACACCATTGTCTTGGCGGGAGGGACTACCGAGAGCATGATTCGCATCTGGCTGACCCCGGACGGACACAGCTATGTGATCGACTCGGTCGCGCCGCTCGAAGTCGGCGGCACGGTCTGCGAAAACACGCCCGGGATGCCGACGGAGCTGATCTGCAAGGCGCCGCTTGTCGCGGGCTTTGAGGTAAACGCCGGTGAAGGCGACGACACGGTTTCCGTTGCCAGCGCGGTGCAAGTGCCGGTGACGATGCGGGGCGGGTCGGGGCGGGACATCCTCATAGGCGGCGGCGGTCCGGAC
>JBKPOV010000025.1:0-5727 GCA_046733315.1 Actinomycetota bacterium
CAGTCTCGTGGGCTCGGAGATGTGTATAAGAGACAGGCGTTGAACTCTGCCGTCAATCCCACGAATGGAGATTGCGTTGGATTCGCGAACCGCGATCTGGCGACTGTCAGGTGACCACGCAGAGCGGTTGCTATCGAGCACGGGCAGGAGGGCCTTGCTGGCGGGCGAGCTCGGGCCTTCGCTTGCGAGCGCCCCCGTCGCTGCCGCAACCACTGCCGCCGTAGCCACCAGCCCCACCACGCATAGGCGCCAGCCTCTCCTCACGGTCTGATTCTCCCTCTTTTCCCAAGGGTTTGTCACGGCGTTCCGGCGAGGGCGAAAGCAAGCGGCTCGGGAGGCCCGAAAGTCGACCCGGGATGGGATTAGACGGGGATCGCGCGCTGGGTCCTGGCCGCTGTCCCGGCTTTGCTTGTCAGCGCCCACAACAGAAAACGCCCCCGCGGGGAGCGGAGGCGAATTCTGGGGTTACTACAGGGAGGAGAGAACTGCGACCGTCCGCATGGCAAGCCGAATTCCGCTTGTAGAGCAAATCAAATCCGGCTGATTCCGGTTGAAACCGGCTGAATCCGTGCCGGACTGTGGCACGAGTGTGGCACCGGAGAGTGCCGACAAAGCCCTTGAGCAGCGTCCTACGCGCTCAGGGCTGGCGTCAGCTCGGCGGCGGGCACGACGCTTGGTGCCGGGATGGTGATTCGCAGCTCATCCTCTCGTTCCAGCAGCCGCTTCGGTCGAACCAGCGTCAGCCCGACCAGCTCGCCGTTGCTGTCGAAGCGAACCGCGTGTCCCTCCGGCGTCTCGTCGTAATCGACGGCGCGCGACGGGTCGCCGACATGCAGGTAGAGCACGTCTGCATCGGCGTCGTACTCGACGCGATCGAAAGTGATGTCGGCAATCGTCACGCTCATGGCTTCCTTCGCCGGGCGAATGCAGTAATGATACGCCCGCGCTTCGCGCTGTCGAAGGCCACGACCACCTTCAGCCACCGGCTCGGCCCGGCTCCCTCCAGGTAGAGCCACTCTTCGCCAGGCTCGCGGCCCGACAGAACCGCCGTCGGCGACTCGACCGCTCGCCGGATATCCTGCTCGTAGACCTCGATCTCAGGATGACCACTGACAATGTGCTGCCAGCGCTCAGGGCTGAGCAGAACCTCGCGACCCTCTCGATCTCGAATCGTCTTCGGTTCGTCCACCGGGGCGCAGCGTATGGGATGCGGTGGCGGGCGGCCCGATTTGATTCGTCAGCGACTCAGGCGATGGCAGCCACGGGCCTTGCCCTCGCGACCTTCAGCCCGCGCTTCCGCGCGCCGATCCGCGATCAGCTCGTCAACCAAGCTCTCGCCTGGGGCCACGTCAGCGAACAAGCCCCGCTGCCGCGAAGCCGCCGCGCGGCGTCGCTCTATCTCAGAATCGGTGAGCTTGGTGGCCTGAGCCAGGCCCCGATGGTACCCCGCCCAGCGGCGCTAGTCGTCCGGGTTCTCCAGCGGACGGAGATCCGCATGTCTGCCCACCCGGCGGTTGCGGGCTTTGGGTGCTTCATGCAGTGCTCGATCACCTCGTTCGCGAAGTCTGCGGCTCGCCGGGCGTTCTTCTGCGGAGAAGGTTTCGGCCTCAGCGGTTGCAAACACCTGACCTGATCGGGGCGCTGTCGCCTCTGTGGCTTTGCGGTGGTCGAACCTCCGCAGGCGGAGATCGTTACCGCTTGCGCTGGCAGGGCAGCTGTCCCTTGAGAGAGCCGCTCGCGGGGGGAGGAAGACGGGATGCCGCCTGAGCCCGGCGCACCTCGCGCAGCTCGCGGGCTGCGGTCTTTATCAGGGGCGTCTTGTTCCCGAAGACGATGATTGTGGTGCGACCGGTGAAGATTTCCATTGGCGAGACTTCGTCGCGGCCGCCGCCTCCGGTCGCCTTCGCCCTCCGGAACTCGTACAGGTGGTGCTTGCGGAACTTGATCGAGCTGAGCGATCGCACGCAGGCGCTCCAGACCTGGACCTCAAGGGGCGGGGCGCAGCCACCCTCGTTCGGCGGAGGGGTGCAATCGCCGTAGATGAAGGTCCAGTAGATCCTCCGCCCGCCCTGTTGGCGCGCATGCCGATTGGTCGCCCAACCCTGCACTACGGCTTCAAGCGAGAGCCCGGCTACTTCTGTGCCCGAGTAGTAGAGGTGGTAGGCATCGAACGCTTGCGCATCGGCCAGGGTCAGGTCATCGTTCGCGGTGCAGCCGGCGGGCAGCGCGGCGAGGAGGGCCAGGCTGGAGAGGATGGCGATTGCACGGAGCTTCCTTGAGGAAATAGTGCACCGAGCGTATAGCGACAGTTATCGAACTCGTGCGCCGACCGGGCAGCAGGCCGCCAGTGGAGCTACCCGTCTGACTGTGGCACCGACTGTGGCACGAGGGCTAGTGGGCCGGTCCCGCGGGCGCTTTCGTTGTCGCGTCAGTGTCGCGTTTTCCGCTTGTTAGAGCCCCATAACAGAAAACGCCCCGGCGGGGAGCCGAGGCGAATTCTGGGGTTACTACAGGGAGGAGAGATATGTATCTCTATATATGTGGATCCGTGGGAGGTAGGAGGGTCCTTTGATGCGTCGCGGACACGTCATCGTGGGAGCGATGAGCGCCATATGGGCGGCGCGGAACCCAGCCAAAAAGTCTCTTGTTCTGCCCCTATCGGTTGACCTCTACCAATCCTTGAACAGCATACGAACGTATGTGCGATTGATGTGTGAGTGGGATCACATGTCGCTCGAGCCCCTTCACGAGCCCTGGATACCCGGCCAAAAGGCATGGAATCAGGCGAAGCCAAAGCGTGGTTAAAAACCTGTATCGCTGTCGGTTCTCGCGCTCGGCCGCTCGGGCGGCGCTACGGTTGCGCCGATGAAAAAGGCGCGCATAGACGCGGTTCTCGCCGAGCGCGGAATCTTTCCGTCCCGCACGGCTGCGGCCGGTGCGGTGCGGGCCGGCGCCGTTCGGGTCGGACGGGACGGTCCGATTGCCCTGCGGCCGAGCCAGCTGGTTGAGCCGGAGGTTGCGCTGATCGTCGACGAGGGGCCGCGCTTCGTTTCACGCGGTGGAATCAAGCTCGAAAATGCCCTCGATGCGCTTGGACTCGACGTCGGCGGTCGCGACTGTCTCGACGTTGGCGCCTCGACGGGGGGGTTCACCGACTGCCTGCTGCAGCGCGGCGCCGCTCGCGTCGTGGCCGCGGACGTCGCCTACGGCCAGATTGACGCCGGTATGCGCGCGGATCCGCGCGTGACCGTCATCGAGCGGCTCAATGCCCGCGAGCTTCGGCCCGCCGATCTGCCCTTCGAGCCCGAACTGGCGACGATCGACGTCTCCTTCATCTCGCTGACCAAGGTGCTGCCGGCCGTGGCGCGCTGCCTCGCCCCCCAGAGCGAGCTGCTGGCGATGGTGAAGCCACAGTTCGAGCTCGGTCGTGAGCGAGTTGGCAAGGGCGTCGTGCGCGAGGCAGGGGACCGGCGCGAGGCGATCCTGACGGTGGCCCATGCGGCGCAGGAGCTCGGGCTCCCGATCCGAGGTTTCGCCTCCTCGGGTCTGCCGGGTCCGAAGGGCAACCGTGAGACCTTTGTCTGGTGCGGTGGCGACGCACTCCCCGTCGACGACCTCGAGGCCGCGATTGCCGCTGTGGAGCCGGACGCGTGAAGACCGCCGCCCTGATCACCCATTCCCACCCCCCGGCCGCTACAGAAGCGGTCGAGGTTGCCACCGCTGCTGCGCGCGAGGGAGGCTGGCGCCTCGTTGCCACGGCCGAGGAGATCGAGAAGCACAACCACGCGGCGGCCGGCGTCGAGCAGGTCGAGTCGCTCCCGGCGGACCCGGACCTCTGCCTGGTGCTCGGCGGCGACGGCTCGATCCTCCACGCGCTGCGCAGCTTTGCCGGCACGAGGGTTCCCGTCTTCGGCGTCAACTTCGGCACGGTCGGCTTCCTCGCCGCCGTTGAGCGTGACGAGGCAGCCGAGGGGATTCGTCGGGCCCTGGCTGGGGAGACCGAGACGATCGAGTTGCCGGCTCTCGCGATTGAGGTCGACGGTGAGGAGCGCTTCGCCCTCAACGACATCAGCTTCAGCCGCCGGCCGCGCGACCGCGTCGCCGAGCTGAGCTACCGGATCGCCGGCGAGGAGGTCGGCAACGTGCGCTGCGACGGGCTCGTCGCCGCTACCCCGGTCGGATCGACCGGCTACAACCTTGCCAACCAGGGCCCGATCCTCGCCTGGGGCGTGAAGGGCTACGTGGTCAGCTACATCGCCCCGCACTCGCTGACTGCCCGCGCCCTGGTCGTCGCTCCCGCCGACGTGCTCACCGTCGGCAACGCCGCAGGCCGTGAGCCGGTCGATGTAGCCATCGACGGCGGCCAGGCCACCACCCTCGCACCAGGCTCCCTCCTGAACATCCGCTTCGTCGACTCCGTCGCCTGCCTCGCCCAGCTGCCGGGCACAAGCTTCTACCACCGCATCCGCGAGAAGTTCGGGCACCTCGCGGTTTAGGCCCCTTCCGACGGTC
Organism: Actinomycetota bacterium; assembly: GCA_046733315.1. Taxonomy (GTDB): domain Bacteria; phylum Actinomycetota; class Thermoleophilia; order Solirubrobacterales; family 70-9; genus VRUE01. Next base: position 4,513 of record JBKPOV010000025.1, read on the forward strand.
CCACCTAAGACTTTGGTTGGCGAGCAGACGCCTGACGGTAGAAAGCCCTGCCCGAATGTGGTACTTCTTGGAGCACGTCAGGGTACGAGCGGGAGCCTTTAAGGGAGAAATCGTGCGAGGGGTTGAGCGAGGCCTGGCGATAGCCAGGCCCACTTTCATCCGCCCAAAGCTTCCCGGCAGCATCGATCCCAGTCCATCGAGCAAATGAAGACAGGAGATGAGAGTCATGCAAAAGCACAGAAAGAGGGTGGTGGTAGCGGCGCTACTTGCGCTCGCCCTCGCCGCGCTCGGCCTAGCGGGCGCCGCGCAGGCAAAACTGACCGGCAACTACACCCGCTTTGCCAACTGCCCCTACACCAACCTGGAAGTCAAAAAATGCCTCTACTCAACGACTAACTCAGGCGAAGTGGTGCTGGGCAAAAAGCAGGTGCCGATCACCCAACCGGTGATCCTGCAAGGCGGCGCCGGCAAACAGGTCGAAGGGATCGCGCCCTTCTTTGGCGCCACCAACGGCATCACCCTCTCCAAAGCCCCCCAAAACGTCCCCGGCGGGCTGCTTGGCATCGTCCCCGATGCCTCCTCACCCTTCCTGGTCAAAGTGCTGATCAAATTCTTCCTTGAAAACAGCCTGACCGGGGTCAACTCAACCCTCGAACTGGCCAAACCAGCAACCGACATCCGGGTCTCAGAAAACAACCTCGCCTCCGAAGAAGGCGTGGCGCTGAAAATGCCGGTCAAGGTCCACCTGGAAAACCCCTTCCTGGGCAAAAACTGCTTCGTGGGCTCCTCCACGACGCCGATCACCTGGAACCTGACCACCGGCACCACCGCCCCGCCGGCGCCCAACAAACCGATCACCGGTAAAGCCGGCTTCATCGAATTCCTCGAGGAAGGCTCGATCGCCTTCATCAAAGAAGCGACCCTGGTCGACAACGCCTGGTCTGCGCCCAAAGCAGCAGGCTGTGGAGGGATCCTCTCCTTCCTCGTCGATCCGATCATCAACGCGCAGCTCGGCACCACCGCTGCCGGCTACAACACGGCGATTCTCAAAAACGAAATCTACATCGCCGCTGCCGCTGCGGTCCGCATCAACAATGAAGAAAACCCCTAAGGCGAGAACTGCGCAAGGAGATGATGAGACGATGAGAAGAAGGCAAACAGCTATCGCAGCCGCCCTGGCGGCCCTGGCGGTGCTTTGCGCGATGTTCGCCACCA
>JBKPOV010000026.1:0-5667 GCA_046733315.1 Actinomycetota bacterium
CTGCCGGCTCGATCGCCAGCCATGGTGCCCCTGCCGCTCGCCGCGTGCCTACCTCGTCCCCCCCGGCCGCCACGCCTTCCGCTCCTTCGCGATCGACGCCGCCGGCAACCGCGACCGCTCGCCGGCGACGTTCGTCTTCCGGGTCCGCTTCCGCTGAGCTACGAGCGGGGGCACGGGGGCGCGTCTGAGCTCGATCGCGTCAGATGGAGCTCGCGTTTGACCGGGTCAGGGGTGCCATAGGATTGCGCCGTGCCGTTCACGCTCAGGAACCTCAAGGAGGACCTGGAGGATGTCGGGTCCAACTTCGACGGCGCGCCGGGCCTTGAGTTCCGCATGGCGACCGGGGGGCTCGAGCTCGAGAAATCTGGGCTGAGCTATCAGCGCGTCCCGCCCAACTATCGCTTTCCGTACGGCCATACGCACAAGAAGCAGGAGGAGGTGTACGTGGTCCTGCGCGGGAGCGGGCGGATGAAGCTCGACGACGAGATCGTCGAGCTCAAGGAATGGGACGCGGTGCGCGTCCCGCCCGGTACGTGGCGAGGCTACGAGGCCGGGCCGGAGGGTCTCGAGATCCTCGTCATCGGCGCGCCCAATCTCGGCGGGAATCCTCGTGAAGACGTGGAGGGCCAGCGGGACTGGTGGTCTGACTAGCGCCAGGCAGGTCAAGACTTGCTCAGGCCACCAGCCTCACTTCGAACGACGGCGCCGCGATCGCTGCGGCACCGCCGAGCAGGGCGAGGATTCGGGTGACGTAGGCCTGGGTCTCGGGGATCGCCGGGACGCAGTGGCAGGCTTCGACCGGGGCGGGGCCGGCGTTGTAGGCGGCGAGGGCGAGCTGGGGCGAGCCGAACCGGCGAAGCAGGTCCGACATCAGGTGGGCCTCAGCGTCGATTGCTTCGGCCGGGTCATAGGGGTCGCGCAGGTCATAGGCGGCCGCGGTGCTGGGAATGAACTGCGCAATTCCCTGCGCCCCGGCCGGCGAGCCGGCGTAGGGGTCGAATCCCGACTCGGCCATCAGCTGCCCGGCCAGCAAGGCGGCGGAGACGTTCCACCGGCTGGCGGCGCGGGCGATCATGCCGCGAAACTCGGTCGGGACGAAGGCGGGGAGTGAGGCTCCCGCCAGGACGCCATCCCCTCCCCCGCTCTCGCCGACGGCGTTGCCCGCCTGCGAGCAGGGCGGGGGACCAATCTCGAAACCAAAATGCCATGCCTCCCAGCTGTAGCGCTGAACGAAGCCGAAATTGCCTGCGTTGGAGGCCAGCCAGCCATACGCGCTTTCGGGCCCCAGGTCGAGCTCGGTCGCGCAGCGATGCAGCGAGTGACCCGGCGGGGCTACCCAGGTGGGATCGGGATGAGCGGCGAAGAGTTCGGCTTGCTCGGCGTCCGAACGGAAGGCCGAATTGACGATGAGGGAGAGACCGGCCTGGGCGGCCGACGCGGCCATGCGGTCGAATGCAGCCGCGACGTCGGGTCTCATCCCATGCTCCTGCCGGTAGACCAACGGGCCGCTGTAGCCACCGCCCGTCGCCATCGCTGGCGGGGCTTCGTCGAGTGGAGCCGAGGGAGCGGCTGCTTCGGCTACCGCTGACGCTTCCGTGTGGACCCGCTCCTTGCCGAACCCCACCTCGGCGAGCACTACGGCCTTGACCCGTACCGGTGCAAACGAGTCTCGATCGGGAAAGGAGATCGAGAGGCTTTTCGCGGCTACCTGGTTGGCCTTGCCCGCTTGCAGAGCCGCGAGCCGAGCGCGAGCGAGGTAGGTGCTTGTCTCGATGTGGTGTGGGTTGGACGATCCATCTGGCAGGCGCGCCGGCGAGAGCAGGCGCTCGAGGTCGTCGCGCATCGAGCGGGCTGCCGAGATCGCGGCAAGGTCGGCCGCACGCTGCGCTCGTCCCTTCCCGACCAGGGCGCCGGCGATCGCCACCAGCGCCAAGGCCCCAACGATCAGAGCCATAGCCCCGCCAAGTGCCAGGGGGAGTACCTGGCCGTCCTCGCTCATCGCCGCCACGCCCTCACCTTGGCGAGGGCGAATGCGCATGTGGTGCGCAGGGGCGCGCGACTTTGCCTCAGGTCAAGCGCGAATCCCAGCTAGCGCATGCGAACGGCCGCGACCGTCTGCTTCAGAGTCTCGCGGGCGTCGTGATGCGGCATCCAGTGCAGCTTGCGACGGGCGCGAGTGGTGTCCATCAAGACCGGACGCCGGACCGCCTCGATCCAGGCCGCCTCATCGGGAAGGAAGGGCATCAGCGCGACCGCCTCGGCGGCGACGCCGACCGCCAGGTGGGGTGCTGGCACCGCGTGCCAGCCCAACGCGTGAGCCAGGTCGGTGATCGTCAACTTGCCCGGCCCGGCGAGGTTGTAGACGCCGGGGTCGCCGTGGCCGAGGACCGCGGCGGCAAGGGCTGCCGCCACGTCGTCGTGGTGGACGAGCTGGAAAGCTACGCCGGGGTCGGGCAGCACCGGCCGCAACTCCGGCACCTTGCCGAGTGCCCAGCGCACCGGGCCGGGGATCCGTTGGCCGATCGCCAGCAGCGGAATCAGGTCCAGCAACAACGTCGCTTCCGGCCCGGCGACTATGCAGGGCCGGAAGACATAGGCCTCCGTGTTGGAACCGGCCAGGGCCCCTTCCAGCTCGGCCTCGACTGCGGCCTTGTGCGCCGAATAGGGATGGCGGGTCGTGCCTCTGACCGGCTCTTCCTCATCGAGCAGGGCGGGCATGCCGCGATGGAAGCCGTAGGCGGCGACCGAGGAGGTGTAGACGAGCCGCTTGGCGCCGGCCGCGGCGGTGGCCTCGAAGACGTTGCGCGAGCCGGTCAGATTGACGTCGCGACTGTCGCTGTCGCCGGCGACGATCGCGAAGGCAAGGTGGACGACTACATCTGCGTCCTCGACCAGCGCCTCGACCGCCTCCCTATCCAGCACGTCACCGCGGCGGTATTCCGTCTTCTCCCAGCCGTGCCCGGCAAGGTCGAACGGCCGCCTCGCCATGCCGATGACCCGGTCGACCTCGGGCGTGCGCTCCAACGCGGAGATGAAGGCCCTGCCGATCTCCCCGGTCGGGCCGGTGACTGCGACGGTCAGCATGCGGCGATTCTGGCGAAATGCCAACGCGCGCGGCGGCAAGCGCCGGCTGCTGCAGTCAGGCGCTCACCTTGACGATCTCGATCAGCTCCTCGAGACCGTGAAGATCCTTGGCGTTGCGCGTGTAGAGAGGCAGGTCATGCGCAAGCGCCGTCGCCGCGATCATCAGGTCGATCGCTCGCCCGCCCCGTGCCTTGCGACCCCTGCGATGGACCGCCGCGTAGACAAGCCCGTATGCACGAGCGCATGAAGAATCGAAGGGCAGGGCTTCCAGGTTTGTCTCCACAAACTGAAGATGGCTTTGGCGTCGTGCACGAACCAGCTCGTCGGACGTCGCATGGGGACCAGTAGCAAGCTCGGCAAAGGTCAAGGCCGAGATCGCGATTTCGGCTGGAAATAGTCCGGCATCAAGGTCGCGAATACCCACCGCAACCGATGTGTCGATCAAACCTCGATCGTCAGTCAACCCAGTGGCGAGGCGTAGGGTCCTGATCGACGTAGCGGTCGATGTCGGCTCGAAGCTCCTCGTAGTCGATAGTCGGCGCGCCTCTGAAAGCGGCGATGAGCTGCTTCGTGGGGACGAACTGACGCCGTTTGTAGGGGCGGAGTTCACCGACCGGCTTGCCGTTCCGGGTCACGATGAACTCCTCGCCGCCATCGAGCGCTCGCATCACCTCGCCGCTGTTGTTGCGCAGCTCTCGCTGCGTCAGTTTCCGTGTCATTGGATCCAATGTAGCACGGGTGCTCCACTGAAATCTGGCTTTCCAAAAGGGCTTCACGGACTTGCTGCGGCAAACCCCCGGCGGCGTCCGGGGGCAGAACGCCAAACAGGGCTCGGCGGGCGGGAACCCAGGCGAGCGGGCGCTTCAGCGCGCGGACGGCAAGGCCGCGATCGAGCAGATCACGCACCGCGAGGGCGGTCAGCGAGCGGTCTGAGGCGAGGTCCGCACGAAGCAAAACGCCGCTGAGCGGGATACCCTGCTCGGCCACGAATTCCTGAAACCCCGTCGGCGGCGTGTGCACGACGGCGACCGAGTCACGGACGAGTGGCAGCGCCGCCCGGATGTGCTCGAAGGCATCGGAGTCGCTGCCGACCGCGAGATGACAGGTCTGCCCCCGAGAAGCCGCGCGCACCTGCGGCAAGTGGACCACCAGCCGCTCCTCCAGCTCGCGCGCCCCGCTCGAAGCGACGAGCGTCGGACGCGGGGTACGACCACCGACGTCGACCAGCAGGCCGGGGCGGTCGGGCTCGGACCCTGCACAAGCCAGGGCCGCCGCGGCAGCTCTGGATCCCTGCGCCGCTGCCACCGCACTGACGAGGATGATCCGCCCGTTCATCTCCCTGCCGGCCTCGCGAAGCTGGTGCTCGTCACCGCCAGCCGATCCCCGACCGCCGGGAACGGCGAGGGCGGCCTCAGTCGCACCGTCACCTTTCCCCCGTCGACCGAGACCTCGCTGTCGCCGTCCGCCCAGGCCGGCAGCGACTCCTCGGCGGCGGTCTTCGCCGGCTGGCCGGCGGCGAGCGCCAGCGCCCCAGCCTCCGCCGCACCGTCGGCGAGGGTCAGCGCGTAGCCGGTGAGGAGGAGCTGCAGGCCGATCGAGCCCGCGAGCAGCAAGAGCGGGATCGCGGCAAGCAACTCCAGCGTCGCCTGGCCGCCCTCCCTAGTCGTCGCCCAGGCCACTCTTTGCCCCCACCGACAGGCTTGGCAAAGCCGGCAAGAGGCGCGGAATCGCCACCTGCACCGCCACACCGTCCTCGTCGCTCACGCGTGCCCCGGCACGAAAAGCCCACGGCAGCGCCTGCCGCACGGTCGCCTCGGCATCGCCCCCCACGAGCGCCGCCCTCGCTCCCGCCCGCGCCGCGACGCCGGCGGACCAGAGCGCCCCGCCAAGGGCCGCCAGCTGTGCCGCCACCAGGACCGCCAGCAGCAGGAAGGGGATCGCCGCGATCAACTCGACCGAGGCGGTCCCTTCCTCCCTGTGGCCTGCGCTGCTGACGATCCGGGGCGGCACGCCCCGACGGTCGCAGGCGCGAACGCGCCCGTGGTGCGCTCAAACGCGCGGATCACTGACGCGATCGTCTCAGTAGGTGTTTGCGTCGATCCAGATCCGCCAGATCGCCGCAACTGAGGCGCCGAGCAGGACGATCCAGACCAGGGTGCCACCGCCGCTGGAGAGGAGCTCGTCGCTGCCGGCGATCAGCAGCGCGATCATCCCAACCCCCGCGTAGAGGATCGCCCGGCGACCGTCGGTCAGGGTCGCCAACGTAAGCTGGTTCTGGCGGCTGAGCACGAACAGCATCCAAGCCAACGCCGCCAGGAAACCCATCGTGATCGCGGTCAGGATCGCTTCCGCGACGTTGCCGCCGGCGGGCGCGAAGGCGACCACCAGCGCCAGCGCCATCACGATCGCGACATTGCGCAGCGTCCGCATGGGAAAATTCTACGCCCTGGTCTCCGGACGGCTGTCTACTTCCTCGACATGATCACGATGCCGAAGACGACCGCGGCAACGGTGACCATCAGGGCGAGGCCGGCCAGCGTTGCCGCCGCCCCGGCCGCGAACGGGCGCTCCTCGCGGCTGAGG
>JBKPOV010000027.1:0-13241 GCA_046733315.1 Actinomycetota bacterium
GGAATGGACGGGTTTTTGCGGGGGGTTTGTGGCGGGGGGGTCGTGTGGTGGGTGCGGGGGGCCGGCGGGCTGTCCACGGGCTGTCCTCGACCCCCCTCACCCACGCCACCCGCCCGAGGGACCTATTCTGCTCCCGCTCCATGTATGAGATCGATCTCAAGATTCTCCGGATGATGCGAACGCGCGGACACAGTGCCGGTTTGGAGAGAGCTGCTGTGGCGCTCGGGAAGGCTGGCAATAACGGTGTGGCCTGGGTCGTGCTCGGGCTTGCGATGGCGCTTCTTGACCCCGAACGGCGCGAATCCTGGTTGATCTGCGCCGTGCTCGGCCCGATCGCGATCGGGCTCAACTACGGGATCAAGCTCCTGGTCAAGCGGCCGCGCCCGGTGCTCGAGGGGTTGCCGCCGCTCGGCGGGGCGCCCAGCTCGCTGAGCTTCCCGTCCGCCCACGCCCTCTCCTCGTTTGCGGTGGCGACGGCGATGTTCCGGGTCGATCCGGCCACGGCGGGCGCCCTCGTCGTTGCCCTGGCGCTCTCTCTCGGCCGCCCCTACCTCGGCATGCACTACCCGTCCGACGTCCTCGCCGGTGCCCTGCTTGGCATCGTCCTGGGCCTGATCGTGCCGCTTTCGCTATGAAGGTCGGCATCGTCGGCCTGCCCAACGCGGGCAAGTCGACCCTCTCCAACGCGCTGACCAGCGGCGGCGCCCAAACCGGCGACTATCCCTTCACGACGATCGAGCCGAACGTCGCGATCGCGCCGGTGCAGGACGAGCGGCTCGAGCGGATCGCCGAGACCGTGCGCAGCTCGAAGCTGGAACCGGCGACGATCGCCTTCCACGACATCGCCGGCCTGGTCAAGGGCGCCTCGGAGGGCGAGGGGCTCGGCAACCAGTTCCTCGCCTCGATCCGCGAGACCGACGCGATCTGCCACGTCGTTCGCTGCCACGCCGACTCCGGGGTGCCGCATCCCGACGGGCGGGTCGACCCGCTTGCCGACATCGAGACGATCGAGACCGAGCTCGTCCTCTCCGACTACGAGCAAGCAGAGCGGCGCCTGCACCGGGTCGGCAAGGGGGCGAAGTCGGGCGACACCGAGGCGATCGCCGAGCGCGACTGGCTGGAGCAGGTCGTGGCGGCGCTTGCCGAAGGCAAGCCGGCCCGCTCGGTCCCGATCCCCGAGGCGGCCGCGCACGGCCCGCGCAACCTGCAGGCGCTCACCTCGAAGCCGATCCTCTACGTCGCCAACGTCGACGAGGGGGACGCCGAGGCTCCCGCCACGGTCATCGAGCACGCGCAGTCGGTCGGGGCCGGCGTCGTCGCCGTCAGCGCCCGGATCGAGGGCGAGCTGGCCGAGCTCGACCCGGCCGAAGCGGAAGAGATGCGCGAGTCCTACGGGGTCGAGGGCTCGGGCCTGGCGCGGCTGGTCCGCGCCGCCTACGACCTGCTCGACCTGCTCACCTTCTTCACCGCCGGTGAGGACAAGGAGGCGGTCGCCCGGCCGATCCCCCGCGGCTCGACCGCCTGGGAGGCGGCGGGCACGATCCACACCGAGATCCAGGACGCCTTCGTCAAGGCCGAAGCGATCGGCTGGCGGGAGCTGGTCGAGTGCGGCGGCTACGCCCCCGCCCGCGACAAGGGCCTGCTCCGCATCGAGGGCCGCGACTACGTGGTCCAGGACGGCGACGTGATCACGATCAAGGTCTAGAGCCCTGCAAACCGGCGCATCTCGCGGTCCTCGGTCGCCTGGATCGGGTCACGCACCAACAGTGCGCTCCCCTCACCAGCCTCCCTGCGTCCCACGACCTGCTTGGTTTTCGGGCTCTAGGGTTTGGACATGAACGAAAGGGCGCGCTTTCCGGGGGTGGCGGCTAAGGCCGGCCACTACGAGAGCTTCTACATCAAGGCCTGCCGGCCCGGCGGTGGGCAGGGACTCTGGATCCGCCACACGGTTCACAAGCGCCCCGGAACCGAGCCGACCGCCTCGATCTGGTTCGTCCTCTTCGACCGCGACGCCGAGGCGCCGCGGGCGACGAAGTTGACCGTGCCAGCCGAGAGGCTCTCGGCTCCCGTCGGCTCATGGATCAGGGTCGACAAGGCCGAGATCGGTCCCGGCCGGGCCTCGGGCTCGATCGAGACCGAGGCGCTGAGCGCCAGCTGGGAGCTGAGCTTCTCCGGCGACGCCGAGCCCTGCAAGTACCTGCCGGCCGACTGGCTGTATGAGGTGCCGCTGCCGCGCACCAAGTTCGTCGCCCCGTTCCCCGACGCCCGCTTCAACGGTCGGCTCGAGCTCGACGGCGAGACGATCGAGCTGGGCGACTGGCCCGGCATGATTGGCCACAACTGGGGCAGCGAGCATGCCGAGCGCTGGGTTTGGCTGGAGGGCACCGGCTTTGCCGAGGGGGCCGGGACCTACTTCGACGCCGGCGCCGCCCGCGTCAAGGCGGGACCCTGGACCACGCCGTGGCTGCCCTCAGGGATGCTGGTGCTCGAAGGCGAAGCGCACCCCCTCGGCGGCCTCGGCCAGGTCCGAAGCGCTTCGATCGACGCCCAGCCCACCGCCTGCGAGTTCACCCTGCCCGGCAAGGACATCGTCGTCCGCGGGCGCGTCTCCGCCCCGAAGAAGGACTTCGTAGGCTGGGTCTACGCCGACCCGAAGGGACCTGAGCACAACACCCTCAACTGCTCGGTCTCTGACCTCGACCTGACCGTCGAACGACCCGCCGAGCCGACCCGCCAGCTCTCCCTCAGCGCCGGCGCGGCGTACGAGTTCGGCATGCGCGAGACCGACCACGGCATCCCGATCCAGCCCTACCCGGACGGTTGAGCGCGCTGAATCGGACCGGCGCCCGCCGCTACTGGTGGATCTGGGCGGCGGTTATCCCGATCCTGATCTGGACTGCGATCCGCCTTTTCGGCCTCGAGAGCGGCTACCCGTTGGTCGCGATGATGGCCTTCACGCCGTACGTTGGCTTCGCCGCGCTGCTCGTCGCCGGGGTCGCGCTAGCGCTGCGCAACTGGGCTGCCGCGACGCTGGCCTCAGTAGCGACGCTCTGCCTCGCCGGCGTCGTTCTGCCGCGAGCGATCGGCAGCTCGACCGCTGAGGCGGCGGGCCACGAGACCGTCACCGTGCTCTCGACCAACATCCACCACGGCACCGCCGACCCAGATGCCGTCATCGAGCTGATAGACCGCTACCGCCCCGATCTGCTCAGCGTCCAGGAGCTGACCCCGAGCTTCGCGGCGAAGCTGAAGCGGGCGGGAATCTTCCGGCGCCTGCCGCAATCGATGCTGCTGGTCCACCGCAGCGCCAGTGGCGCCGGCCTCTACTCGCGCCTGCCGCTGACGCCCCTGCCTCACCAGACGCGCTTCTTCTTCCGCATGCCGCGGGCGGCGCTGACGATGCCCGATGGGCGCAAGCTGCGCGTGGTCGGCGTCCATCCCTTCCCGCCGCTGAGCAATAACGTCGGCCGCTGGCAGGCGGCGCTGGAGAGCTTGCCGAGGGCGGGTGAGGGCGCGCCCTGGCTGCTGGTCGGTGACTTCAACGGGACGCTGGACCAAGCCGAGTTTCGCGATGTCGTCGATCGCGGCTACAAAGACGCCGGCGACGTCACCGGCAAGGGGCTCGAGCCGACCTTCCCGACGATGGGCCACCGGTTGATGCCGCCCTCGATCGCGATTGACCACGTCCTCGCCGATCGCCGCCTCGGCATCTCCGAGTACGGAGTCGACGACCTGCCCGGCAGCGATCATCGTGCGATCCACGCCGAGATCGTCCTGCCCTAGCTACATCTACTAGCCGGCGACCTTCTGGAAGCTCATCCAGGTGCTGTAGGCGCCGAGGGCGACCTGGAGCTGTTCGCCCGTGATCGTGCTGACGCCGCCGGTGCCGAAGAGCTTCGCCGAGACGATTCGGGGCGAGACGCCGCGTTTGGTAATCGCGACCTTCTTGAGGCGGCCACCGAGGTAGCCGCCGAGCTTGGTGCTGATCTCGGGACCGCTGAAGCGCAGCGTCCAGTCGTGCAGCGGGCAGTAGTAGTCGTAGGGGTCCGGCACCGCGGTCAGGTAGGCGATCGGAGGGCCGAAGAAGACGTTTTGGACACTCTCGGTGAAGCCGCCCGAGCAGGCCGAGAAGAAGGTCTGGGCGATCTGGTTACCGTACATCACCACCTCGCCCCTTGTGGCGTCGGCGGCGGCGTTGGTCGCCGCGGTCTCGCTGGCGAGCCCTTTGTAGACCTGGCTGCGGGTGTCCGCGTAGAGGTCGAAGCCGTTGCCTTCGACGTCGGTGGTGAGCGCGAAGGAGCGCGACTCGATCGCCTGGGTGCGCAGCTCCGCCTGCGGCCAGGAGGGAGGCGACTCGGCGGCGATCACTCCCTTGACGTACTGCTCCAGCGCCAGGGCGTTAATCGCGTTGAGCGAGCCGGCAGCGCTTGCGGTCGGCACCACCTCGAGGGCGCCGCGGTAGGTACCGACGCCGTCGATGGAGACCCTGCCCCTGCCGGCCGCGCGCAGCTTGCGTCCGCACTCGGCCAGTGTCATCCCCGCCGCGTCGCGCAGCTTGACGCCGTTGCCGTCCCGGTGTGCCCCGTAGGTCCGCGCCGGATCGAGTGCCTTGCCGCAAGCGCTGGTCGCGCCGCTGAAGGCAATGTCGCCGGGGGAGATGTCGAGCAGGACGCGGACTATCCGCGGCCCCTCGATCCGGCCGATCGTGGTCCCCCGGTAGTAGTGGGCGAGGATGAAGCGGTAGCCCTTCCCGTGCAGGGCGTAGCCGTAGGCGCCGTACTGGCTGACGCCGACACCGTGGCCGAATCCGTGCCCGCGGACGACCCAGGAGACGCTTGCCGAGGCGCTCGGCGCGAGCGCCAGCACGGCCGTGCTGAGTGCCAGGACCACCGCGCGGGTCGTGAATAGGGCCTTGAGGCGAAGCGGAACCATCCCTGGCACAACAGATTCGCCCTTTCCGAGTAGCGGCCTGCATTACCCTGACCTTCCGGTGCGCTTTATCCGGCTATATCCGGGATAAAGCGCACCGGAACGGCCAAAGGAGATGGAAATGGCAACGCAAACGGTGCAGGCGGTCGATCACAAGCTGCTCGCGGCTGGAGAGTGGATGGAGACCGGTGCGTGGGGAGAGGTGAAGAGCCCCTATGACGGGACGGTCGTCGGCCGGGTTGCCGAAGGCGATGCTGGGTTGGTCGACCGTGCCGCCAAGGCCGCGCAGAAAGCGTTCGAGACGGCCGATTTTCCCCAGCACGAGCGCGCTGCCCTGCTCGACCGCGCCGCGCACCTTGTCGGCGAGCGCGTTGACGAGTTTGCCCTGACGATCGCCGCCGAGGCCGGCAAGCCGCTGAAGACGGCGACGGTCGAGGCGGAACGCTGCGTCGACACCCTGACCTTCTCGGCAACCGAGGCGCGCAAGCTGACCGGTGGCACGGTGCCGATGGAAGCCTCGCCGGCCGGCGTCGGCAAGCTCGGCGTGATGCTGCGCGTCCCCTACGGCGTCGTCGGTGCGATTAGCCCCTTCAACTTCCCGCTCAACCTCGTCGCCCACAAGCTCGGTCCGGCGATCGCCGCCGGCAACGCGATCGTGCTCAAGCCGGCTGGCCAGACGCCGATCTCGGCGCTGAAGCTGGCCCAGATTCTGGTCGAGGCGGGCCTACCGGAGGGCTGGCTCAGCGTCATCCCCGGGCCGGGCTCTGAGGTCGGCAACGCGATCGTCGAGCACGAGCTGACCCGCGCCCTCACCTTCACCGGCTCGGCTGGGGTCGGTTGGGGCATCCGCAGCAAAGTCCCGCACAAGAAGGTCAACCTCGAGCTCGGCTCCAACGCGCCCCTGATCGTCAACGCCGACGGGGACTGGGAGACGGCTGCCGACAAGGCGAAGCTGCACGCCTACTCACACGCCGGCCAGAGCTGCATCTCGATCCAGCGCATCCTCGTTCACGAGGAGATCGCGGACGCCTTCACCGAGCGGCTCGTCGCCAACGCTGAAGCGCTGCGAGTTGGCGATCCGCTCGATCCCGACACCGACGTCGGACCGCTGATCTCCAGCGACGATCGCGACCGGGTGAAGGAGTGGGTCGACGAGGCGGTCGCTGCCGGCGCCGAGTTGCTTGTGGGCGGCGAGCTGGTCGACGAGGGTCGCTGCCTGGCGCCTACCCTGCTCGCCGCGCCGCCGCGCGACGCCAAGGTCTGGTGCGAGGAGATCTTCGGCCCGGTGGCGACGATCGACCGCTTCGACGACTTCGGCGCGGCCCTGCGCATGGCCAACGACTCCAAGTTCGGCCTGCAAGCGGGCGTCTTCACCCGCGACGTCGGCCGCGCGCTCGAGGCGGCCAACACACTCGAATTCGGCGGCGTGCTGATCAACGAGGTGCCCACCTTTCGCGCCGACCAGATGCCCTACGGCGGAGTCAAGGACTCCGGCAACACCCGCGAGGGCCCCGCCTTCGCCGTCCAGGAGCTGACCGAGGAGCGCTTCGTCACTCTCCAGTAGCCAAGGGACCGAGTAGTAAAAATTAGGTACCCTTTTCCTCCATCGAGCGAAGGGGAGAAGCGATGCAGTCACGTCGGCCAGTTCTCAAGGACCGGCTCGGCCGGTCAGTCCTGATCAAGGCCGGGGGTGCCATCGCCGCGCTGGTCGTCTTCTTGGCGATGGCGACCGCGGCAGCAGCCGCGGTCTCGGACACCGAAGGGCAGAGCACGCTCGAACAGCGCGTGGTCCCGACCGGCGCCGGCTCCTACCGTTTCCTCCAGCTCGGCGCAGGCGAGCCCTACACCGTGCGCCAGGAACTGGCGAACGCCGCCGCCGGCCGCGACGAAAAACGCACCTCCCTCGTCTACTTCGGCCAGCTCTCCGACTTCCAGCTCGCCGACGAGGAGTCGCCGGCTCGGGTCGAGATCATCGACCCGCTGGCGAGCCCGCTCAACCTTCCCTTCGGTTCCGCCTGGCGTCCCTGGGAGGCGCTCGAGCCCCAGATCGACGACGCGATGATCCGCCAGTTCAACCAGCTCGCCGCCGCTAGCCCGGTTGCCGAAGCCGGCGGCGCACACCGACCGATGGATTTCACGATCGACACCGGCGATTCGGCCGACAACCAGCAGCTGAACGAGACGCAGTGGGTGCGCACCCTGCTCGAGGGCGGCACGCTCAACCCCAACAGCGGCGTCGACAAGAAAACCTACTCGCACTCACTCTGCCCGAACCTGCTCGTTCCGGGTGCGGCCGAGGCCGCCCGCTACACGGGCGTGCAGGACTACGACGACTACTTCGAGGGCACCTTCCCCGAGTTCTATGACCCCGACAGCCCGGCCGGCCCGCACGCCGCCTGGCCCAAATACCCCGGGCTGATGGACCGAGCGCAGCAGAGCTTCATGGCGGCGGGTCTGGACGTTCCCTCCTACGTCGCCTTCGGCAACCACGACGCCCTGGTGCAGGGCAACGCCGCGGCGAACGCCGCCTTCGAGCAGGTGGCGACGGGATGCCTGAAGCCGATGGGGCCGGTTTCGAATCCCGAAAACGCGCAGGCGCTGCTCAACTCGCTGCTCAGCCCGACGAACCTCCTCAGCACGCTGCTCACCAGCCCGCAGAACCTGATCCTTGTCCCGGGCGACCCCAAGCGCCAGTTTGTCTCCAAGAAGCAGTACAAGGACGTCTTCAAGGCCGGCTCCCAAGCCGACGGCCACGGCTTCGACTACATCGACGCGGCGCAAGAGTCGGCCTCCAAAGGCGCCGCCGGCTACTACTCCTGGAGCCCGACGCCGGGCATGCGCTTCATCGCCCTCGACACGGTCGCCGAGGCGGGCACGATCGTCACCCCGACCGGCCACTTCACCTCCGACGGCAACATCGACGACCCGCAGTTCAAATGGCTGAAAGGCCAGCTGGAAGCGGCGACGGCGGCCGATGAGCTCGTGGTCATCTTCAGCCACCATGCGCCGGAGAGCCTCACCGCCGACGCCCCTGACGAGCTGGCGCCGCTGTGTCTCACCGCCGACGCGCACGGGCACGACATCAACCCAGGTTGCGACCTGGACCCGCGCCTCTCGTTCCCGATCCACCTGCAGGCCGATGCGGTCAACCTGCTGCACCAGTTCCCCAACGCGATCGCATGGGTCTCGGGCCACTCGCACGACAACATCGTCAACCCGTTCCCCGCGCCCGGCGGATCGGGCTTCTGGAGCATCCGAGTCGCCGCCGAGGCCGACTGGCCGCAGCAGGGCCGCCTGCTCGAGGTCTTCGACAACCACGACGGTACGCTCTCGATCTTCGGCACGATCCTCGACCACGTCGGCCAGTCGAAAGCCCCCGCCCCGGGCGCCCTGGCAAGTGGCATGGACCTCAACGACCTCGCCTCCGCCGGAAGGACCATGAGCTTCAACGACCTGCAGTCCGGCGCCCCCCAGGGCGAGGGCGAAGCCAAAGACCGCAACGTCGAGCTGTTGGTCGAAGACCCACGCTGACTTCTGGGGATGTCGCAGTATCCGCCGCTTAGCGGCGGATACTGCGACCGCAACGGCGCGGCGGTTCGATCTCCGAGTTGCGGTCGCACTTCCGTCCGCTATGCGGCGGAAAGTGCGACCGCAGCGGATTGTGTTACTCGTGCGGGCGGGCCATGCGGCGGTGGTCGAGGGCCTCCGCAAGGACGGAGGGCTCGACACCATGCTCGACCGCTACCTCTCTGAGGGAGCGGCCTGACTCGGCCGCGGCCTTGACGATGTCGGCGGCGCGGTCGTAGCCGATGTGGGGGTTGAGGGCGGTTGCCGTTGCCAGGGTCGCCTCGGCGTGGCGCGTCGTCATCTCCTCGTTGGCCTCGATCCCGGCGACGCACTTCTCGTTCAGCAGCCGCGAGGCGGAGGCGAGGAGCTTGATCGAGTCGAGCAGGTTGCGGGCGATCAGGGGCACGCGCACGTTGAGCTCGAACTGGCCCTGGCTGCCGGCGACGGTGATCGCCGCATCGTTGCCGATCACCTGGGCGGCGACCTGGATCACCACCTCGGGGATCACCGGGTTGACCTTGCCGGGCATGATCGAGGAGCCCTTCTGCAGCTCCGGCAGGCGCAGCTCGGCGAGGCCGGCGCGCGGCCCCGAGCCCATCAGCGCCAGGTCGTTGGCGATCTTGTTGAGCGAGACGGCGTAGACCTTGAGCGCGCCGGAGAGCTCGACCAGCGAGTCGCGGTTGCCCTGCGCCTCGAAGGGATCGAGCGGCGCCGAGATGTCAAGGCCGGTTTCGGCGGCGAGCCGCTCGCGCACCTTGGCGGCGAACTGGGGATGGGTGTTGAGGCCGGTGCCGGTGGCGGTGCCGCCGAGCGGGATCTGGCCGACCCGTCGCAGCGTCGCCTCGACTCGCTGCACGCCGAGCCGCACCTGCGCCGCATAGCCACCGAACTCCTGGCCGAGCGTGACCGGGACCGCATCCATCAGGTGGGTGCGCCCCGCCTTGACCACGTCGGCGAACTGCTCGGCCTTCGCCTCCAGGGCGGCCTCGAGCCCGCCCATCGCCGGCAGCAGGTCGTGGGTCACCTCGCCCAGCGCCGCCAGGTGAACGGCGGAAGGGAAGACGTCGTTGGAGGACTGGCCCATGTTGACGTGATCGTTTGCATGGGTCCCCTCGCCGGCGAGGTTGGCGAGCACCTCGTTGGCGTTCATGTTGGAGGAGGTGCCGGAGCCGGTCTGGAAGACGTCGACCGGGAACTGATCGTCGTGTTCGCCGGCGGCCACGGCGTCGCCAGCCGCGGCTATGCGCTCGGCCACCGCCGAGTCGAGCTCACCCAGCTCACCGTTGACCAGCGCCGCGGCGGCCTTGAGGCGGCCGAGCCAGCGGACGACGGGAACCGGCACGCGCTCGCCCGAAACCGGAAAGTTGTCGACGGCCTTGGTGGTCTCGCCACCCCAGAGCTGCTCAGTCAAAGTCGGTGCCTCCATCGAAGTCGTGGTCTCTTTCAGCGTATTCAGCCGGAAGCCCTGCCGCCGTCCCAGCCGAGCAGCTTTGCCCTCGAGGTCAGCCCGAGCAGCGCTTGGGAGGTTGTCCAGACAGGCGGTCGCGTTGACGGCGGCGCGAAGGTTCAGCGGCCCGCTTGGGCGGCGTCGAAGCCTTCGCGGTAGGTGCGAAGAAAGGCCGGCGGCAGCGGGCGGTTGTCGGGGCTGTAACGAGCGGCAGCGGAGAGCCGGCGGATCAACTCAGAGTGGATGCCGTCGGTGTTGTCGGCGCCGCGCTGGGCCGCGCCGAGCAGGTAGCCGAGCTGAAGGTTCGCGCTGCCACCTGGGTCGGTGCGCGCTTCCGAGTTGAGCGTCGTCGCTGCGGCCAACATCGACGTGCCGACCGCGGCCAGATCGCCAGCCTTCTGGTTCTCCGCGAGGCAGTCGCTGATCGGGGTTTCGCCGCGCAGCTTTGCTTCTCCCGGCGCGTCACGGAGGGCTGAGATGTAGGTGTCGGAGCCTCCGAGACACGCCACCGGTGTCGAGTCGCTGGGGGCGCCACAGCCTCCGGCCAAGAGCGCCGCGCAGGCGCCGATGATGACGATGGCGTGGAGTCGCACGTCGAATTCATACATCAACGATGCGAGTCTCCATAGTCGCACTATTCAGGGATTTCATACTTTTTTGGGCTTGCGCCAGCGCAGCGAATACCAAGAGGATGTAGATCCAGCGATCTATGGAGGCGTCATGATCCCCATTAACGGCACAGATGACACCGTGGTCATGCTGCTTGTTGCGGGCGGCGTGGGATTGCTGGGTGGGATCGCCGCCGGCTTTCTCGAAATCCGCAGCGACACCGAGAAGGCCAAAGAGTGCGCCAAGACGATCGGTTACTCGATCTTCCTTGGCGGCGTCGCTGCCGTCGCGATCCTCTACTTCTTTCCGCCCGAAGAAGTAGTTCGTTCGGAAACCGTCAACGGTGTCGTCAAGTCCGTCAAGGAATACAACCTGACGAAACTGGTCGCCCTGGCTTTGATCGTTGGCTCCGCCGGCGCAAGCTTCCTGCTCGTCATGCAGAAACGGACCCTCGCTCTCACCGAAGCGGAAAAAGAAACCGCGGATGCAGAAAAGGTAGCGGTGAAGAAAGCTGGTGATGTGGAGACGATCAAAGTCAAAGCGTCGGAGACGCTC
This sequence comes from Actinomycetota bacterium, assembly GCA_046733315.1. Taxonomy (GTDB): domain Bacteria; phylum Actinomycetota; class Thermoleophilia; order Solirubrobacterales; family 70-9; genus VRUE01. The sequence goes on from JBKPOV010000027.1 coordinate 11,108, forward strand.
GAGGGTGTCAACAAGCAGCTCCCGACGCTCGCCAGGACAACGATCATGCAGGACGCGGCACCGGCGATTCGGGAGGCGCTAGAAAAAGCGAGTGCGGCGCAAGCGACGCAGGTCTCGCCGGAGACCGTTGCCGAGGTTCTCGACGAAGTTGCCGACAAGGCGGAAGCCGCTGTGCAGGAAACGATTGAACCGGTTGTGCAAAAAGCCCAGAAGCGGATTTTCACTGACCCGCCGGGGGCTGCACCGGTCGAGTAGGACCGGCTAGCTGACTAAAGGACCGCAGGGCACGAGGCTCAGTCGCCGCGGGCGGAGACGCCGCCGGAGTGGATCGTGCCGATCCCGCCAGGAGGGCCTTGCGGCAGTTTCTGCGCCGGTGCTTTGGGACGGGGATGGCGCGGCTTGCGGCCGCTGGCAGGGCCGGTCGGGAAGACTTCGACCCATTCGGCGAGCTGGAACTGGGGCGCCGGCGAGTGCTGCCAGGAAAGGTGGAGGTGGTGGCCGCAGCCGTGGCCGGCATCGCCGTTGTAGCCGACCCAGCGGAAGGGCGGCACTGGCTGGCCCTGCAGCGGCTCTGCCCATTCGGCGAGGCTGGTGATGCCCACCCAGTTGGCGTCGCATTTGCTGCTCGGGTTGAGCGGGATGACGTCGACGGCGAGGCCGTTGTAGTGGTCGGAGTTGCGAACGTGGCACTGGTTGCAGCCGACGTGTTCGCCATTGGGCAGCGGGCCCGAATAGCCGTCGGTTACATAGATCGGGAAGCGAGCGGCGATCCAGCGCAGGTCGGGCACGATGCGCCGGTCCACCATGTCGCCTTCTTCGTGCGGGATCGCGGCCGGGATCGGGACGATTTCACCCGTCGCGTAGGCGAGCCTGGTCGTCGTCGGCCCGGCGCTGGCCGAGGACACCGCCAAGAGGCAGAGCGCGAGCACCGCCGCCGTGGCAAGCAGGCTCTGCCCCACCCGCCGCGCGAGGTCGATGCGGTCGTAGTTCCGTCCGCTGTGCGGAGGGAAATGCGACATCGTGTCGGTTGAGCGGTCCACGCGGCGGTTATCGACCTCGGTGGCCGTTCACTTGAGAACAGCAGCGCAGCGGTAGGGTTCCGGCCGGTATGCCGACGGTTCGCGAAGCGAGTTTCGATCTCTTCCGGGAGTTGGGGATGACGACGATGTTCGGCAACCCCGGTTCGACCGAGCTGCCGATGCTTGCCGACTTCCCCTCGGACTTCCGCTACGTGCTCGGCCTGCAGGAGGCTGTCGTGGTCGGGATGGCCGACGGCTACGCTCAGGCTTCGGGCAACACGACGATGGCCAACCTGCACACCGCGCCCGGCTTGGGCAACGGAATGGGGGCGATTTTCAACGCGCAGGCAAACCACTCGCCGGTGCTGATCACGGCGGGGCAGCAGGCGCGGGCGCAGATCACCCTGCAGGCGAACCTGACCAACCGCGACGCGATCCGCATGCCCCACCCGCTGGTCAAGTGGTCCTTCGAGCCGGCCCGCGCCGAGGACGTGCCGCTCGCGCTCGCCCACGGCGCCCACCTCGCCTCGCTGCCGCCCAAGGGCCCGACCTTCGTCTCGCTGCCGATGGACGACTGGTACGCCGAGGTCGACGAGGCCGATGCGCGCGAGGCGATCACCCGCAAGGTCAGCGGTCGCGCCGCTGCCGACCCGGCCGCGGTCCGCGTCCTCGCCGACCGTCTCGACGTGGCCACCAACCCGGTGATGGTCGCTGGCCCCGACATAGACGCCGCCGGCGCTTGGGACGACGCGATCGGCCTCGCCGAGCGCCAACGCCTGCCGGTCTGGGCGACGCCGGCGCCGGGCGGTGGCCGCATCGGCGTCCCAGAGAACCACGCCAACTACCGCGGCGTCCTGCCGCCGGCGATCGGTCCCGTCGCGCAGACGCTCGAGGGCCATGACCTGATCCTCGTCCTCGGCAGCTCCGTTTTCCCCTACTACCCCCACATCCCCGGGCCGCTGCTGCCCGAGGGGGCGAAGCTGGTCGCGATCACCAACGATCCCGACGAGGCGGCCCGCGCTCCGATGGGCGACGTGATCCTCGCGGATGTCGGACTCGCGCTGCGCGCCCTCCTCGAAGAGGTCGGAGAGGCGAACCGCGCCGAGCCCGAGCCG
>JBKPOV010000028.1:0-42690 GCA_046733315.1 Actinomycetota bacterium
CGCCGTGCCTGTTCGAGGGCCGGCGGCCGGCCCGCATACACATCGACCAGCGCCACTCGGGCCATCGCAGGGTCATGCTCCAATGCGGCGGCAAGGGCAGCGTAGATCAGGCGCGGTCGCTCGCGCCAGTCCTGCTCGGTCGACTGAGACGTGAGCAGTCCCGCGCGGGCACTACGAATGACGGCTTCGTGGGTACGGAGGAAACAGTCCTCTTTGCTCTCGAAGAGTCGGTAGAAGGTCTTCGTCGAGACCCCAGCCACCTTCACGACTTCCCGGACCTTGACGGCGTCATAGCCCTGCGCGGCAACGATCTCGATCATCGCGCGGCGGACTCGGGCTGTTTGGTGGGCAGCTACTTCGGCCGGGGCAGCACCCGGGCCTGGCTTCAGCTGCGTGAAGGGCGTCTTGTCCGCTTCCGCCGGGACCGGTAATGGCGAATCATGCTCGGCGGACATCTCGCTCCGCCCCGACTCGCCCACCGCGTTTTCCCTTCGTAAAAATTCCCTGGCGTACCCAGGAGCTACCTCAGAGATACCAGGGTACGCCGGATATACAACATCGTCAAGGTTCTAAGACTGGTCCGGCGCAGAGCGAGCGCTAGGCGCGCGAAACGTATTCGCCGCTGCGGGTGTCGACGCGGATCGTCTCGCCCTCTTCGATGAAGAGGGGAACCTGCACGATGACGCCGGACTCCAGGGTCGCCGACTTGTTGCCGCCGCCTGAGGCCGTGTCGCCCTTCACCCCCGGCTCCGTCTGCGTCACCTTCATCTCGATCGCGCTGGCGACCTGCACGTCACTGGGCCGCTCGTCGACGAAGAGGACGTCGACCTCGGAGTTGGGCAGCAGCCACTGCATCGCCTCGCCGGCCAGCTCGCGCGGGATCTCGATCTGCTCGTAGTCGCGCGTGTCCATGAAGATCGCCGCGTCGCCGGAGTCGTAGAGGTACTGCATCTTGCGCGACTCGGTGTGGACCGGGCGGAACTTCTCCCCGGCCCGGAACGTCTTGTCCTGGACGGTTCCGTCCTCGATCTTGCGCAGCTTCGTGCGCACGAACGCACCGCCCTTGCCCGGCTTGACGTGCTGGAACTCGACGATCCGGAAGATCTTCCCGTCGATTTCGATGTGGGAGCCGTTGCGAAATTCGTTGGTCGAGATCACGGCGGCGAATCCTAGAGAAGCCGGGCCGCGGCGCGACTTCACCACAGCACAACAGAGTGGCGACGGACCGATCGTCTAACGTGCGGAGGGGGAATGAAGGGGGTCCTCACACTTGCCGTTTCGGTCGCCGCCGTGACGTTGTCGCTTGCGGCGCCCGCCTGGGCTGAAGAACCGACGCGCGATCAGTATCGCGAAGGGGTCGAGCCGATCTGCCAGGCGAATACCGAAGCCAACAAACGGATCCTCAGGAACGCCAAAGAGAGGGCGAAGAGCGGCGTTCCGGCCAAGATGAAGGAAGCGGGCGCGCAATTCGTCCATGCCTCGGCCGTTTTCGGTAAGACCGTTCAGAAGCTGGCCGGCGTGCCCAGGCCCCCTACCGACGACGCGCGCCTGCTCAAGTGGTTCAAACAGCTGGGCATCGTGCAAACCAACCTGCGCAAACTCGGCAAGGCCCTGAAGGCGGATGAAGAAATCAAAGCGGCGCACGAACAGATCCGGGTCGAACGAGCCAGCAACGCCGCCAACAACGTCAGCTTCGTCTTCGAATTCCACTACTGCCGGCTGACCGCCGCGCGCTTCTTCTAGTCGGCGTTCGTGCTGGTGGTAAGCGCCCCGGCGGCCCCGCCGGAAAGCGTGCGGCGGAACAGGCGCGGCATCAAGATGCGGGCCACCGCGGCGAGGGCGTAGGCACGCGGCACGTAGCGCTCAGCCTTACCGCCGGGGCCCGCCTCGAGGATCGCCTCGGCGACCTTCTCCGGCTTGGAGACGATCCAACGGGTGAGGGCGTTTTCGCGCAGCTCGGTTGCCGGAAAGCCCTCGGTGACGATGAAACCCGGCAGGACCATGCCGACGTGGACGCCGTGCGCGCGCTCCTCGGCGTAGAGCGAGTCCGTCCAGCCGATCAGGGCGAACTTGCTCGCCGAGTAGGCGCCAGTGCGCGCCCGCGCCACGCGCCCGGCAGTGCTGGCGACGTTGACGATCGCGCTCGGCGCGGAAGCGCGCAGCGTCGGCAGCAGCGCCTCGGTGAGGCGGACGACGGCGTCGAAGTTGAGCTCCATGTGGCGGTGGACGTTTGCGTAGCCGCTCTCGGCGAAAGTGCCGCGCCAGGCAGCGCCGGCGTTGTTGACCAGCAAGGTGAGGCGATTGCCGCGCTCGGCGATATGGGCGCGAATGCGCTCGGGCGCATCGGGGTCAATCAGGTCGGCCGCCAAGTAGCTCGCCTTGCAGGGGAGCGAATCCGCGAGCTCGCGCAGGCGTTCCTCGCGGCGGGCGACGAGGATCAGCTCGGCTCCCGGCTCCTCGGCCAGGCGGCGAGCCGTCGCCGCACCGATCCCGCTCGATGCACCCGTGACCAGCGCGGTTAGTGGAACTCGGGCCATTGCCAAGACGCTATTCGAATCCCCACAAGGCGGGCGGTTGTCCGAATCGGACATACTGCCGCGTCCGTGAGCAAAACCCCTGGACTACTCGACAAGCTCCTTCGCGTTCCGGGCCCCTCCGGCTACGAGACGCAAGCCGCGGCGCTATGGCGCGAGGAGGCGTCCTTTGCCGAGCTCTCCGCCGATGGCATCGGCTCTTCCGTAGCGAGGATCGGCGAGGCCGCCCCGCTGCTCACGGTCGTCGGCCACATCGACGAGATCGGCCTGGTCATCCGCTACATCGATGAGCAGGGCATCCTTTGGTTCGCGCCAATCGGCGGCTGGGATCCACAGATCCTGGTCGGCCAGCGAGTCGAGGTGCAGGGCAAAGACGGACCAGTGCTGGGCGTGGTCGGTCGCAAGCCACTGCACCTGCTGGACGCCGACCAGCGCAAGAAGGTCGTCGAAATGAAGTCGCTGCACATCGATATCGGCGCCGCCGATCGAGATCAGGCGGAGGAGTCGGTCAGCGTCGGCGACCCGGTGGTGATCGCAACCGAGCCATTGAACTTGGCCGGCGGTCGGGTCGTTTCTCGCTCTATGGACAACCGCCTCGGCGCCTACGTCGCGCTCGAGTCCCTGCGGCGGTGCCATGAGGCGGGTCCGTTGAAAAGCAGCTTCGCCGCGATCGCCGCCGTGCAGGAGGAGATCGGCCTCTTCGGGGCGCGCACTTCTGCTTTCGCGGTGCAGCCCGACCTCGCGATCGTGGTCGACGTCACCCACGCAACGGACGCCCCCGGCATCGACGAGAAGGAGCTCGGCAGCCATGCGCTCGGCTCGGGCCCGGTGATCTACCGCGGCGCCACACTCTCACCCAAGGTCTTCGACCTGCTCGTGGCGGTCGCCAAGGAGGCCGGCATCGAGCACACGGTCGGGGCCACCGGCAACTCGACCAGCACCGACGCGGACGGCATCCAGTTCGCTCGCTCAGGGATCCCCACCGGCCTCGTCTCGATCCCCCTGCGCTACATGCACTCACCGGTCGAGATGGTCGATCTCGCCGACGTCGAGGCGGCCGTCGCCCTGATCACCGCCTTCGCCGAACGCCTCGACGACAACGTCGACCTCAGTCGCTGAGCACTAGTTGGCCATGAACACGGCGTCGCGGCCGTTCGCCTTCGCCGAGTAGAGCGCGGCGTCGGCGCGGGCGACCAGGTCGTCGGTGTTCACCCTGCTCGGTTTGGTCACGGCCGCGCCGATGCTGATCGTTACCTCCACTCCTTCCGGCCGCCGCTTGCGCACGGCCTGACGCAGGCGCTCGGCGATCGCGACCGCATCCACCGCGCTGGCTCCTGGCAGGACGACGAGGATCTCCTCGCCGCCAATCCGGTAGATCGAATCGTCGGCGCGCAGGACGGCGCGCATCGTGTAGGCGACGTCCTGCAATACGGCGTCGCCAGCCGCGTGGCCGAGCTGGTCGTTGACCCGCTTGAAGTGGTCGAGGTCGCAGAGCAGGAGAGCATGGGATTGCCCGCCCTCCAAATCGCAAGGCGCCCCGTCGAGCTCGGCGAGACGCTGCTCGAGGGCGTTGCGGTTGAAAAGACCGGTGAGCGGATCGAGAGTCGAACGGCGCCGGTGGGCGCGGTCGGACTCGACCAACGCTCCCGAGAGGATCACCGTGCAGAGCAGCAAGGCGGCCGCGGCGACGAGGGTCTGACTGTGCTCGGCGGCGCTGGCGGGGTCGACGGCGACGGTGCTGAGGAGAAAGACGGTGACCAGATAAATCGTGCCGACGACCATCCCCCAGGGATCGAAGCGCGCGCCGAGGGTGACGGCAGGCAACGCGAACCACATGACGGCGGGACTGGTCGGGCCGCCGGTGGCGATCACCGCACCGCCGAGCAGGAGCGGCAGGAGACCCCATGCGCCGGCGACCCAAAGCCAGGGCCGCTCGCTGGCCTCCATAAAGCGGTCGGCGACGGCGAAACCGGCCAAGCCGGCCGCCAACGGCGCCAGCCAGAGCCAGCCAAGCGAGGGGCCCGCCGAAGCCAGGGCGAGCGCGAGGATCGCGAAGCAGGCGGCACGGTAGCGGCGCACCCGCTGCTCCATGTCGAGCAGGCGCTCACGCCGGGCATCCTTGCGGGCAGCCGCGAGGGACTCCGGCCTGGGCATGGCGATCGCGTTCACACCACACTGATCGGCAGATAGGCCAGACGCAATTAGCGCTGCAGCGTCCTGGCCTACTCGACCAGTTGCATCTGCTTGGGCAGCCCGCTGAGGTTGCGGTATCCGTCCTCCGCCACGACCACCAGGTCCTCGATCCTCACCCCCAGCTCCCCCGGCAGGTAGATGCCCGGCTCAATCGTCACCACTTCTCCGGCCGCAAGCACATCCTCGGAGCGCTGCGAGACGCGGGGTTCCTCGTGGACCTCGAGCCCGACGCCGTGGCCAAGGCCATGGCCAAAGCGCTCGCCGTGGCCGGCCGCGGCGATCAGCTCGCGGGCGACGCTATCGACGTCCTCAGCTTTGATCCCGGCGGTGACTTTCGCCAGCGCCGCCTCCTGGGCCTCGCGCACGGTCTCATAGACGGCGCGGGCAGCCTCGCCGGGCTCGCCTGTGGCGAAGGTGCGGGTGCCATCGGAGCAGTAGCCGTCGAGCTTCGCCCCCATGTCGAAGACGACAAGCTCGCCATGGCCGATCTCGCGCTCGCCCGGCTCGGCGTGCGGCAGGGCGCCGTTGGGCCCGGCGGCGACGATCGTCGGAAAGGAGGGCTCGGCACCCAGCTCGCGCATGCGCGCCTCGGCGGCCCGGGCGACGTCGAGCTCACTGCGGCCGGCAAGGCCCCGCTGCAGCGACCAGTACCAGATCTCATCTGCCAGCTCCGCGGCGGCGGCGACCGCGGCCAGCTCCGCCTCGTCCTTGACCCGCCGCAGCTTCTCGACCGTCCCCCCCGCACCCTCCAGAATCACGCCATCCGGCAGTTTCTCCTCGAGCCGCTCCAGCGTGCGGACGGCCATCTGATGGTCTTCGAAGCCGGTCTTGCCAGCCAGGCGCGCCGCGATCCCGCCCAACCAGTCGTCCTTGACGGTGACCACGTCCCAGCCCTCGACCTCGGCTTCGGCGCGCTCGGTGTAGCGGAAGTCGGTGAGGAAGACACGCTGCTCGGACCCACATACACAAGCGCCGTTGGTGCCACCAAAGCCGGTCAGGTAGCCGACGTTGATCAGATCGGTGACCAGAAAGCAGTCCAGCTCCCGCTCGACGATCAGGGCCGCGAGGCGATCTGCGCGTGCCGCGGTCACTGCTTTGCCCGCTCCGCGCTCACGCACCGGCGCCGAGCTCAGCGGCGAGCAGCTCAAGCGCCTCGCGGTAGCCCTCGGGACCCTTGCCGGAGATCTTGGCCAGCACCAGGCCGTCGAAGACCGAGAGCTTGCGCCACTCATCGCGCGCCTCGACGTCGGAGAGGTGGACCTCGATGGCAGGAACCGCGGCAACGTCAAGCGCGTCGGCGATCGCCCGGCTGTAGTGCGACCAGGCGCCAGCGTTGACGAGCGCCGCATCCGCTTGCTCGGGAACGCGGTGCAGGTACTCGCAAAACTCGCCCTCGGAGTTGGTCTGGAAGAAGATCGCTTCCAGACCAAACTCGTGGGCCCAACGTTCGATCTTGGTCTCCAACTTGTGCAGCGAAAGGCCGCCGTAGATCGCCGGATCGCGGCGATCGAGGATGTTGAAGTTGACCCCGTGCAGAACGGCGACGCGGTTGTGGGAGGTAGTCATTCGATCAGCTCTTCCACGGCCGAGCGGACCTTAGCCGGATCCACCAGGTTGCCCGTGCTGGGCGCGCCTGGCGCGGCAAGGAGGACAAAGCCGACACCCGCCGCGGTGCGCTTCTTGTCCCCCTGGACCGCCTCGAGGATTCCTTTCACCCACTCGGAGCGTTCATTGGCGATCCGCATCCGCACCGGGAGGCCGTGGCGGCGTAGGATCCCTTCCACCTCGTCGCGAAGGGCAGGGGCGTCGGAAAGGCGGAGGGCCGCCAGCAAACCAACGCCGACCGCCTCACCATGGCGGAAGCCCTGATAAGAGCTGACCGCCTCGATCGCGTGGCCGACCGTGTGACCAAGGTTGAGAGCCTGACGGAGGCCGGAGTCACGCTCGTCGGCGGCAACGATTTCGCACTTGTAGCGGGCGCAGGCGAAGACGACATCGTCCAGCTCCTCGGCCTCGAGCGACTCGATCGCTCGGACCCGCTCCCAGAGTGGTCCGCCCGCCAGAAGGGCGGTCTTCAGCACCTCGACGAAACCCGCCGCCAGCTCGTCCCCTGGCAGGCTCGCCAGCGCCGTGGTGTCGGAGATCACCGCCGCAGGAAGGTGATACGCGCCAACGTAGTTCTTGCCCTGCGGAAGATTGACGCCCGTCTTGCCGCCGTAGGCCGAATCGACCTGGGCGACGAGCGTCGTCGGAACCTGCACCACCGGCACGCCCCGTTGATAGATGTGCGCGCAAAAGCCCGCCAGGTCCCCCACCACTCCCCCGCCAAGCGCGACGATGTGGTCCTCGCGGGTCATCCCTGCCTCGGCGAGTTCCTCCAGAACATCCTGGAGATCCTCGAAGGCCTTCGCGTTCTCGCCCGGCTCGACCTCGATGAGGGCATCCAGTGGACCAATCCGCTCGGCGTACAGCGCCGACACGTGCTTGTCCGTCACGCAGAAGCGGCGCCCCGGCAAGGGCCACGGCCCTGTGCCGATCAGGCCCGGCCCGACGAAGACCGGGTACTCGCCCGAGGCGCTGAACGCCCACAGCATCTTCGTCCCCGGCGGCAGCTCGGTCAAAGCCACCAGCGAGGGCATCGCGCGGGCGACCAGGCCGCGGTCGCCCGGCGGCAGGATCGCATCGGCGAGCGACTCGTAGAACGGCTGGCGCTCCAGCAGCAGCCTTTCGACGTCCTCGGCGTTATTGGCCAGGGGCCGATCGCTGCGGGCGATGCGGCGCCAGGCCTCGCGGGCGCCAATCTGCAGCCAGACGACGAAGTGGCGGTCGAGCGCCTTGCGCACCCGCTCGGAGAGCACGCTGCCGCCGCCGAGCGCGATCGCGCCGCCGTCCGCTTCCTCGAGCAGCGAGCCGACCACTTCGGACTCACGAGCGCGGAAGGCGTCCTCGCCGTCCTCTTCGAAGGCCTGCCGGATCGGCTTGTCGAACGCCTCTTCCATCAGCGCGTCGATCTCGGTCGTCGGCAGGCCAGCGTCGCGAGCCGCGGCGAGCGCGGTCGACTTGCCCGCCCCCATGAAGCCAATGAAGACGAGCGCGGGCTTCACAGGTAGACGAGAGGAACTTTTTTCATCTCTGGCATGTAAAACGTCGACCTCATCCGCGGAAGTCGATGCGGCGCTTGTAGGCCGCGACGGCGGACTGCACGTCGTCGATGTGGTCGCCGCCGAACTTCTCGCGGTAGGTGCGGGCGAGGACGAGGCAGACCATCGCCTCGGCGACCACGGCGGCGGCGGGCACGACGGTCGAGTCGGTGCGCTCGCGCAGCGCCTGTGCCGGCTCCTTGGTCTCCGTATCGACCGAGCGCAGCGGTTTGGTCAGGGTGGAGATCGGCTTGATCGCTGCCCGCACCGAGAGCGGCAGGCCATTGGTCATACCGCCCTCCAACCCGCCGGCGTGGTTGGTCTCGCGAAAGTAGCCGCGCTCCTGCGACCAGAAGATCTCATCGTGGGCCTCCGAGCCCGGCCGACCGGCAACGTCCCAGGCTTCGCCGATCGCGACGCCCTTGACCGACTGAATCGAGGCGACCGCGCCGGCGAGGCGGCCATCGAGGCGGTCCTCCCAGGAGATGTGGGAACCGAGGCCGGGCACGAGGCCGAAGGCGCGCACCTCGAAGGTGCCGCCGAGGCTCTCGTTGGCCTTGCGCAACCGGTTGATCTCCGCGACCATCGCCGCGCTCGCCTCGAAGTCGAGGCAGCGCACCGGGTCCTCGTCAACCTCGGCAAAATCGTCGGGGCCAAGGTTCTCGCGCTCCGGGGCACTGACTGAAGCGATTTGGGTGACGTGGCTGTGAACGCTGACGCCGAGCGCGGTGAGGAAGCCGCGGGCGACCGAGCCGGCGGCTACCCGGGCCGCGGTCTCGCGGGCGCTGGCCCGCTCGAGCACGTTGCGGATGTCGCCGTGGCCGTACTTCTGGGCGCCGACTAGGTCGGCGTGACCGGGCCGCGGCAGGTGCACCTCGTCGACCCCGGCCTCGACCGGCCAGGGGTTCATCCGCTCCTCCCAGTTGGCGTAGTCGCGGTTGGCGACGAGGACCGCGATCGGGCTGCCGAGCGTGCGCCCGTGGCGCAGGCCGGAGCGAATCTCAACCGTGTCGGTCTCGATCTTCATCCGGCCGCCGCGCCCGTGGCCGAGCTGGCGCCGCGCCATGTCGCGATCGAGCGCCTTGCGATCGAGCTCGAGCCCCGCCGGCATCCCCTCGACGATCGCGACGAGACCGGGGCCGTGCGACTCGCCCGCAGTTGTGAATCTGAAGCCGCTCACCAGGGCGCCAAGGCTATCGGCGTGCCGCGCGATGGGCTCTGAAGATCAGAGGGCGCTCGATGCATTGAGCGGCCCGTTACTGCCGCGCGGCAGCGCGCATCGTGTCCAGGGGTGCCGGCCGGCCGGTCCAGGTTTCGAGCGAGAGGGCACCTTGTTGTACGAGGATCTCGATGCCGTCGACCGTGGTCGCGCCGGCTGCCGCGGCGGCACGCAGCAAGGCGGTGGGCTCGCCGCCGTAGACCATGTCGACGACGGTCTGCGCCGCCTCGAAGGCCTCGGCGGCCAGGGGCAACTCGGCGAAGGGGTCCTCGCCGCCGAGCCCGACGGCGGTCGTGTTGACGATCAACTCGTAGGCGGCTTGGTCGGGTGCGGCGACGCTCTCTCCGCCAAGTTCTTCGCAGAGGTGCCGGGAGCGCAGCTCGGTGCGATTCCAAACGTCCACGGATGCCGCCTCGCGCAGCAGCGCCCAGACCACCGCACGGGCCGCCCCGCCGGCCCCGAGGACCAGCGTGCGCTTGTCGGCCGGTGAGCGTGCCAGGGAACGCAGGAAACCCTCGCCGTCGGTGTTCTCCGCCCGGACCTCGCTATCGGTGAAGACGAACGTGTTGGCGGCGCCGATCTCGCGCGCGGTCTCGGAGAGCTCGTCGGCCAGGGCGAGCGCGGCCCCCTTGTGCGGCACCGTGACGTTGGCGCCGGCGAAGCCTTCGCCTGGCATTGCCTGCACGCGTTGCTCGAAGCCGTCCGGCGCCACCTCGATCGCCTCATAGCTCCACTCGTCGCTCAGGCCAAGCTCGGCAAGGGCGGCTGTGTGCATCACCGGCGAGCGCGAGTGGCCGACCGGGTAACCGATGACGGCGAGGCGCGGCACCGCTATTCCCCGCAACTGTCCGGTGAGTTGCCGCCGGCCGCTTCACGGGCGGAGTTGTAGCGTTCGACGTCGGCGTTGAACTCGGCTTCGGTCGAGGAGAAGGCGAGCTTGTTGCACGCCCCCGGCTCGACAACGTAGAAGAGGTAGTCGACCTGGGCCGGGTGGGCGGCGGCTTCGATCGAGGCGAGGCCGGGACTGTTGATCGGCCCCGGCGGCAAGCCGGCGTTGGTGCGCGTGTTGTACGGCGAATCGACAGCCAGTTCGGATTCGGTCAGCGGCTCGGTGTAGTTGCCGGTGGCGAAGCGGGTCGTCGCGTCGATGCCCAGCGGCATGCCCTCGTGCAGGCGGTTGTAGATGACGGCCGCGACGAGCTTGCGCTGGCTTTCCAGCGCGGCCTCGTCCTCGACCATCGAGGCGATCGTGACCACGTCGTAGGTGGTCAGGTTCTTCGAGCGGGCGTAGCCCATCTCGACCCCGGCGATGCGGCGCTTGAAGTCTTCGAGCTGCAGCTGGACGAGATCCGCGGCGCTGGCGGGTTTTTCCAGTTCGAAGGTGTCCGGGAAGAGGAACCCCTCGAGGTCGGCGGCGCCCTTGCCTCCGTACTTGGCCGGGTCGAGGTACTTCGACTCCACGCTCGCCTGCTCGTAGCCGCCGCGCAGGCCTTCCTGCTGGGCGAGTTCCGCGGTCTGAGAGCGACTATAGCCCTCCGGGATCGTCACCGTGATCGTGCGGATCACCACTGGCGGCGGGGTATCTCGGTGAAAATGCTTGTAGGCGAGCGCCGCGATCGTGGCGACGCCCAAGAACACGACGAAAAGCGCCAGCGCTATCCCGATGCGCCTCCCCGATGAATTGGGGGACTTGACCTTATTCCGCTTTGCTTCGCGCTCCCTTCTGCGTCGCTCGCGCTCCTCAGCCGCTGGGTCATCAAACAAATTGGAGTTCATTCGGAAACTCCGCGTGTGCGGCTGGCGCGCGCCGGTCCGTCGCCGCCAGACGTGTGCAAGGAGTTTTCGGAGGAACCCCTCCTACTCATCGTCGCGCTCCTCGATCGCGGCGCGGCCGGCGAGGTAGGCCTGCAGCAGGTGCGCAGCGGCCAATGAGTCCGGCGCGGCGGCGGCGCCTTCGCGCTTGCTCGCCTCGGCCATGCGGGTGGTCAGCCGCTCGTCGTAAGTCTCGACCGGTATCTCCAGCAAGGCCTCGAGTTCGGTGCAGAAGCTGCGGGCGAGGGCGGCTTGACTGCCTTCCTCGCCGCTGAGATGGAGGGGGAGGCCGACGACCACGACCTCGACCGCGTGCTTGGCAACGAGGTCGACGACGGAGCGGACGTCAGGCGGCTCAATCACCGGCAGCGGCGTCGCCAGCGTGCCGCTGGGATCGGAGATCGCGCAGCCGATCCGGGCGGTGCCGTGGTCGAGGGCGAGAACGCGCATGCCTACCCTGCCGCGCTCTCGAGCGCGGCACGGGCCACCGTGAGCGCCTCGTCGAGCTTGCTGGCGTCCTTGCCGCCGGCCTGCGCCATGTCGTCGCGGCCGCCGCCGCCACCGCCGACGATCGGCGCCGCCTCGCGCACCGCCGCGGCCGCCGAGAGACCCCGCCCCACCGCGCCCTTGGAGACGAGGACGACGAGGGCCACCTTGCCCCCCTCGCCGCCTCCGAGCGCGACGGCGGCGTCGACGCCGAGCTTCGACTGGACTCGGTTGGCCAGCTCGAGCAGTTGCTTTTGGTCGGCAAGCGGGGCGCGCGAGACGGCCAGCTTGACCCCGTTGGCCTCCACGGCCGCGGCGACGATGCGCTCGGCCTCATCGCCAAGCAGCTGCGCCTGGGCCTGCTGGGCGCCCTTGCCGACCTCCTCGAGGCGCTCCGCCGCGCGCCGAGCACCGGCGATCGGGTCCTGGGGGGAGCCGAGCAACTGGCCGACCTCACTCAAACGCTCCTCGCGCTCCCGGAACCAGTCGATCGCGACCGGGCCGCTGAGTGCCTCGACCCGGCGCACGTTGGCGGCGCTGGACCCCTCCGAGGTGATCTTGAAGATGCCGATCTCGGCGGTGTTGGCGACGTGGGTGCCGCCGCAGAGCTCGCGCGAGACGCCGTCGACCTCGACCACTCGCACCCACTCACCGTACTTCTCGCCGAAGAGGGCCATCGCGCCGAGGCGCTCGGCCTCGGGCCGCTCCATCTCCAGCCAGCGCACCGGCCGGCTCGCCTTGATCCACTCGTTGACGCGGTCCTCGACCGCACGCAGCTCCTCGGCGCTCAATCCCTGGCCGTGCGTGAAGTCAAAGCGGAGCTTGTCGGGCCGCACGGCCGAGCCCGCCTGGCGGACGTGGGTGCCGAGCCGCTCGCGCAGCGCCGCGTGGAGCAGGTGCGTCGCGGTGTGGTTGCGCATCGTCGCGTGCCGGGTCTCGCGGTCCACCTCGGCTTCCACCGCTGCGCTCTCGTCGATCGCGACCGACGGCTCCACCTCGAGCGCCTGGTCGTCTCCCACCCGGTAGACGTCGAGGACGCGGGCCTCCCCCCCGGGCCAGCGCAGCAGCCCCGAGTCGGCAACCTGGCCACCGCCCTCGGCGTAGAAGGGGCTCTCCTCGAGCTTGACCAGGGCGCGGCCGTTCTCGCCCTCGACGGCGGCAAGACCGGTGGTCGCGCGCAAGGTCTCATAGCCGACAAAGCGAGTCGGCGCGGCCGAGGCGGCGAAAGCGATCACCCGCTCGTGGCGGTCCTCGGAGCCGTGCGCAGTGGCGGAACCACCGCGCGAGCGCTGCCGCTGTTTCTCCATCAACTCCTCGAAGCCGCCGTCATCGACCGAGAGGCCCTGTTCGGCGAGCAGCTCCTTGGTCAGGTCGTAAGGGAAGCCGTAGGTGTCGTGCAGCTCGAAGGCATCGGCGGCCTCGATCCAGGAGGTCTCCGAGGTCTTCGCCTCGTGGATCAGCCGCTCGAGCAGCTCCGTGCCACGCTCCAGCGTGCGACCGAAGCTCTCCTCCTCATCGCCGACCCAGCGGCAGATCGTCTCGCGCTCGGCGACCAGCTCCGGGTAAGCGTCACCCATCACCTCGATCGCACGTTCGGTGAAGCGGCCCAGCCAGGGGGCCTCGAGACCGAGCGTGCGGCCCTGCTGGATCGCCCGGCGCATGATCCGGCGCAGGATGTAACCGCGGTCCTCATTGGAAGGCACGACGCCATCAGCGATCAGGAAGGCGGCGCCGCGCGAGTGGTCGGCGACGATCCGCATCGCGCGGGTTACCGCGCCGCCGTCCGCATAGGAGTTGTCCGAGAGCTCCTCGGCAAGGTCGACCAGTGGCCTGATCAGGTCCGTCTCGTAGACCGATGGAACGTCCTGCAGGATCGCCGCCATGCGGTCCAGTCCCATACCGGTGTCGATGTTGCGCATCGGCAGCTCGGTCAGCGAGCCATCGGCGCCGAGGTCGTAGCTCATGAAGACGTGGTTCCAGAACTCGAGGAAGCGGTCGGTGTCATCGCCCGGCCGCTCACCGTCGGCGCCGAACTCCTCGCCGCGATCGAGATAGAGCTCCGAGCAGGGGCCGCAGGGGCCGGTCGGCCCGCCCTGCCAGAAGTTGTCCTCGCGGCCGAGGTGGACGATGCGCTCGTCGGGGACGCCGACGCGGCGCCAGATCGCGATCGCCTCCTCGTCGGGACCGAGCCCCAGCTCCTCGTCGCCGCCGAAGACGGTGACCCAGATCTGCTCCGGGTCCATGCCGAAGCCCTGGGTGGAGAGCTCCCAACCCCACGGGATCGACTCCTCCTTGAAGTAATCGCCGAAACTCCAGTTGCCGAGCATCTCGAAGAAGGTGAGGTGGCGGGCGGTGTTACCGACCTCCTCGATGTCGGTCGTGCGAAAGCACTTCTGCACGTCGGCGAGGCGCGGCGCGGGCGGCTTCTCGCGACCGAGGAAGTACGGCTTGAACGGCTGCATGCCGGCCGTCGTCAGCAGTACCGATGGATCGTGAACGGAGGGGACCAGCGAGGCCGAGGGCACGATCTTGTGGCCGCGCTCGGCGAAGAAGGAGAGATAGGTCTGGCGGATTTCGGCTGCCTTCATGAATCGCAGAGCCTACGGGCTGACAGACGCGCTCGCCGGGCGTTGAAGAACCGGACCAACTGTCCCTACTCTTGACTGGATGGCTACTGGTGCAGAGACGCCCTAGAGATGACACCGCTGCTCACCGACGCGCGGCTTGCCCGTCAGGCGACGGGCGGCGATCAGCGTGCCTTCGTGGCGATCTACAAGCGCTATCACCAGGATCTCTACCGCTTTTGCCTCTCGATCCTGGGGCGTCCCGAGGACGCCCAGGACGCGCTGCAGAACACGATGATCAAGGCGCTGCGCTCGCTGCCGGGCGAGGAGCGGGAGATCCAGCTGAAGCCCTGGCTCTACCGGGTCGCCCACAACGAGTCGATCGACCTGCTGCGCAAGCGCCGCGATGGACCGGAGCTCGACGACGCCCGGGAGAGCGGGGCGGCGGAAGTCGCCGACACGGTGGCGCTGCGGGATCGCCTCAGCCGACTCCTCGCCGACATCGGCGAGCTTCCCGACCGGCAGCGGTCGGCCCTGGTGATGCGCGAGCTCGCCGGTCTGCCCTACGAGCAGATCGGCGAAGCGTTCGATACATCGGTATCGGTGGCGCGGCAAACCGTCTACGAGGCGCGGCTCAACCTGCGCGAGCTGGAAACGGGGCGTGAGATGAGCTGCGATCAGGTGACGAGGCAGCTCTCCGAAGCGGATGGAAGGGTCACGCGCCGGCGTGACATCCAGGCGCATCTGCGCGCTTGCGCCGAGTGCCGGGCATTCCGCGACTCGATCGACCTGCGGCGCCACGACCTGGCGGCGATCTCGCCGCTGCCGGCCCCGCTGGCGGCCTCGATTCTGCACGGGCTGGCCGGCGGACAGGCCGCCACGGGCATTGGCGGTGGCGCAGCCGCTGCGGCCGGTGTCGGCACCGGGGCGGGCAAAGTTGCCGCGACTTCGGTGGCATTGAAGGCCGTGGCTACCGTCGCTGTGGTCGCGACGGTCGGAGTGACGGCTGCCGACAGGAGCGGCTTGATCGATGCCTCCCCGGGCGGAACGGGCAGTAGCTCGACCGCAAGCGAAAGACAAGCCGAGGAAGCGGAGATCGATGCGGTCGCACCCACGTCGCGTTCAGCGGTCGACGACTCCGTGCCGCCGGCCGGCATAGGCGGTGAGAAGAGCGGTTCGCGACAGGGCGGGGGGATCGCACCGTCCGCAGCGGGCGACAACCCGAACTCCAAGTCGTTGCCCCCCGATACCGGTGCCGATAAGAATGGCTCCACCCCTGGGCCGTCCTCTGCGCTGCCCAATGCCTCTCAGCACGGCCAGGAAACCGCCGCCGCCCACAACGCTGGTGGCGGTCAGGGCCATCACCAGACCGCCACGAAACACGGCAAGGCGCCGTCCAGGTCGGCCCACCCCGGGCGCGGCTCCTCGGGTTCTCATCACGGCACGCACTCCCATCCGGCCCCGGCGGAACACGCAAAAAACGGCGGCGGCAAGAGTCAACCGGCGACAAACTCGCAACCGACTTCTCCGCAACCAGCAACCCAGCCGATGCAGCCTCCAACGGAAGCCAGTGGGGGCGGCGAGACCGAAGCCGGCACCGGCACCGGCAACAAACTTGAACCTTCGCCCTGACGAACGCCAGCAGGCGCCGTTTAAGCGGCACGTATCGAAGCTGTTCGACCGCATCGAAGGAGGCACGATGAAGGCATACCTGAAGCTCTCAGTCGTAGTCGGCGCGCTGGCGCTGATCGTTCCCGCCATGGCCCTCGCGACGCCCGGAAACGGGCAAGGACAAGGTCCCGGCTATGAGCCCGCCCCGCCCCCGCCGCCCCCGGCAAAGGCTTATGGCAAGTACTGCCAGGGCGAAAGCAAAACGCATGTCAAAGGCGAGAAAGGCACGGATTTCAGCCAGTGCGTGACCGACATGGCCCACGCCGCTGAGAACCCCGGCCAGACTCCCCGCCAGACCTGCAAAGGCAAAAGCAAAAAACACGTCAAAGGCGAGAAAGGCACGGATTTCAGCCGCTGCGTGAAAGCCGCCGCCAAGCTACGTCACGACGAACGTAAAGCAGAAAAAGAAGCGGCGTAGCTGAGCTAGCCGGCGATCGTGCCGTGGCCGACGATGGCCTCGCCACGCAGCAAGACCGCCGTCTGCCCGGGCGTAACGCCGGCGAATTCCTCGCCCAGCTCGATCTGCAGCTCGGCATGCCTTCCCGTCCCCGCCGCACTCACCGCGGCGGGGACGGGCTGCGAGCGGTAGCGCAGCCGCACACCGTCCACACCCTCACCGTCGCGGTGCAGAATCGCGTTGCGCAGGCGCACGGTGCGGGCCATCAGGTCGCGACGCGGACCCACTGTCACCGTGTTCGCCGCCGCGTCCGTGGCGAGAACGTAGAGGGGCTCCTCAGCTGAGACGCGGATGCCGCGCCGCTGGCCGACGGTGAAGTTGTGATGGCCGCGGTGGCGCCCAATCGCCTTGCCGGAGCGATCGAGCAGGTCTCCCTCCCGCTCCCGCAGGCCGCCGTGGCGGCGCAAGAAATCGGACTTGCCCTGGCCGGAGAGGAAGCAGAGGTCCTGGCTCTCGGGCTTCTTCGCCACCGCCAGGTCGTGGCGAGCGGCGATCTCGCGCACCTCGGGCTTGGTCAACTCGGTAAGCGGAAAGCGGACCTGCCTCAGCAATCCGGGCGGCAAGGCGGCCAGCATGTAGCTCTGGTCCTTGTTCGTATCCGTCCCGGCGGCAAGCAATGGACCCTCCGGGTCTTCGACGATGCGCGCGTAGTGACCGGTGACGAGATGACTGGCGCCGAGCCGCCCGGCGAGGTCGACCATCGCGGCGATCCGCACCTCGCCGTTGCAGGCGATGCAGGGGTTGGGCGTGTTCCCAGCCGCGTAGCCGGAGACGAACTCGGCGACGACGCGACGCCGGAATTGCTCCTCGAGGTCGAGAGTCAGATGCGGGATGTCCAGCGACTGAGCGAGCGCCCGCGCCCCAAGCACCGCCTCAGGGGAACAGCAGGCCTTGGCCCCATCAGTCTTCTCATCGGCCCAGAGCTTCAGCGTCACGCCAATGACCTCCGCCCCGCGCTCGCGTTCCAGGAGCGCGGCAACGGCGCTGTCGACCCCGCCCGACATGGCAACGAGGACGCGCTCGTCGCCGACACTTTTTGCTCGTCTGCTGTCGCATCCCCCTGCCAATGACTGCGCAGAAGCGGCTGCCTGCGCGAGGGCGCGATGCAGCGCGTCCGCAGCCAACTGTGCCGCGTGGCGCTTCGCGGGTGTCAGCCCCCCCAGCGCCTCGTCGACCACATGGGTCCCGATCCGAGCCGCGTCGAGCACAGTCGCACCGTCGACCATCTCCGCGACGGCAGCCGTAGCCGCCCGGGTTGCCCCACACCCCTCAGCGTCAAAGGTCACCTGCACTATCCGACCGGCATCGAGTACGAGCGAGACTCGCGAAAGGTCCCCGCAGGCAGCTCCGCCAGCCGCGCCCGTAAAGGCTTCATCGTCGGCAGGGCCAATGCGGCTCCGGTCGTGCAGGTAAGCATCGAACAACTCGCGATCCATGGCTACAGGGTAGGAGTCCGGCTTCTTTCCCGCAGCAGCCTGCGCAGATCGGCCACAACGACGGCGGCTTCATCGCGCAACTGTCGCCAAGTGATCCGGGTGACGTGCCATCCCTCGACCAGCAAGAGCCGGTCCTTTTGCCGATCGCGCTCAAAGGCAGGATCAGTCCCATGCGTGGCCCGTCCATCGAGCTCGACGATCAACCGCTGGTCAGCCCACAGGCAATCGACCTCGAAGAAGCGTCCACGAACCGCAAGGTGAGCATTGCGCCGCGGCGCGGGTAGATCTGTGCTGGCAAGGAGCCCGACGAATCGCTCCTCGAGCTCCCCCCGAGTGATTCCCCGGGCCTGCTCTTCCTCGGTAAAAATCGCCCTCATCACCCCAGACCCCCGCCGACCCGGATACCGCTCCAGCAGATCGGCGACCGAAAGTCTGTCAGTGAGGCCACGCACTTCTGCCTCGTTGAAGGCCTTCTCCACTTGACGCCGAGTCGCGACGGAGGCCAAATCGAAGAGTGTTCGAGACAGCGAGGTGACCGGGATCCCATCGACCAGGGTCAGCTCGTCGAGCGGCAGGAGCGATTGATGGGCTTCGATCCTTGGCCGCGGCCGGAAGTAGCCCGGCCTGGTGACTTCCGGCGCAATCATCGACGCTGGCAGAAGACTCCAAAGCTGAGCTGCCGACCGATGGCTCAAGACGGCTTGTGGGCCAGCGGCAAGCACCGCGGCCATCCACCGGGCTCGAGTGCTGAGGACGGTGTGCCCGACGGCGTACACGCCCTGGTGCAGGCGGTGGAGCCGATTCGCCGCGAGGCGGGTGTCGATTGCGCGCCGCGAAACCCCGAACCCCAGCAACTGCCGGCGCGCCACAACGCCATGCTGCTCCTCCGCGAGCTCGGCAAGGCGACGATCGAAATCAGCACTCGGAGGTCCATCCGTGCATTTACCACGCATATCGTGGTAAATGCACGTCTCGTCCGCGGTGACGCCGGGTGGAGCCAGGCATGCGGCCGATGGTGATCGACGCTCACGCGCGCGTGCTGCGCTAACCGGCACGAAAGTGCAACGCAAATGAGGCTCCAGCCCGCCGTTACCGCCTCTGGCTTTGATCCCTTGAAGTAAAGGGTGGGCGCCTCCTCGCGATCCCGCAGGACCGAGAGAGATCAGCTCCCGCGCCGTTTGTGTTGGGTCAAACGGTGAGACGGCTCTCGTACGGGCTCGAGCCTCTGGGCGAACCGTACCACCGCGAGGCTGGCTTGGCGAGCACAGATTGGCGCCGCGAGATGACGACGAAATTTAGTCGTCGAGATTGGAGAGAAGCAGCTCCGCCTCGCTCCAGTCCTCGGGGCGGACGCGCAGGGCGATGTCGCCGCGGCCGTAGCGGTCAAGCGGCCAATCGACGGTGAGCGCGGCCTCGATCTGAGCATCTTTCAGCGCCTGGTGCCAGGCGCGGGCGGTCTTCACGTCGGCGAAGTCCCGCACCACCTCCCAGCTGTCGTAACTGGGGTCATCAACGTGGACCGGCGTAGCGCCCGGTCCCGGCGAGCGCCTGAAGGCGGCCCGGAGCCGGTCGGCGAAGCTCATTTGCCCGCGGGAGGCCTGACGTGCAGCTGCAATCCGACGTCGCGCAGCTGCACGTCATCCACCGGGGCGGGGGCGCCGGTCAGGGCGTCGGCGCCGGAGGCCGTCTTGGGGAAGGCGATCACGTCGCGAATCGAGTCGCTGCCGGAGAGGCGTTGGACGATCCGGTCGAGGCCGTAGGCGATGCCGCCATGCGGTGGCGCTCCGTAGCGCAGCGCCTCGAGCAGGAAGCCGAAGCGGGCCTCGGCTTCGGCGGCGTCGATGCCGAGCGCGGCGAAGACGTCGCCCTGCAGGTCGGCGTCGCTGATGCGGATCGAGCCGCCGCCCATCTCCTGGCCGTTCCAGACAAGGTCGTAGGCCTGGGCGCCGGCCTTGCCGGGATCGCTCGCATCAAAGCCGGCGGCCGGCGCCGTGAACGGATGGTGCAACGGGTCCCAACCGCCGGCGTCATTTGCCTCCATCAGGGGCCAGTCGACGATCCAGAGCAGGTCGTTGCTGCCGTCGGGGACCAAGTCGAACTCGGCGGCGAGATCGAGGCGCAGCTGACCCAGAACCGCATTGGCAACCTTGGGCTTGTCGGCGACGACGAGAAGCAGGTCTCCCTCCTCGGCACCGAGGCGCTCGTTGAGCGCGCTCAACTCGGTGTCCGAGAGGAACTTCGCGGTCGGCGAGCGCCAGCCGTCGCCCTCGCGGAAGGCCCAGACGAGGCCCTTGGCGCCGAGCTCCTGAGCGCGGTCGATGAGGCCATCCAGCGCCGAGCGGGGCATCTCGCGCCGGCCGGCGTTGAGGCCGCGCACGGTGCCGCCACCGCCGATCACCGAGGCGAAGACCTTGAACTCGGTCCCGGCAAGGAGGTCATCGAGGTCGGCCAGCTCCATGCCGAAGCGGGTGTCGGGACGGTCGGTGCCGTACTTCGCGATCGCCTCGTCGTAGGGCATGCGGCGCAGCGGCAACTGCAGCGAGGGGCCGCCGACCCGCTCGAATACGTGGGTAAGCAGACGCTCGTTGACCTCGATCACGTCGTCGATCTCGACGAACGACATCTCGATGTCGAGCTGGGTGAAGTCGGGCTGGCGGTCGGCACGCAGGTCCTCGTCGCGGAAGCAGCGCGCCACCTGGTAGTAGCGCTCAAAGCCGGCGACCATCAGCAGTTGCTTGAACAGCTGCGGGGACTGCGGCAGCGCGTAGAAGGAGCCCTGCTGGAGCCGGCTGGGGACGAGGAAGTCGCGGGCCCCCTCCGGCGTGGAGCGGGTCAGCACCGGCGTCTCGATGTCGAGGAAGCCCTCGCGGTCGAGGAACTCCCGCATCGCCGCGGTCACGCGATGGCGCAGGACCAGCGCGTCGCGCATCTGCTCGCGGCGCAGGTCGAGGTAGCGGTAGCGCAGCCGTGCGTCCTCGCCCACGTCGCCGGCAAAGCCCTCGATTTGGAAGGGCGGCGTCTCGGCGTCGGCGAGCAACTCGGCGCCCGCCACCTTCAGCTCGACCTCTCCCGTCGGCAGGTCGGGATTGATCGTCTCCGGCGAGCGCTGCACGACGGTGCCGCTGGCGGTGAGCACGTCCTCGGCCCGCAGTTTGTGGCCAAGCTCGAAGGCGCCGCCGGCCTGGTCGGGGTGGAAGACGAGCTGGACGATGCCGGTGCGGTCGCGCAGGTCGACGAAGACGAGGCCGCCGTGATCGCGGCGACGGTGCACCCAGCCGGAAACGCGAGCTTCGGCGCCGACGCGGTCGCCGAGCACCTGGCCGCACCAGGTGTCGCGGAAGGCGTTTCCGCGCAGGACTGGAAAATCGCTCATGCCCCTCCCCCGGTTAGCTCCTCGATCAAGTTCTCGGTTCCGACGGCGCGTTGCTCGCCGCTTGACATGTCTCGCAGTTGGGCGCCCTCGGCCTCGAGGATGAGGACGCGCCGGGCGCCGATGCGATCGGCGTGCTTGAGCTGGCCCTTGAGGCCGCGACCGCCAAGATCGAGCTCAGCGGAGAGGCCCGCCTTGCGCAGTTCACCAGCGAGCACGAGGGCCAGCGAGCGGCGGCCGGCCTCGTCATCGGCGACCGCGATGAAGACGTCGCGAGCAGCGGCTGGCTCCTCCTCATCCAGCGCCAGCATGATTCGCTCGATCCCCGCCGCCCAGCCAACCGCCGGCGTGGGACGGCCGCCGAGCTGCTCGACCAGCCCGTCGTAGCGACCGCCGCCGCCGATCTCCGACTGGGCACCGAGGCGGTCGCAGACGAAGGAGAAGATCGTCCGCGTGTAATAGTCGAGACCGCGGACCAAGGTGGGATCGATCGCGTAGGCGACGCCGCAGGCGTCGAGCAGCCGCCGCACCTCCGCAAAGTGCTCGGCGTCCTCGCCCTCAAGTCGCTCGACCAGCTTCGGCGCCTCCTCCATCACCGCCCGCGTCCCCTCGTCGTCGGAGTCGAAGGCACGCAGCGGGTTGGCGTCGATGCGCTCGCGCACCTCCTTCGCCAGCTCTCCCTCGTGCGCGTGCAGGTGGGCCTTCAGCTCCACGAGGTAGGCCTGTCGCGTCTCCAGCGAACCGAGGCTGCCGAGCCGCAGCTCGACCCCCGGCACACCCAGCTCGGCTAGCAAGTCCGCCAGCAGGCCGATCAGCTCGGCGTCGGCGAGGGGTGAGCCGGTGCCGATCGCCTCGGCGCCGAGCTGGTGGAACTGGCGATAGCGCCCCGCCTGGGGCCGCTCGTGCCGGAAAAACGGGCCGAGGTAGGAGAGCTTGACCGGCTGCGCCAGGGTCTGCATCCCGTGCTCGACGTAAGCGCGGCAGATCGGCGCGGTGCCCTCGGGGCGGAGCGTCAGGCTGCGGCCGCCCTTGTCCTCGAAGGTGAACATCTCCTTGCGGACGATGTCGGTCGAGTGCCCGACGCCGCGCTCGAACAACTCGGTGTCCTCGAAGCTGGGTGTGGCGATCGGCTCGTAGCCGGCGCGGGCAAAGATCTCAGCCGCGGTGCGCTCGATCCGGCGCCGCAGGCGGGCAGCATCCGGCAACACGTCGAAGGTGCCCCGCGGTGCCTGGTACTTGTGTCCCGCCACTGAGCCGCGACCTTACCGGCGCCGACCGCTCCCCCGCGGCTAGCGCGAGAGCGAAGCGAGGAAGGGATTGGTCGCCCGCTCGGCGCCGAGCGTGGTCACGCCCATATGGCCGGGATAGACGACCGTCTCGGCGGAGTGGGAATCGAGCAGCGCCTGGATTGACTGGAGCAGGGTCGGGCCGTCGCCGCCGGGAAGGTCGACGCGGCCGACGGACCCCTGGAAGAGGACGTCGCCGGAGAAGATCGTCTCCTCGCCACGGACCGAGTAGGTGACGTGGCCGGGGCTGTGACCGGGAGTGAAGAGCACGTCCAGGGTGAGCCCGGCCAGCGCGAGCGTCTCGCCTCCTTTGACGGTCTCATCGGCCTCATACCCCTCATAAGGCCCGAAGCCGGGGAACGTGAACGACATGATGTCGGCGAGCACCGGCAGCTCGATCTCTGGGCAGTAGACCGGTGCGCCGGTCGCCGCAGCAACGGGCGTGACGGCCCCGACGTGGTCGAAATGGCAGTGGGTGATCAGGATCGCCTCGACCTCGGCTCTGGTCTCCTCCACCGCGGCGAGGATCCGATCCGGCTCCTCGCCCGGGTCGACGACGAGCGCCTTGTCGGAGCCCTCCTCGCGGACGACGAAGCAGTTCTCCGCGATCGGGCCGACGGTAAGCTGGCGAACCTCGAGGCTCACGGGCCGTCTGAGGAGCGCATCCGGGACCGCTCTCGACGACGCCACATGTGCAGGTCGATGTAGTAGCCGGCCGGGATGTAGAAGACCAGCATGAAGGCGCCGAGGCCGAGCGCGGCGCCGGGCGAGCGTTTGAAGACCAGCAGCAGCGCCACGGTGAAGATCGCCGCCGCGACCAGGCCGCGGATGACCGAGCTGCGCCAGGTCGGCGGGTGATCGCCGCGAGGAGCGCGTTTGGTGCCGGCGCGGGCGCGGGCTTTGGCCTCGGCGCGACTCTGGGGACGGGAGGCGCGGCGGTTGGTGTCGACGCGGCCACCCTGCGTGCCGCGGCGCTTGCGCCGGCGCTTTTTCTTGGTCTGGGCCATGCGGTGAATCTAGCGGCCGGGGCTAGGAAGCGCCCGCGAGGCGAGACTCGATCGTCTGCTGATCGGCCTCGAAACCGCGGATCGGCACGTCGCGCGGGTAGCCGGCGAGAGCCGCCTGCGGAACGAGGCCGACCACCTCGGCCTCTACGGGCTTGGCGCCGAGCGGCTGGGCCAGCGCGCGCACCCGCGCAACGACCTCGGCTAGCGGCACCGCAAAGGGGTCGTGGACGTTGGTCGACACCTGGGTCCGAGCGCTGGAGAGCGGCAATCCGATCGCGCGCACGCCGCCTGGACCACCGCCGGACTCCCGCAGCCCCGCGGCCACGGCGCGGGCGATATCGACGTCGTCGCTGTCGAGCTCGACGTTGAAGGCGGCCAGGGGCGGGCGGGCGGTGATCAACGTCACGCCCGCAGTGGCGTGGGGCAGCGCTGGGCCGAAGTCCGGACGGAGTCCTCCCCCCTCCATCCGCAGCCAGAGCTCCGCCAGGCCACCGTTGCGGAAGTAGGCGCGCTCGCCGTGCTCCGGGCGGCTCGCCAACTCGCCGTAGAAGAAGACCGGCACGCCAAGGCCGCCGACCTGCTCGGCAACCTCGATCGCCTCGGTGCGAGCGGCCGCCCGCAGGGCGGGATCGACCCAGACCACGGGGCATACGTCGAGCGCGCCAACTGCCGGGTGCACGCCGGTGTAGCTGCCCATGTCGATCGTCTCGATCGCCTCCTGGGCTCCAACCAGCAGCGCCTCCCGCAGCGGAGCCGACTCTGCCGCGAGCGTGAAGACGGTGCGGTCGTGATCAACATCAGAGTGGCGGTCGAGGAGGTTTGCCCGGCAGGCGAAGGCCCGCTGCAGGGCATCGATCCGGTCCGCCCCCCGACCCTCGGAAACGTTGGGTACGGCGAGCAGGGGCGGCGACACGCTCAGACGAGCAGCTCGCCGGCGCGGACGATCTCCTCGCCATCGATCTCGATGCTCGGTTCGAGGACCACGCAGTCGAGGTGCACCGGCACCTGGACTTTGCCGCCGATCGCGGCCGAGGCGCCGAAGGCGATGTGGGCAGTACCGAGGATCTTCTCGTCCTCGAGGATGTTGCCGGTCAGGGTGGCCTCTTCGTTGGTGCCGATGCCGAGCTCGGCAATGTTGGTGCCGTCCTCGCCGTGCATGGTCAGCAATTCGAGCAGCGCCGCGCCCTCCGGACCGGTGGCATCGGTGAGGTGGCCCTCGTGGATGGTCAACTCGACCGGCGTCTCGACCATGCCCACGCTGGCAATCGAGCCGTCGATGACAAGTGTTCCCTCGCCATTGCTGGGGGCGACGAAGGCCTCGCCGCAGGGGAGGTTACCGAAGGCGCCCGGCGCATCGAGCACGCCGGCATCGGCGATCGGCACCCGATCCTCGAGCCCGAGCCGCAGGTCACTGCCGTGGGGGCAGGTGATCCGCGCCTCCTGGCCGCGGTTCAGAGCCGCGGCGAGTGCGGCGCCGCGGCGCCGCAGCTCGCGCATGTCGGCGTTCATCAGGCGCGCCAGCATGTCCTCGGTGACGCCGGGAAGCGTGGCGATCCGCGCCCCCGCCTGGTTGGCAGCACGACGTGCGTAGGTGTGCGACAGCGACTGGATCGTCGGCGCGATCACGACATGGGAGGCGATCATCGCCGCCGCGACGGGAGTCGGCGGCTCGGCCCCGTTTGAGTCGAGCTCGGAGATCACCGCGAGCGTGGCGAACGCCCCATCGCCCTCGGCCTCAATCCGCATCAGCGCGCCGATTTCCTCGGTAACCGGATTGCAGATAACGAGCACCTCCTCGGCGGGTTCGACTCGCAGGCAATCCCGCAACACCGTGCGAACCGCCCTGTCCAGTTCCTGTGTCACCGCAACAAGGCTAAGCCCTATCGCCCAAGGGCGAACCCAGCCCCGCCATCGCTACGATCCCTGACCCCGCCGGAGTAGCTCAGCTGGTTAGAGCAGCGGAATCATAATCCGCGTGTCGGGGGTTCGAGTCCCTCCTCCGGCATCGTCGTCGTCGCTTGCCCACAGGCCGATCTAGCGATCTAGCTCATATTCGGGCCGTCGCTCTCATCGACGATCTCGATCACCTTTGGTTTGCGACCTCTGTTGGTGTCCCAGTGGGAGAGGAAGCAAAGGGCGGCAAGCGCCAGGCAGAGGCCGGTGATAACCCAGGCCAGCTGGGACTTGGTTACGGGCGTGCCCTCTGAAAGCGTCGCTGCCGAGATCGCCACGGCCGCCGCGATGCCAATCAGCACTGCGCCCGCTCCGCGCCAAACCGTCGTCGGCGCGGGTAACTCCCGGATGCGGCGCGTAACTCGCCGCTGAGCGTCTGGCTGATCCATTTTCGTCCTCGCGCAGCGCCAACTTAGCGGGGCGATTGCCCCTCGCCGAGCCCAGGCTCGAGCGCGATATCGCCGCGGTGCCGTTACGGGAGCGCCGGGGCGATTTTTATTCTAAAAGTTTTTAGGAAACCGTCAACCGCTGATGGCTAATTCACCCAGGTGTTCTGGTAGAGAGACCTGCGACGTGCAACGCATTGTGTCCCTCGGAGGGCCAGAAAACGTTGCACTTGATCGTGCGGCTCAGCTGAGGGTGGCGCCGACGCCGTGCTGGCGGAACTCGTTGAGCATCTCGGTCATCGCGTCGACGTCGCAGGCGATGCCTTCGGCCCAGGGCTTGTCGGGGTGCTCGTCGAGGGTCTTGTAGCCGTTGCCGCTGACGATCGAGACAACGGTCTCGTCGGCACCGAACTTGCCCTCGTTGGCGAGCTTGATCGTCGAGGCGATCGTGGCGCCGCCGGCGGGCTCGGTGAGGATGCCCTCGGTGGCTCCGAGCAGGTCGATCGCGTCGAAGATCTCCGAGTCGGTCACCGCCGCGGCCGAGCCGCCGCGCGACATCACCGCGTCGACGACGAGCGGCCCGTCGCCGGGGGCGCCGATCGCGATCGAGTGCGCCGCGGTATGCGGGGACTGCGGCTCTATCTCGCCGGAGCCGTCGAGGATCGCGGTCGCGATCGGACTGCATCCCTCAGCCTGGGCAACGTTGATCTTCGTGCCGGAAGTCTCCGCCAGGCCGACCATCTCCATCTCGCCCAAGCCCTTGTGCACACGCGAGGAGAGCGTCCCCCCCGCGGCCGGGATGACGAAGTGATCGGGCGCGTCCCACTCGAGCTGCTCGACTACCTCGTAAGCGACCGTCTTGGCCCCCTCGGCGTAGAACGGTCGCAGGGTGATGTTGGCGAACTGGATGCCGCTGGCCAGCGCCAGCTCGCGGCAGGCGCGGTTGGCTTCGTCGTAGTTGCCGTCGAGCTGACAGACCGCGGCGCCCAGGGCCCGGCAAGCACGCGCCTTGCCGCGCTCCATGTTCGACGGGTAGAAGACGTAGGCGGTGACGCCGGCCTTGGCCGCCAGCGAGGCGACCGCGGTGCCGACGTTGCCGGTCGAGACGCAGCCAATCTCCTCTTTGCCCAGCTCCAGCAGGCGAGCGATCGCCATCGAGACGACGCGGTCCTTGTAGGAGAGGCTCGGCCGCGAGGTGCTGTCGTCCTTGAGGTAGAGCTTCTTGAGGCCGAGCTCGGCGCCGAGCCGATCGGCGTGGATCAGCGGCGTGCGGCCGCTGTAGAAGCCGACCCGCGCCTGGGCCTTGGCGTCGACGATCGGCAACAGCTCCTCGAAGCGCCAGATGTTGATCGGACGCTCCGCCGTCGGATACTCCGCCAAGCGCGCTTTGGCAAGCTCGTAGTCGTAGTCGATGTCGAGACCGTTGCCGCAGCCGAGGCACTTCGAGGTCGTATCGAGCAGCGGCAAGCGGCGACCGCAGTCGCGGCAGACCAGTTCGGTCGCGCAGGAGCGGGTGCGGTCCTCAGAGCTCAGCATCGGATCTCCTTGGAGCAGGGTACTGGGCGCCTCCCGGCACCGTCGCTCGACCCGCCTCCGACCGCGTCTCCCATGAGCAGGTGGGTATAGCAGGCGGTGCCACATTGATCAACGTTTCTTTGTGCATTAGCGTCGGCCTACAAGCGACGGCAAAAGAGTGGGCCCGCCCCGCGGTGTCAGCTTCCGCGGAGCGGGCCCAACCTCCGACCAGCGCTTTCTGGGCTCTGGCCTGAGCTACGGCTGCGTCGGGGCCTTTGACTGCGCTCCCCGGCGCGACTGTCCGGCGTGACCGGTTTCCAACGTCACGCCTCACGAGCGCCATGGCCCATTTACATGGCCGCCCCCCCTCTCCGGGGGCCAGGCTGATGCCAGAGGTGGGAGGGCGATATGGCCGCGGTACCAGGCAACGTCGCGAGCTGGAGGTGGGGCAATGCCCACGACGCTGTCGCCTCCCTGGTACTCCTGATTCGGCCAACAACTCGACTCATGACTGGTCACTCCTTTGCCATCGCAAGGCGAGTCGCCCCTGACTGGGGTCCCCACCTCTCCACTTGGCGCTGGTCGTCAGCAGGGGTACGTATAACAGATAGTGTTCCACTGGTCAAGGGTTTTTGGTGTAAATGTCCATGGTCAAGGCGATCAGGGTAATTACATGGGCACGCGAGCCCGCGATTGCCAGGTATAGGTACGGACCGCGTCCCGGAAGCCCGCGCCGAGGAGGCTCTCGCGGTCGGAAACCGCGGGCCGGCAACCGGCCTCGGCAACGGCCATGGTGTGACAGCCGGCAGCCGCCGCATCGGCGATCGAGCGATGGAGCACTGCGGCCTGGCCGAGACCGTCCCCCTCGCCCACCAGGCGTGAGGCGAGCGCCAGGACAGCGACCCCACGATGAAGGTGCATGGCGACGTACGCAAGGGGCTCATCGCCGTCAACAGCGCAGTAGCAGCGCCAGTCCGGTTTGCCGGGCAGATCGAGAAAGAAGGTAGCTGCCCAGCTTGCAAAGCCGAGGCTTTCGGCCAGGGGGTCGCCGAAACCTTCGTCTTCCCAGGGGTCGACTCGCTCGTAGATGTCGATTCCCGGCGGGGCCGGGAACGGCGGCGGCGAGGCGTCTCGCAACAGCTTCATCGGCCCGTTCAGCAAGCGGTAATGGTGGCGCTGGAGCCAGCGTTCAGCCGCCTCCTGCTCCGGTAGTCCAGGAGTGAGGGAAATGCGGAAGTCGACGTCGTGGCGCTCCATCCACTGCACGGCCGCGGGCAGATGGCCATCCTCGATCGCGCCCGGGGCGCCGGCGCCGAGGATGAAGTTGAGCGCTGGCTCGGCCGCTTCCTCGACTACGACGGCAGCCTCGACCGGACCGAACTGCACCATGTCGATCCCCAGATCGACTACGGCATCCTCGCAGGCCGTGTTCCAAAGATCCCTCCAGAACCGCTTCTCGGCCTCGTCGAGGGCAACCGCATCGAACGGCAAGCTCCCTTCGGCTGCCACCCCTGGACTATATGGGTCCTACACCGGAACAGTCAAGTTTTCCTGGATAAATACGGGTGTCTGAGAAGGTCAGGAGCCTGTCGCCGCGCCGGCCGCCACGTCGCCGAGCACGAGGCGCTCTGGCCAAGGCCCCGGCAGCGCGAAGCCGTCGTCGTAACCAGCCGCCAGCAAGAGCCCCTCGGCGGCGTGCGGCGCAAACGGGGCGAGCGTGCGGGCGAGCAGCACCAGAGCCGCAACCTGCGCCTCAGCATCGGCGCGACTGAGCGCACCGCAGCGCTTCAGCACCCGCTTCTCAAAGTCCTGGATGCGCTCGAAGAGGCGCGTGATGTTGCGGACCGCCTTGTGCATCTGCAGCTCCTCCAGGTCAGCGGTGATGCGGCTCAGGCCGTTGTCGCACCACTTGCAGAGGCGCTCGCGGAGGAACTCCGTGTCGGCTGCTGCCTCGGCATCCTCCGGCACCGCCTCGAGGCCGGCGAAGCGAGCGTGAGCGTAGATCCAGAGGTTGTGCAGAAAGCGAGCGGCGAAGCGCAGCGCGCCGTCGTTCCAGTTGAGCGTCTTGGCCGGGCCGGCTGCGTAGAGGACGGCGAGGCGGACGGTGTCGGCGCCGTAGCGCTCGACCAGCTCGTCGGGATCGACGACGTTGCCGAGGTGCTTGCTCATCTTGCGGCCATCGGCGATCACCATCTCGTGAAAGAGGCAGCCGGAGAAGGGCTCGCCGTGCTCGAGGAAGGAGAACGGCCCGATGTCCCGCAGCGCCTTGGTGACGACGCGCTGGTCGAAGACGAAGCCGCCGGAGTCCGCGCCGGCGACGAGGCGCTCGGAGGGCAGCCAGCGGCGCAGGTCGGGATGACTGAACATCTGCTCGGCGCGGGCCTCGGGCGGCACCGCCGAGGGCACCCAGAGCCAAAGGGCGTCGAAGTGGCAATCGAGGGTGTCGGTCTCACGGCGGGCCGGCTCGCCGCAGCGCGGACACGCGACCTCGACGAACTCGGTCAGCTCGGCCAGCGGGTTGCCCTCCCCGGTCGGCTCGATCTCGCGGGGGAGCACCACCGGCAGGTCGGCCTCGGGGACGGGGACCGGCCCGCAGCTCTCGCAGTGGACGATCGGGATCGGGGTGCCCCAGAAGCGCTGGCGGGAGATCGAGAAATCGGCGGCGCGGTAGCGGACCGCGGGGCGGGCCTCGGGCGCGCTCGCCGCGCCTGCCGCGCTCGACTCCCCTGGACTGGCGCCCGCCGCTGCGCTCGACTCCCATGAGCCGGCGCCCGCAGCCGCGCTTGCCGCATCTGCCACGCGGGGCAAGCGGGCGGCGATCGCTGCGTCGGCCTCATCGACCCCGGGGATGCCGAGCGCCGCCGTCGGGCCGTAGCGGGCGTCGACCAGTGGGGAGACGATCACCGGCAGCGGCGCCTCGCTCCAGGGAGCGGTCGCGGCGGTCCCGGTGTCGACCAGCGGCACCGACTTGGCGTCGCGGGCGCTGCGCTCCCAGCCACCCGAGCGCAGCTCGTCGAGCTGCTCGCGCACGGTTGGATCGCTGCCGGTCCACTGCTCGATCTCGGCATGGCGCGGCGAGAGCAGCACGAAGCTCGCCTGCACCACGGAATCGGGATGGGGCGAGAAGGCCGTGAGCTGTGCCCCGGTGGGCCCACCGAGGTCGACCTCCACCCCGTCGCTGCGGCCGAGGATGTAGCGCTGGGTCGCCAGCGAGATCTCATCCCAGTCGGCCAACTCGGGGAGGCGCGCGTCGTTCTCCTCGAGGTAGGGCGTGATGCGAAGGAACCAAGTGGGGCGGCGAATCAGGCGCACCTCGTTGTGGCAGCGCCAGCAGCGGCCGTCCTCGACCTGCAGGGCGGCGAGCGTCGTGCGGCAGTGATCGCACCAGTCGACCGTGGTGTCGTCGCGGTAGATCAGGCCGGCCTCGAGCAGGGTTAGGAAAAGCCACTGCGACCAGCGGTACTGGCCCTCGTCGGAGCTGTAGAAGACCCGCTCGTAGTCGAAGGAGAAACCGAGCCGGCGCATCTGCTCGAGCATCCGCTCGCCGCAGCTCTCGACCCAGTCGGCGGGCGGAATCTTGCGCTCGATCGCCGCCATCTCAGCGGGGAGGCCGAAAGCGTCGAAGCCGAAGCCGAAGAGGACGTCGTCGCCGCGTGCACGCCGGAAGCGGGCGTAGGCGTCACCGATCGAGTAATCGCGGACGTGGCCCATGTGGAGTTTCCCCGAGGTGAACGGGCTGGAGGGCTTGATGTAGACCGAGTTCGCTCCCTCGCGCGGCGGCGGGGTCGCGAAGGCATCGCGCTCCATCCAGGCGGCCTGTCGCCTCGCCTCAACCTCGGCAGCGTCGTATTTCGGTTTCGTGGTGCTCATTCGGCTCGGCCTTCCGACTGCTTGATGACCCTATTCGCGACAAGGCGCGAAAATATTTGACCAATGACGCACAGAGGATTATGGTCTTCGTGAACGTCTACACTGAAATCTGTAACGCTTGTTCTCGGGGCTGCTGACGCGAGAACTGGGGACAGGCCGAGGCCTAAGAGGGAGGTCCCAGTGACAGAGGGTAGAGAACTCGCCGCAGTCCTCGACGGTCGATTGGACGACCAACTCGTGGATCAGGTGGTCGAGGCGGCCGCCGATGCCCCTGCCGGCGACGAGGTTCACGAGGCAGTGATGAGGGTCGTCGAGATCGCCGAACAGGATCCCGACAAAACGCGCGAGGCGCTCTGGGCATTGCGTGGCGATGCCGGCGCGCTGGAAGGACTGGAGCACGGCTTGCCGCTTGCTCCGCACAAGGCGACGTTCGCGCTCGGCAGCGCGATACAGCTAGCCAGCACCGAGCTCGCCTCAACGCGGCCGGATTTGCGCGGGCGCATGCCGGAGCTGATGCGTTGGCTGAAGGGCGACTGGTAGGTCGGCGCTAGACCCGCCTTAGGCGGGCTTGCGACCCGCGTAGAAGACCTCGAACTGGCTGTCTTTCGGCGGCCGTGGCTTGCCGGTGCCGCGGAAGGCGCCGGCGAATTCCATGCCCACGGAGGCGTAGACCTCGGTGATCTCGTCGACCGAGTAGAGGCGCTGGCGGAACGGGATCGGCTTGACCCCCTCAAACGTCTCGCCGACGATGATCGGGGTCGTCGAGCCTTCTAAGTAGCGCGTGCGCGGTTCCCAGTGATGGTCGATCAGTTCGACCATGCCCTCGCCCGCGATCCAGGTTTTCTGCGGCAAGTGCGTTTCCGCGTAGAGGACGTTGGGGAGTTGCAGCACGTTGCCGCCACCGGGGCGCAGGGCCGCGGCGATCACCTCGAAGGTGCGGTGATTCTCCTCCTCGGTCTCGAAGTAGCCGATCGCGCCGTCGTTGAGGTTGAGGACGAGATCGAACTCTTCGTCGAACTCGAGCTCGCGCAGGTCGGCTGCGAGGAAGCTGGCTGCGAGCGACTCGGCCTCGGCGTCTGCCTCGGCGATCGCGAGCAGGTCCGGGGAGATGTCGACGCCGAGGACCTCGTGGCCGCGGCGGGCGAGCTCGAGCGAGTGCCGGCCGGTGCCGCAGGCCATGTCGAGCACCCGCTCGCCGCCCTGCGCGCCGAGCATCGCGAGCGCCCGGTCCACTTCGGCGCCGGTGCGATCAGCCCACGGGCGCCTCAGCGTCTCCTCGGGCGGAAACGCCGAGCGGTACCAGTCCTGCGGTATCTCGGTTGCGCTGGCCTCCCCCATTGCTCAGAAATATTAGCGAGCCGGGGACCGAGCTGTACCGATTCGCAACTAGGCGAAGGTCCAGAGCTTGTTGCCGAGGAAGTTGAAGGGCATCGCGATGGCGACGGCGATCGCCTGGGCGGCGAGGTCGCCCATCGACGTCCCCCCCACCAGCGCCTCCAGCACGGCGAGGTTGATCAGCAGCGCGGCCGCGCTGACGGCGAAGAAGCGGGCGGCCTGGAAACCGGCATGGCCGTCGCCGGCGGCGAAGGTCCAGTGGCGGTTCCAGAGGAAGTTGGAGGAGACGGCCACGCAGAAGGCGCCGATCGCGGCGATTAGGTGGTGGACGCCGAGGTTTGCGCTGAGCAGGGCGAAGACACCGAGATTGACCAGGTAGCCCGAGCCGCCGACGAGGCCGAACTTGATCAACTGCCACCAGCTCGCCGGGCGGCGGGCGGCGGCACCGAGCCGGTAGGCGAATTCGCTGGCGCTCACGGCTGCGCTCCGGGTTGGCCGTCTACCACCACGGCGTTGAAGCCGAAGCCGGTGTGGACGCGCTTGAGCAGGTAGAAGGGGATTTCGCGGGTTCGGGCTGACATGTAGCGGGTGAGGGTGAGGCGCTCGAACCTTACCCGCGCGATGGGGTGGAAAACCTTTGGCATTCCGGTGACGGCGCGGCCTTCGAGCGACTTGCTGATCACGTCGATCTCGCGCACGGGCCAATCGCCGCTGTAGATGCGCTCAGCGTGGTTGTGCAGGTAGAAGCGCACAGGATCGGCGGCGAGCTTCCAGGTGACGATCGCCCGTGGCCCCGATGGGGGCCCGAGCTCTTCGACGATGCCGCGGAAGTCGGGCCGTTGCAGGTTGGGTGTTTCGGAGACGTGGATGTCGAAGGCGACCCAGTAGGCGCAGAGGGCAAGCGCGAGGAGGAGGCCGAGGCGGCGGGCGCGCTCAGCGGCGAAGCCGATCGAAGCGGCGCTCGCGAGCGGCACCAGGGCCGGCAGCAGGTTGCGCTCGACCACGTAGTCCCGGCCGATCAGGGCTGCGAGCAGAGCCAGGGCGGCGACCCCGATGCCGATGACCAGGCCAAGCAGAGCGCCGCGGCGCTCGCGGCGCGTTCCCCGGGCCGCAACGAGGAGCAGGGCGGCCCCAATCATCGCCAGGGGTAGGAGGGCGTAGCGCTCGCGCGGCGGCTCGGCGATCACGTGGCCGGTCTCCCCGGCGAGAAAGCTGACGCCGGCCTCGAGGAAGCGGGTCGAGAGCAGGCTTTCTTCGATCCAGCCGATATGAGTCGGATTGACCTGGGCCGAGATCAACGGGATCAGGGCAAGGCCCGTCGCGGCAACGACCGCGACCGCCGGCAACACCAGCCGCCAGCGGGCGCGCAGGGCGACAAGCAGCCAGACCGCCTCGATCCCGACCGCGAAGACGGCAAAGTAGTGGCTGCAGAGGGCGAGGGCCGAGCTGAGTGCCCAGAGCGCCAGGTCGCGCCCGCTGCGGGTGCGCAGCGCCCGGGCGAAGAAGAGCAGCGAGGCGGCGCAGAAGAAGACGAGGACGGCGTAGGAGCGGGCCTCCTGCGAATACCAGATCAGCATCGGGCTGACCGCGACGAGAGCGGCCGCAATCAGGCCGGCGCGGCGGCTCGCCAGCTCAGCGCCGATGCAGTAGGCGAGCGGCACGGTGGCTGCGCCGAAGAGCGCGGTGAGTGTGCGCAGTCCGACCTCATCGGTGCCGAACGCCTTCGCCCAGCCCCAGGCGAGCACGTAGTAGAGCGGCGGGTTCGACTCGCTGACCTTTACCGCGTGGAACATCTCGGCGAAGCTGCCGGGGAGGACCCGGGCGGCGGTGATCACCTCGTCGTGGTGGAAGCTCTGCACGTCAAGACTGGCGAACCGCATCGCCGCGCCGAGCGCAGTGAGGAACGCCAGCACCCAGAGGGCGCCTGTGCGGCTCGGCGAGAGGGTCAAGGCGTGCAGGCGTCCTTCGGCATCGTGCGGCCGGGGCCGAAGGAAGGTGGCGCGGCGGCGGCGGAGTTGCCCCAGCGGCGGTCGGGACGGGAGGCGAGCTGGAAGCCCAGCCGCCCCCCGTGGGCGAGCTCGCACCAGGCGATCCACGGCCGGGCATAGAGATGGCCGTTCACCCGCAGGCCCCCTATATATGGGGAGCGCGCCGGACTGAGGACCGTCCTGCTTTTTTTCTTTGCGCGGCCGGCGGTCGCGCCGGCGGCCGAGATGGTCAGACGGCGGTGCTCGGACAGGGCGACGGAAGCGTGACGGAAGAGTGGGCTGCCGAGGGCCAGCAGGCCGACGCCGGGAACGGCCGGGTAGAGGCCGAGGGCGCCGAAGACGTACCAGGAGGAAAGGGTGCCGAGGTCATCGTTGCCGGGGTAGCCGGCGGGCGCGGTGCTGTAGAGGCGCAGAGCGCGGCGAACCGCCGCCTGGGTGCGATACGGACGCCCCGTCCAGTCGTAGAGCCAAGGCACGTGCAAGGTCGGCTCGTTGCCGAGCAGGGCGTGGTCAGTGTGGGTGCCGCCCGGACCGCCGTTGAGCTTGCGCAAGAAGCGGCCGAGGCGTGCGGCCGCCTTTGTCCGCCCTCCCATCGCCCGGAAGAGTCCGGCTGGATCGTGCGGCACCATCCAGCTGTACTGGGCCGAGTTGCCCTCGACGAAGCCGCCGCCGCGCAGGTTGTCGTAGCCGGCGGGGAAGTCGCCGCTTTCGTAGCGGGGCTCGATCATCTCGCTGCGGGGATTGAAGAGCTTGCGCCAGTTGCCCGAGCGCTTCATAAAGCGCTCGTAGGTTGAGCGGTCGCGCAGGAAACGGCCGGCGAACTGGGCGATCGCGAAGTCGTCGAGCATGTACTCGAGCGTGGTTGCCGCCGAGCCCCAGACGTCGTCGGGTTCACCGTAGATCGAGTTGGCGTTGCGAACGTTGGTGTCGAGGTCGTAGGGGATGTAGCCGCGAGCAAGGTAGGGAGCGAGGCCCTGGCGCTCGAGGTATTCGCCGTTGGCACTTTGACACGGTTCGTCGGCGCCGCGCAGCATCGCCGTGAGGGCGATCGCGTGGTTGAAGGCGGTGGCGCCAAAGGCAGCGGCGGAGGCGATCAGCGGATCGGCCGAGTCGCCGACCATCGTCATGCTCTGTCCGTTGGCGTAAGACCAGCGGGGCAGGCAGCCGCTCTCGGCCGCAGCGGCGAGCAGCGAGCGGACCATCTCGCTGGCTCGGCGTGGCGCCAGGATCGAGAGCAGCTGGATCTGCGTCCGGTAGGTATCCCAGCCGGAGAAGTCGGCGTACTGGGTGCGACCGGCGGCCTGGTGGAGGAGGCCGTCCATGCCGATGTAGGCGCCGCCGACATCGCTGAAGGTTCGCGGGGCGAGGCCGGCGTGGTAGAGCGCCGTGTAGAAGGTGTCGAGGAGCCTGGGTGGGCCGCCGGAGACGCGGATCCGCCCCAGCCACTTGTTCCAGGCGCGCTCGGTGCGCTCGGCGATCGTGCCGAAGCGGAGGCCGGGGTTCTCGGCGGCAAGATTGGCGCGGGCGGCCTCGACGCTGACGAAGGAGATCCCCACCCGCGCCGTGACCGTACGGTTGCGGCGGGTGTCGAAGCTGACGTATGCGCCCGCATCGGCGCTGGTCGTTGGGTTGGAGGGCGGCACTTGGCTGTCGCTTGCCGCGGTCGAGCCCGGCAGCGCCTCGTCGCCTTCCCAGGTGCCGAAGCTCTCGAAGGGCCGCGTGAAGATCGCCGCGATGTAGACGCGGTAGCGCGGCCGGTGGCCGCAGAAGAGGCCACTCGATGCGGTGCCGTCGATCTCATGACGGGCGGGGTCGATCTGCACGGCCGCGAAGTCGTCCGGCTGGGCACTGCCACCGGCGTTGATCAGGACGCTGGAACGTTTCCCGCGGGGAAAAGTGAAACGCGCCATCCCGGTGCGGGTCGTCGCCGTCAGCTCGGCGTCGATCGACCCGCCGCGCACGGGGTTGAGCCGCACCGAGTAGTAGCCGGGGTGGCCACTCTCGTGGGCATGCGAGAAGCCGGGCTGGAACTGGCCGTCGAGCCCGGAGCCGTCGGCCGCGGGCGAGGCATCGAGCTGCTCAGTCGTCGGCAGGAAGGGAAAGTCGCCGTAGAGGGCGCAGCCAGCGCCGGAGAGATGGGTGAGGCTGAATCCCTTGATGTGGGCGTCGCGGTGGTCGTAGCCGCCGCGGCCGTTGCGGTCCGCCGGGGTCGTGTCAGGGCTCCACTGGACCATCCCGAAGGGGGCGGCCGCGCCGGGAAAGTTGTGGCCGCCGCCGAAGGTGTCGTGGCCGGGCCTGGTGCCGGCGAAGACGTGCACGCGATCGGCAAGGCCGGCTGCCGGCGTGGCCGGAGCCGTGAGTGCGAGGACTGCGAACGTGGCCGCGGCGGCGATGCCTGCGCGTCGAATCAAGGGCTGAACGTTAGACGTGCGGTCGCATTTCCCTCCGCATAGCGGCGGAAAGTACGACCGCACGGCGACGGCCAGGCTCGCTTAAGGTTCGCCGTCGTGAGCACTCGAGCCGCAATCGCCGTTGTTGCAGTCGCGGCTGCAATCACGGTGGCGGTAGTGCTGGCCCTGGGTGGCGGCAAGGAGAGCACGCGCGCCCAGGCCGAGGCGACGGCCCTACGCGGTGAACCCGCCGTCGAGGTGATCTCGCCGCGCAGCGGGGCGCGCCAGAAAAGCCACGCCGTCGTCGTCAAGGTCAGGGTCCACAACTTCCAGTTGGCGCCGCTGCACTTCGGCGGCGAACCGCAGCTACATGAGGGCCACGTCCGCTTCGGCCTCAACCGCGTGCCCGACTGCGTCGATCCGGTCAAGCTGCAACGGGCGATCGACAGTCCCTTCGGCAACGGTCGCCTGGTCGGCCGCTCCTTCGACTTCCCCGAGTATTCGGGGCCCAATGGGGTCCTGGCCGAACGGATCGGCTCCGCCGGCAGCTACTCCCCCGCGACCCGGCCGGAGATCTACTACCACGCTCTCCCCCCCGGCTTCTACCGGCTTGTCATCAACCTCGCCCAGAACGACGGCTCGACCACCCCCTTCCACGCCGTGACCAACTTCCAGATCCTTCCCAAGCCCGGCCACGGCCCCAAGTGCATCAACGGCAAGGTCCCCAGCGCCAAGGCCGCCGCCTTCGACTGAACACCGCTCCGGTGCGCCTTTTCCCCCTTATTGCGGGGCAAAGGAACACCGGAAGGCGGGATTGGCCAATACTTTACTTTGTATAGTGGGTCTTGATGCGGACCTACCGGCGTTTGATGGGCTTCTTGCGGCCATATCGCCGCCAGCTCTGGGGTTCGCTGGTGTTCGC
The DNA here is from genome assembly GCA_046733315.1 of Actinomycetota bacterium. Classification (GTDB taxonomy): domain Bacteria; phylum Actinomycetota; class Thermoleophilia; order Solirubrobacterales; family 70-9; genus VRUE01. The sequence goes on from JBKPOV010000028.1 coordinate 37,535, forward strand.
CTGGGCGGCGATGGGGATGACGGTGCTGATTCCATGGCTGATCGGTCGCGCCGTCAACGCGATCCAGGACGGTGACCAGCCGGACCTGCTGCCGCTGGCACTGGCGATCGTCGGGGCGGGAATCCTGCGCCTCGGGCTGACCGTCGTGAGGCGCCTCGTCGCTGGCCGGGTCTCCTTGGCCGTCGAATTCGACCTTCGCCAGCTCTTCTACGCCCACCTGCAGCGGCTCGAGCTCGGCTTCTTCGATTCCCAGCAGACCGGGCAGCTGATGTCGCGCGCGACGGTCGACCTGCAATCGATCCGCTTCTTCCTCGGCTATGGGCTGATCTTCATCACCCAGAACCTGCTGACGATCACCCTGGTCACGGTGGTGATGATCGTGATCAATCCGGTGCTGGCGCTGATCGCGCTGATCCCGGCGCCGCTGATCGTCTTCACCGCTTCCCGCTACAACCGCGTCTCACGGCCGGCTCAGCAGGAGGTCCAGCAGCGGATCGCCGAGCTGACCGCGGAGGCAGAGGAGAACATCTCCGGGATCCGCATCGTCAAGGCCTTCGCGCGGGAGGAATACCAGCTGCACCGATTTCAGCGGGCCGTCACCCGGGTCTTCGACCAGAGCATCTACTCGACCAAGCTGCAGGCCTTCTTCTCGCCGCTGATCGGGCTGCTGCCGCAGATGGGGATTGCCCTGGTCCTGCTGATCGGCGGCCGCGAGGTGATCAACGAAAACCTCAGCCTCGGCGACTTCACCGCCTTCTACACCTACCTGGTGATTCTGGCGGGGCCGATGCGGATGCTGGGGGTCGCGATGGGCATGGCGCAGCGGGCGATCGCCTCCGGCAACCGCCTCTTCGAGATCCTCGATCGGGAGCCGCGAATCGAGAGCCCGCCGGGGGCGCCACCGTTGCCGAAGGGCGGCGGCAGCGTTGCGATGCGCGGCGTGACCCTGCGCTACGACGGTTTCCGCCCCCGCGCATCCGACATTGACCACACTGGAGGGGGGTCAATGTCGGATGCGGCGCTCAGGGACGTCGATTTCGAGGTGGAGGCCGGGCGAACCGTGGCGCTGGTCGGGCCGTCGGGCTCGGGCAAGACCAGCCTCGTCGCCCTGATCGCGCGCCTCTATGACCCGAGCGAGGGCGCGGTGCTGGTCGACGGGGCCGACGTGCGCTCGGTCGGGGTCGAGTCGCTGCGCGCGGAGATCGCCTTCGTCGGCGATGAGAGCTTCCTCTTCAGCGCCAGCGTCGCCGAGAACATCGCCTACCCGCGCTCGGAGGCGAACCGCGAGGAGATCGAAGCAGCTGCCAGGCGCGCCCAGGCAGCCGAGTTCATCGAGGACCTGCCGGCCGGCTACGACACGGTCGTCGGTGAGCGCGGCCTCACCCTCTCCGGCGGGCAGCGCCAGCGAGTGGCAATTGCCCGGGCACTGCTGGCGGATCCCCGCGTCCTGATCCTCGACGACGCCACCTCCTCGGTCGATGCGACCACCGAGGCAGCGATCAAGTCGGGGCTGCGCGAGGTGATGGCCGGGCGGACGACTTTCATCATCGCCCACCGGCTCTCGACGGTCTCGCTCGCCGACGAAGTGATCGTGATGGATGGCGGGCGGATCGTCGACCGTGGCACTCACGCCGAGCTGCTCGAAGGCTGCAGCTTCTACCGCGAGATCGCCGAGCACGGGCTCGCCGACTCGGTCTTCCTGCAGCGCGACCTCGAGCAGCGCGAGGAGATGGCACGGCTGTGAGGTTCCAGTGCGCCTTTTGGACCCTATGGGTGCATAAAGCGCACCGGAAGGGGTGGTTGTGAACCGCTGGCGCAACATCGCGCTGCTCTTCGCCGCGCTCTGGCGGCTGCTGCGCGGTCAGGACCAGCGCGGCCGCAAGGTGCGCTGGATGATCGGGCTGCTGCGGCCCTACCGCGGCAAGGTCGCGCTGATGTTCGTGGCGCTGCTGGTGGCGACGGGCGCGGCACTCGCTCCTCCCTACCTCGCCGGCAAGGCGGTCGATTCCGGCATCGTCACCGGCGACGTCGCCGCGCTCGACTGGATCGTCGCCGCCTTCGTCGTCGTCGCCACGCTGTACGCCGCGGCGACCTACCTGCAGACCTACCTCGTCGGCTGGGTCGGCACGCGCGCCCTGCAGGACCTGCGCGAGCGGGTCTTCTCCCACCTGCAGACGATGTCGATCGGCTTTTTCACCCGGCGCAGCCCCGGTGTGCTGATCAGCCGCATGACGAACGACATCGAGGCGCTCAACCAGCTCGTCACCGATGGCGTCGTGACGATGTTCTCCAGCGTGCTGACGCTGGTCGGGGTGGTCGTGATCCTGCTCGTGCTCGACGTCAAGCTGGCCCTGGTCACCTTCATCACCTTCCCGCTGATCGCGGCCGCGAGCGTGGTCTTTCGGATCGTCTCGCACGGTGCCTACCGCGCGACCAGGGAGCGGATCGCGGCGATCAACGGCTACCTGCAGGAGACCCTGAGCGGCGTGCGGGTTGTGCGCAGCTTCGGCCAGGAGCCACGGCACACGGCGGCGATGACGGAGCTGAACGAAGCGAACCGCGACGCGAATATGCGGACCGTCTTCCTCAATGCCTCTTACTTCCCCGGGGTCGAACTGCTGGCCTCGGTGGGCACCGCGGCGATCCTGCTCTACGGCGGCACCCAAGCGATCGACCACGCGATCCAGATCGGCGTGATCATCGCCTTCGTCGGCTACCTGCAGGTCTTCTTCGAACCGATCCAGCAGCTCTCCCAGCTCTACACCACCTACCAGCAGGGGATGGCGGCACTGGACAAGATCTTCGACCTGCTCGATACGGCGCCGGACATGGTCGACGCACCGGACGCGGTCGATCCCGGCACCCTGCGCGGCGAGATCGAGATGGAGGGCGTCTGGTTCTCCTACACCGACGACGCTGACTTCGCGTTTAGTTCCGCTAGTGGCAACAAAAGGCGAAGTCAGTCTCTGGACGAGGAGGGGGATTGGGCGCTGCGGGACGTTGATCTGCACGTGCCGGCCGGACAGACGCTGGCGCTGGTTGGATCGACCGGTGCTGGCAAGTCGACCTTTGCCAAGCTGGTGGCGCGTTTCTATGACCCGCAGCGGGGCCGGGTGCTCGTCGATGGGCACGACCTGACGGGGATGCGCCAGCAGGCTTTGCGACGCCAGCTCGGCATCGTCCCCCAGGAGGGTTTCCTCTTCTCTGGCGGCGTGCGCGAGAACATCGCCTTTGGCCGGCCGGAGGCGACGCTGTCGGAGATCGAAGACGCCGCGGCGGCCGTGGGCGCGACCGAGTTCATCGCCGCCCTGCCGGAAGGGATCGAGACCGAGGTCGGCGAGCGCGGCGTGCAGCTCTCGGCCGGTCAGCGCCAGCTCGTCGCCTTCGCCCGTGCCCTGCTGGCCGAGCCGCGCATCCTGATCCTCGACGAGGCGACCTCCAACGTCGACGTCCGCACCGAGAAGACGATCGAGAAAGGCCTCGAGCGCCTGCTTGCCGGCCGCACCGCGATCGTGATCGCCCACCGCCTCTCGACGATCCGCCGCGCCGGCAAGATCGTCGTCCTCGAAGCTGGTCGCATTGCAGAGGCAGGGACGCACGACGAGCTGATCGAAGCGGGCGGCCCCTACTCCCGCCTCTACGGCGCCTGGGAAGAGTCCTCAGCGGCCTAGCGGTCGCACTTTCCGCCGCTATGCGGCGTCAAGTGCGACACCAACGATGGACGCGAGCGTTCCCGCGAATGCGGTCGCATTTTCTGCCGTTATGCGGCGGAAAGTGCGACCGCTAGGCAGGCCGTACGGCGATTGACGGGCAGCCGAGCGCCTACGTGGTTAGCCGGGGCCGATGCCGCCGGAGCTGCCGCCGGTTGTGCCGCCGCCTTCGGGGGCGCCCGCGGTGCCGCCGCCTTCGGCTGTGCCGCCGGCGCCGCCGGTTTCAGGGGCGACTTCCGGAGCGGGTTCGGCTTCTGCTTCGGGTTCGAGTGCTTCGGGGGGCGCTTCTTCTTCAAGCGCTTCGCCGGCTTCGCCTTCACTGGCTTCGCCACCCGGCGCCGTTGTGACCGGGGCGCTGGGGCCTTCGCTGCAGTCCTCGAAGCCGTATTCGCTGGCGGCGCTCTGGAATGACGTTAGCGCTGAGGAAGCATTCGATTCAGCCGCTTCGAAACCGGCTGCATCGTCGCGCTCTGCGGCGAGTTTGACTTCGCTCTCGGCCTGAGCAAGTTCTTCCGCGGCGGTCGAAAATTCGGGGTAGCCGTCGGTTTCCTGGGGCGTGCCGAGGTTGTTGAGACTGTCGATCATGCCGCTGTAGAGATCGGCCGCCCGCGCGGCGGAGCTCCCGGTTTCAGCGCTGCTTGCCCCGACTGTGCCGACCGCGGCGTTGACCTCGGCGCAGATTGCATCGCCCTGTTCGATCAGATCCGCTTTGGTCAGGGCGGTAGTGGTCGCCGTCGGGACGGTCGTCGATTCGGTCGACTCATCGTCGCCGCCACCGCCGCAGCCGGCGATCAGCAGGCCGGCCACGGGCAGCAACACGATCCATGTCCGGCGAGGGCTCAAGAGTGGAGCGAAACTAGCAAAGCGATTAGACGCCCTTGCAGGGATTTAGGGAGGGCGACGAGCTGCGGCCCAGGGACTCGAACCCCGACTACCTCGTCCAGAGCGAGGCGTGCTGCCATTACACCAGGCCGCAACGGCTGGATCTGAGGATATCCGCTCGACGTATCCAACCTTGACCACGCCGGGCGGGGTGAAAGGCCATTGCCTTAGCTGATTGCCGAGAGGTCGGCGTCGGGATTGGCGATCTGCTCCTTGGCGCCCGCGACGTCAACGCCGTCGGCAAGCAGGCGGCGGGCTTCGGCGAGGTCTTCGGAGCGGCCGACGCTCAGGGCGCCCGCTACGTGGTCGTCCTTCAGGTACCAGACGGAGAACTCGCCGCTGTCACGGTCGCCGCGCCAGACCTCCTCGTCCCACTCGGAGGCGGGCCCGACGTACTCGAGGCCGGCCCAGTCGGCTAGGTCGCTGAAGAAGTAGGGCACGACCGCGTAGTCGGCGTCCTCGCCGAGCATGTTGCGGGCGGCGTGGGCACCCTGCTGCATCGCCACGTCCCAGTGCTCGACGTGGAGGCGGCGGCCGTGGATGACGCTGTCGTAAGAGCAGCAG